>MGPL01000041.1:0-6780 GCA_001797415.1 Deltaproteobacteria bacterium GWA2_55_10
CAAGCATGCAGATTCAGGAAGTATTTGACATTATAAAGGACGATATATCCGCGATGGAGCAGGGGTTCAGTGTGAACCTCAACTCCAACGTCTATCTTGTAAGCAAGGTCGGCGAGTATATATTGAAGAGCGGGGGCAAGAGGTTCAGGCCCATGGTGCTCCTGTTATCTTCAAGGCTATGCGGCTACAAGGGTTCTAACCACATACCGCTTGCGGGCGTCGTCGAGTTCATACACACGGCTACCCTGCTGCATGACGACGTTGTCGATAACGCCAACCTGAGGCGCGGAGCCGCCTCGGCCAATACCGTCTGGGGCGAGGGCGCGAGCATCCTTGTCGGCGACTACCTCTTCTCAAAGGCGTTTTTCCTCACTGTCAAGCACGGCGACATGAGGGTGTTGCAGGTGCTCTCTGATACGACCACCCGCATGGCCGAGGGCGAGGTATTGCAGCTCATAAAGCACAGCGACTCGGAGACGACCGAGCAGGAATACCTGGACGTGGTCACGAACAAGACAGCTGTCCTTATCGCCGCCGCCGGCCGGGTCGCGGGCATACTGGCTGAATCAGGGAGCGTAAAGGAGGATGCTCTCGCGAACTACGGCATGGGGCTCGGCATAGCGTACCAGCTCATGGACGACTGCCTGGACTATGTCTCGACAGACGAAGACCTCGGCAAATCGGTAGGCAACGACCTCAGGGAAGGCAAGGTCACCATGCCCCTCATAAGGGCTTCGAGCCTTGCCACTGAGGCAGAGCGCGCTATCATCAAAGAAGCTGTCGAAGGCGACGACATCACGCAGGAGCAGTTGAACGATGTCATCGCGATAATCAACAGGTACAAGGGGATCGAGTACACGATGGAGCGCGCAAGGGCGTATATAGACGGCGCCAAGAAGGAACTCGACATGTTCGAGCCGACCGTCGAGCGAGCTGCCCTGCTCGCGGTAGCTGATTTCGTCATCGAAAGGACGTACTGAGCCGGAAAAATCATTGCCCGGAGGACGGTGCGCCGTGGACAGGAAAGAGAAGGCCGCGAAGGTCCTCGATATACTGGAGAAGGAATTTCCCGACCCCCGCACTGCGCTCGAGTTCAAAAACCCGCTCGAGCTCCTCATCGCAACGATACTATCCGCACAGGCCACCGACAAGCTCGTAAACAAGGTAACCGAAACGCTCTTCAGGAAATACAGGACGGCAAAGGACTACGGCGCCTCTCAGACGCTTGAAGATGACATAAGCTCCATAAATTTTTACAGGAACAAGGCAAAGAACATAAAGGCGTGCTGCGCGAGGCTTATAAACGAGCACGGCGGCAAGGTGCCGGATACGCTTGAAGAGCTCACGGAGCTGCCGGGCGTGGGCAGAAAGACCGCAAACATAGTCCTGGGCAACGCTTTCGGCAAGGACGCGCTCGCGGTCGACACCCATGTAAAGCGCGTCTCACAGAGGCTTGGCCTGACGGACGCCGACGACCCTGACAGGATCGAAGCTGACCTGACCTCAGTCATACCTCCAAAAAGATGGACAAAGACCACCCACCTCTTCATCCTTCACGGAAGAAAGACCTGCAAGGCCGTAAACCCTGACTGCGAACACTGCCCCATCCAGGCATACAGCATCTACTACAAGGAAGTATTCAGTAAGAAGAAACGCCGCTGAAGCTGGGAAGAACCTTTTTACAAAAAGGTTCTCTCAAGGTCTTAGGCGGCGCTTATGGCAAGGCCCCTGGACTGGCATTCGACGAGGCTGGCATAGTACCCGCCTGTCTTCAAGAGCTCATGGTGGCTTCCGGACTCTATTATCTGACCGTCCTTGAGGACCAGTATCCTGTCGGCTCCGACGACCGTCGAGAGCCTGTGGGCTATTACGAGGGTGGTCCGCCCTTCCATGACGCGCACGAGAGCCTGCTGAACCGCGAGTTCCGACTCCGCGTCGAGGGAGGAAGTGGCTTCGTCGAGTATGAGTATGGGCGGGTCTTTAACGATGGCGCGCGCGATGCTTACGCGCTGCTTTTCGCCGGCCGAGATCATGCCGCCTCGCTCGCCTATGACGGTGTCATAGGCTTTTGGCAGGCGCATTATGAAGTCATGGGCGTTTGCCGACTTTGCGGCCGCGACTATCTCGTCCTTCGAGGCCCAGGGCCTGCCATAGGCGATGTTGTTGCCGACGGTGTCGTTGAAAAGGAGCGCGTCCTGCGATACCACGCCAATCTTTGCCCTGAGAGAGCGCTGCTTCAATTCCCTTATGTCCGAACCGTCGATCATGATGGACCCGTATTCAGGGTCATAGAGCCGCTGAAGAAGGGCGGCTATGGTGGTCTTTCCCGCGCCGCTGGGGCCCACGAGTGCTACGCACTCGCCGGGCTTGAGGCGCAGGCAGATGTTGTTCAATACCGGTCTTTCGCTCTGGTATGAGAAGCTCACTCCGTCGAAACAGACGTCTCCGCGCAATCCCCGTACCGGCCTTGCCTTGGGCGAATCGCTCATGTGATCGTGCGCGTCGAGGATCGAGAAGATTATCCCGAGAGAGACCGTGGCCTTGCGCATGGTCTGGTAGACGCCTGTAAGGCCCTGCACCGGCGTGAAGAGGCCGGTCGCGTAGCCCAGGAACGCCACGAGCGTGCCCGCGGTTATCTCGCCCTTGATGACGAAGTAGCCTCCCGCCCCAAGCGCCGAGACCCTGGCGAGGATGCCGATTATGTTCTTTGCCGCGTCTACGCCTGTATCTATGCCCACGCCGCGGAGCACCATTTTATTTGCGCTCACCACGCCTGACATGAACCTGTGCTTCTCCGCGTCCTCCATCGCGAAGCTCTTTACGGTGAATATGCCGGTGAGCACCTCGTTGAAGCGTGAGAATATCTTTGTCCAGCGCTCGACGAGCATGCGCTCCCTCTGGGTCTGCTCGTCAGCGGCCCACATGCCGATGAGGGCAGGCAAGGGCGCGAAGAAGAGGACTATGAACGAGAGCCTGGCGTCCAGCTTGAACATGATGAAGAGCGATATGAGGAGGTAGACTACGCCGGGGAAGACATTGAAGGCCATGTCGGATATGGCCCCGACGAAGCCGTTTACGCCCCTGTCGAGTTTGGTCATTATTCCGCCCACTGTTTCCTGCCTGTGATAGGTGACCGGCAGTGTGTGGAGGCGCGACACGGTGGCTTCGAGTATGCCGTAGTTTACGTCCAGCCTCACCCTCCAGGCGAGCCAGTTGGAGAGGCTGTTTACGGCCTCGCGCGCGATATTGAGGCCCACCAGCATGAGGATGCCGGTGAGGAGCGACATCATCACGCCGGTGCCCAGCTTGTCGAAGATGTATTTCATGACGAGCGGTTCGAGGGCCCCGAGCGCGGCGAGGATGATCGTGAGGAGCATTATGACGGAAAGGATGCCTTTGTGGGGGACGATGAAGCCTATGGCGCGTTTCGAGTGCTTGAGCCAGTTGCAGTTCAATTCATGGGGGATTTGCATCTGCTGCCTGTTCCTGTCCAAAAAAACTAATAGATATAAAATAGGGACATTGTAAGTACCTTAATGTGATATTGGTCACAAAGGGCTTTTTTTAAAAGGTGCGCTGCAAGTGTGCTTTTGATATACTTTTTCCATGAAGGCGATAGTTCGGCATAACGGATTGAGGATGGACGCCGCCTACCCGGCGCCAAAGCCAGGCCCGGGCGAGGCGCTCATCAGGGTAACGCTGGCGGGGGTCTGCGCCACGGACCTTGAGATAGCAAAGGGCTACATGGGCTTCAAGGGCGTGCCCGGCCACGAGTTCGTGGGCGTGATAGAAGAGTGCGCCGACGAGAGGCTTTTCCGTAAGCGCGTCGTCGGGGAGATAAACATCGGCTGCGGCAGATGCGAGTACTGCTCTCACAAGGTCGAGAACCACTGCCCGTCGAGAAAGGTCCTGGGGATTCTCGGGAAGGACGGGGCGTTTGCGCAATACCTTACGCTCCCTTTCAGGAACCTTCATCCCCTGCCTGAGTCCATTACCGACGAGGCGGCTGTCTTTGTCGAGCCCCTTGCCGCTGCCTACGAGATTCTGGAGCAGGTGAGGGTGAACGATGAGACCAGAGTCTGCGTGCTCGGAGACGGCAGGCTGGGCCTTCTGGTGGCGCAGGTCATGGCCTCCACGGACTGCTCTCTTCTGGTAATCGGCAGGCACGAGGAAAAACTGTCGCTCCTGAAGGCCAGGAACATCCCCTGCCGCACAAGTCCTGACGGGCTTGGTAAGCAGTTCGACCTCGTGGTCGACTGCACGGGGAGCGGGGACGGCCTTTCAACGGCCCTTGACCTCGTGAGGCCGCAAGGGACGGTGATATTAAAGACCACCGGCGCGGAGAGGAACGGCGCGGACTTGAACCGCCTGGTCATAGACGAGGTTACGCTCCTGGGCTCAAGGTGCGGACCATTCCAGCCCGCGCTGCAGGCTCTTGAGGAGAATCGGATAGACGTGAGGCCGCTCGTCTCAAAGGTCTTCCGTATGGACGATGGGCTCGAGGCTATCGAATACGCATCCCGGAAAGGCGTCTTGAAGGTGCTTATCAGGATGGAGTGATGGATGGACAAGCTTTTCCTGGATAGACATGGCGAGATAGTCGAATGGGACGGCAAAGATAGAAGGGAGAAGGTCCGCTTCCCGGTCTGCCTGTCTGTCGAGTGCAGGGGCCATCTGAACGAGAGCTGCGCCGACTTCATAATGAACATCTCCAGGAGCGGGGTCTTCATCATGACCGACAGGCCCTTGGATAAGGGGGCGAAGCTCAAGCTCAGGTTCTATATCCCGCCTAAAGAGAAGGCCCTGAGCGAATTCGAAGGCGTGGTCGTCGGGGTAAATACGAACCCCGGATATCCCAGGGGCATGCATATAAAGATAACAGGGTGCAACCCCGAGGGTCTGAAGAGGCTGGAGGATTTTCTGGAAGGCAGGAGGCACCTGCTGGATATTGAGGCGTAAATTAAAAACCCCGGGGAAAATACCCGGGGTTTTTTTTTGATATTTGCATGTCATTCTGAGCGAAGCGAAGAATCTCTGAGTATAATTTGCAAAATACGAGATTCTTCGGTCGCTCCGCTCCCTCAGAATGACAGAGAGCATCCTCCGCGAGTGTCAGCATATCCTCGGCAGCTGCTCTCCTGAGAGCATATCGAGTATCCTCCTGTTGCCTATCGAGGTCTCGAGCAGCACCTTTCCCTTGTGCCCTTCTTCGGCTACGCCTATAACAGCGGCATCCTTTCCGAGCGGGTGAGAGCGCATGGCCTTGAGCACCGCCTCCACGGAGCCGGCTTCCACAACTGCGATGAGCTTGCCTTCGTTGGCAAGATAAAGCGGGTCAAAGCCCAGTATCTCGCACGCGCCCTTTACAGCCTCCCTTACCGGGATGTCGTCCTCCCTTATGGAGATTGAGCACCCGGCAGATGCCGCGAACTCGTTCAATACAGTGGCAAGGCCGCCGCGCGTCGGGTCCCTCATGGCTTTTATGCCTGATGGCGCAGCCGCCAGCATTGCATTTGTCAGCGTATGCAGCGCAGCGCAGTCGCTCTCGACAGGAGACTCCATCTGTATGCCTTCCCTGTGCGTGAGTATCGCTATTCCGTGGTCGCCCATTGTGCCAGATACGATAACAACGTCGCCGGGGCGGATGTTCGCCGGCGTAAGCTCCTGGTCGATGTTAAGAACGCCTATGCCGGCCGTGTTGATGAATACCTTGTCGCCCTTGCCGCGCTCCACTACCTTGGTATCTCCTGTCACTATGCTTACGCCAGCCTCTTTGGCGGTCTTGGCCATGGAAAGGACTATGCGAAGAAGCTCCTCCATGCTGAGCCCTTCTTCGATGATAAACGACGCGCTAAGATAGACCGGCTCGGCCCCGCCCACGGCAAGGTCGTTTATGGTGCCGCAGACTGAGAGCTTTCCGATGTCGCCGCCGGGGAAGAATATCGGGTTGACGACATACGAGTCGGTAGTGAAAGCCAGTTTCTTTGCAGGAAGCGTAAATACAGCCTGGTCGTTCAATGGGGCAAGGAGAGGGTTGGAGAAGGCCTTTGCGAATACCTCCTCCACGAGCCTCCTTGAATAGCTTCCGCCGCTTCCGTGGGCGAGCAGTATGGTCTTATTTTCTTTCATCAGGCTACCTTCCTGTATTTATAGAATGCCGCGCAGGTGCCCTCTGAAGAGACCATGCACGGGCCTATGGGGAACTCCGGATTGCACGCCTTTGCGAAGAGCGTGCACGCGTCGGGCGTAATGAGACCCTTTAATACCTCGCCGCATCTGCAGCCCTTTGGCTCTGCGTCGGCGCCGGGCGGTATCGAGAAGCGCTTCATGGCGTCGAACTCCGAGAGCTCCTCCCTTATCCAGAGCCCGCTTCCGGGTATGTTGCCGATGCCCCTCCAGAGGCTGTCGCTCGGCTCGAATACGTTATTTATGACCTCTTGGGCCAGCTGGTTGCCTTCCCATGTGACCACGCGGTTGTATTCTATCTCGATGTCCTTGCGTCCCTCTTCGAGCTGCCTGACAAGCATGTATATGCCCATGATGGCGTCTATAGGCTCGAAACCCGCGACAACGCAAGGTGCGCCGTAGTCGGTCGCGAGGAAGCTGTACGCGCGCGCGCCTATAACGGCAGTGACGTGGCCGGGGCAGATGAAGCCGTCTATGTGTATCTCGCCGCTGTCCATCAATGCCTTCATCGCAGGAGGCGTGAGCTTGTGGAGCGAGAGCACCGAGAGGTTACGGAAGCCCTCTTTCTTTGCCGCCAATATCGTCGCGGCCACC
>MGPL01000042.1:0-15975 GCA_001797415.1 Deltaproteobacteria bacterium GWA2_55_10
CGCGATATTAGAAAGCGCCTTGAATATCAATGGGGGTATGGTCTTGGGCCGGCAGAATCAGGAAGGATGTATCCGGGGTGTGCTAACCCTGCTAATTATATCAGGTCAGGCGGAAAATGGCAGCCCCGCGGGGGCTTATGTCTTCAGGCCTTTACGGATGAGAGCCTTCTTTTCATCTCGCCTATGGTGGCGGCGTAGTCGGGGATGGAGAATACGCCGGAGCCCGAGACAAAGACGTCGGCGCCGGCAGAGGCGACCTCGGCTATGTTGCCGGCCTTTATGCCGCCGTCCACCTCGAGCTCGATCCGTCTGCCCGAGGCCGAGATCATCTCGCGCACCGTCCTTATCTTGGCGAGGCTCGACGGGATGAAGCCCTGGCCGCTGAAGCCGGGGTTTACGGACATGACGAGTATCAGGTCAACGTCGTCCATTATGGCCTCGAGGGCGCCTGCGGGCGTGCCGGGGTTCAAGGACACGCCAGCCTTCAAGCCGTGCCCCTTTATGGCCTGCACCGTCTTGTTGAGATGCCTGGTCGCCTCGACGTGGACGGTTATTATGGAGCTCCCGGCCCTGGCGAACTCGTCTATGTATCTCTCCGGCTCCTCTATCATGAGGTGCACGTCGAGGGGCAGCCCCGTGGCCCTTCTTATCGCCTCCACAACAAAGGGGCCTATGGTAATGTTCGGCACGAACCTGCCGTCCATGACGTCGACGTGGACGTAGTCGGCGCCGGCCCTCTCTATGGCGTTGAGCTCTTCGCCGAGCCTGGTGAAATCAGCTGAAAGTATTGATGGGGATATCTTCATCGGGCCGCCTCGAATGCATTGTGGATTGAGGCTCAATCTTTAACAGATTTGGAGGGCGTTGTCCACTCCTAACAGAAATGTTGAAAAAGTCCATCCATGGCTTTTTCAACTACGGTTTGGCCGAAGTGAATTCGGCCAAACCTCACAAATCGCTCGCCCTAACAGGTCTCGCGATTCGGCAATCCATCCATGGATTGCCTTAGCAGGTTGTTTTTCAACACCCTGCTAATCAGCAGTAGAGCGGGCTCTTGCACGTGAGCACCTGCTCGGCCCTTGTCCCGGACCTGTAGACGGTTATGCCCTTGCACCCGAGCCGCCATGCGGCGAGGTAGGCCTCTCTCACGTCCTCGACGGCAGCCTCCGGCGGCAGGTTTATCGTCTTCGACACGGCGTTGTCGGTAAACCTCTGGAACGCTGCCTGCATCTTTATATGCTCTTCCGGCGGTATCTCGTAGGCCGTGACGAATATGTCCTTTATGCGCTCGGGCACCTCGTCGCGGTCCCTTATGTCGCCGCCCCTCGATATGTGCTCGATGAGGCCTTCGTTGTAGAAGCCCTCTTCCTTCGATACCTCGGCCACGAGCGGGTTGACCTCCGGGATCCTCACGCCGTTCAATACCTGCCTTATGAAGCTCAGGGAAAAGAAGGGCTCTATTCCGGAGGAGCACCCGGCTATGATGCTCAATGTGCCGGTCGGCGCGATGGTCGTCACCGTCGCGTTCCTCACCGGGAGGACCCCGGGAGAGTCGAAGACGCTCCCCCTTATATTGGGGAACGGGCCGCGCTCCGAGGCGAGAGCGCGAGAGGTCTCCCATGCCTTTTCGCTTATGAACTTCATGAGCTCCTCCGCGAAGAGCAGGCTCTCAGGGCCGCCGTACCTTATCCTCAGACGCACGAGCAGGTCCGCGAAGCCCATTACCCCGAGGCCTGTCTTCCTGTTGCCCTTTGCCATCGCGTCTATCTCGGCCGTCGGGTACTTGCTCATCTCTATCACGTTATCGAGGAAACGGACGGCGAGGGCGACAACGCGGGAGAGCCTCTCCCAGTCAAAAGACCATCCGCCCCTGTCCTCCCTTACCATGATACCTAAGTTTATCGACCCGAGATTGCAGGGTTCATAACTGAGCAACGGCTGCTCTCCGCAGGGGTTTGTGGCCTCGAAGCGCCCGAGGCGCGGGGTGGGGTTTGCCCTCTCTATCCTGTCGATGAAGAGCACCCCGGGCTCCCCGCTGTGCCACGCGCTCTGTGCCATGATCTGAAAGACCTCCCTGGCCTTGAGCTTTCCGGACGGCGTCCCTGTCCTCGGGTTGACGAGGCTGTAATGAGAGTCCTCCTCAAGGGCCTTCATGAACTCGTCGGTCACGGCAACGGAGAGATTGAAGTTGGTGAACTCAGAGGGGTCTTCCTTTACGGTGATGAACCTCAATATGTCCGGGTGGTCGACACGGAGCACGCCCATGTTGGCGCCCCTCCTGGTCCCGCCCTGCTTTATCGCCTCTGTCGTGGAATTGAATACGCGCATGAAGGAGACGGGGCCGCTGGCGAGGCCGCCCGTGGAGCTTACGATGTCGTCCGAGGGCCTTAATCTTGAGAAGGAGAAGCCGGTGCCGCCGCCCGACTGGTGTATGAGGGCCGTGTTCTTGACAGAGGTGAATATGGCGTCGAGGGAATCCTCCACCGGGAGGACAAAGCAGGCGGCAAGCTGCTGGAGCCTCCTGCCGGCGTTCATCAGGGTAGGCGAGTTCGGCAGGAATTCGAGCGAGGACATCATCCGGAAGAACTCCTCCTCAATCCCCCTTGCCGACCCGGGAGAGCCGAAGAGGGCCTCGGCCTGAGCGATATTGGCCGCGACCCTGCGGAACATCTCCTCGGGAGTTTCCACTACCCTGCCCGATTCGTCTTTTTTGAGGTAACGCCTTTCGAGAACGGTCAAGGCGCCAGGGGAGAGCCTGAGAGACATCAGCACCTCGTTTCATAACGGTTATAAAACGAGTCTATCAGCGCCGCGGCAACGGCGCAACCGCCCTAACAGGTCTTGCAGGCGGATTCGTCCTTGCTGAGCTGGGTTATGGCAAGGAGGAGCTGCTCTTCGTTCATCATGCCGTGGTGCACGTACAAAAGCATGCCGTCTTTTCCTATGAAGTAGGTCCGCGGCATGAAGTTTATCTGGTAGTCGCGCATTATCTGGCCGGTGGCGTCGAAGCCCGTGGGGAACGTGAGGCCGAACTTCTTGACGAACATGCGGGCGTTCTCCTCGGTGTCGTCGACCGCTATGCCTACGAACTTGACGCCCTGGCCCTTGAGCTTAGACCAGGCGCTCTCGAATTCCGGCGCCTCGATTCTGCAAGGGCCGCACCAGCTCGCGAAGAAGTTGACGACCACGAGGGAGCCCTTCATGTCCTCGAGGCTCAAGTCCTTGCCGTCGAAGGTCTTTATCTTGAATGGCGGCGCCTTTACCGGCTCCGCTGGCGCTGGAGAGACTGCCGGGGCAGATCTATCGGATTGGGCCGGCCCCGCTTCCTTCCTCTCATCTTTGCCGCAGCCGGCGCAAAGAAAGAAGAGAGCGGTTACGAGCAAGGATGTTGTAAAAAGGGCGCGAAGGCCCGTTGCATGCGACATCTTCATATTCCCCGGCTTTTTACGGTATTTTAACCGCTCTCCGGGATATTTACAAGAAAAAGGCAAAAAAAGGGCAGGCCGCGAGGCCTGCCTCAAAAACCATTTTTAAAAACTCTGTCTTAGGCTCCCTAAAAAGCTCCAGATGCATTTGCGTCGTGCTCTTTGCCGTACGCCGCTTCTGCCGCGACGATGAGAACAAGGCGGATGGATTTTTTGAGCGGCCTAAAGGGCCTTCTCGATGAGTTCCTTGATCTGGCTCTTGGGCACCGCGCCCACGAGCTGGTCAACGACCTTGCCGCCCTTGAAGAGTATGAGGGTAGGGATGCCCCTGACGCCGTACCTGCCGGGGGTGGCCGGGTTGTCGTCCACGTTCATCTTGGTGACCCTTATCCTGCCGGAGTACTCGTTGGCCATCTCGTCGACGATGGGGGCGATGGCCCTGCAGGGCGCGCACCAGCTTGCCCAGAAATCGACGAGCGCAGGCACTTCGGATTTGAGCACCATTGTCTCGAAGGTGGAATCTGTAACGTTTGTTATATTCTCGCCCATTTCTATTTACCGCTCCTTTCAGGCATTGAATAGCAGTCTCTCTGGAGGCCATAAACCCCGGATTTAACGCTGAGTCCTTGTAAATCCTGTATGAAATATAATGCAATGGCCCGGGTGTGTCAACCAATTTGTCCCCCCTGACAGAGATATGCCGGCGTCAGTCCATAAATAGCTCCTCAGGGCATCTTTTCTCGACCCGCCGCGCTTTTAGGCTTGACAGCAAAATGCCTTTTGGTGAAAATATAGCGACCATGAAGGACGAAGCACTTCTACAATCGCTCGAAGACGCCGCAGCGCGGCTCTCGATAAAACTCTCGTACGAGGAGCTCAGGAAAGGGGAGGTCGCCTCACACGGCGGCATCTTCTGGCTCAGAGGCGAGAGGAGGATCATTATCCACAGGGGCCTGCCCGCAGCCGAAAGGATAGAGGTGCTCACGGATATCCTTTCCGGAGTGGACTTCTCAGGCATTCACCTCTTGCCCGAGGTCAGGGAGAGGCTTGAAAAATCCGCCGAGAAGAAGGCGCCCCAGGCTCTCGAAGCCTGAAAACGCCATGATTTGACAAGACGATCCCGGAACCGCTGACCGCTCCAGCTCTTTCTTTTTCGCGCCATCTTCCTTAAAAACAGCCGGGCATATTGACCGCGACCCCATAACTCCGGGGCCGGTTTCAATTGACTCTGGACCTTGCAAATGCTACTATAACAAACGGCAGAGTAGCCGTTTTATAGTGCCGATTACGTGCAGGGCCGGGGTTCCACAACCGCCATACGGGGATGTTTATGGCGACAGCAAGGCCTCAAACGCCGCAGAACAACGGGCGCACAGGGCCGCGGAGATAAGCCGTGAAAGATTCAGCCTATTTCAAGAAACTGATACTCCCCGCCTTTGCGGCGGCGCTCCTGGTGCCTTCCTTCTCTACGAAGGCCCCTGCCAGGGAGACCGGCAAAAAGGTGATCGGCAGCCCCATAAACAGGGGCGACGCCTATTACTACTTCACAGCCGCCCAGATGCTGAAGAAGAGCGGCAATGTCGCCGGCGCAATCGACTTTTACAAGCGCGCGATAACCCTCGACCCTGACTCAGCCGAGCTCTACTCTGACCTGGGCAGCCTGTATATGACCTCCGGCGACCTTGAGTCCGCAAAAAAAGAGCTCGAGACCGCGATAAAGAAGGACCCTGCCCAGGCAAAGCCCTATTCGTACCTGGCCGAGATATTCACGGCCCTGAAGGACGAGAAGGCAGCTGTGTCCAATTACGCCAACGCCATCGAGCTCGACCCTGAGAACGCGAAGAACTACCTTATGCTCGGCTCGATGTACGCCAAGACCAAGCAGTACGACAAGGCCGTCGAGGTCCTGAAAAGGCTCCTCTCGGTCAACCCCGACTCTGTAATGGCGTATTATTACCTGGCCAAGACCGAGTTCGACAGGACCAATTACCCGGCCGCGGCCGAATATTACAAACAGGTGTTGAACATCAACGCGGGCTTCGGCACCGTATACTTCGAGCTCGGCATTACCTACGAGCTGGACAAGAAGACGGAGAAGGCCATAGAGAGCTACGCCACCGGGCTCAGGCTCATGCCCCACGACGCCGGCATGATAACCAGGCTCGGCACGCTCTACATACAGCAGAACAGGCTTGACGAGGCCCTCGAGCAGTTCAAGGCCCTTGAGAAGAACGACGAGACCAGGCTTGACGCCATGGTCAAGATAGGCCTCATATATTTCGAGAAGAAGAGCTACGACGACGCCGTCTCCAAGTTCAAGGACGTGCTCACCTCCAACCCGGATTTCCACAGGGTCCGCTACTACCTCGGGACCACCTACGAGGAGAAGGGCGACCTGGCGGGCGCGGCCACTGAGTTCAGCAAGATACCCGAGAAGGACACGAGCTTCATAGACTCCAAGATACACCTCGCCTACATATACGAGCGCCAGGGCAGGCTGGACAACACCATATCCGAGCTCAAACAGGCGATCCAGGCCAGGGGCGAAAGCGTTGAGCTTTTGCGCCTCCTTGCCACCATATACCGGGACGCGAAGAGGTATACCGAGTCCATAGAGACGCTGGAGAAGGCCACCCTGATAAAGCCAAAGGACCCTGAGCTCTTCTTCCTGCTCGGCGTGCTCTATGACGAGGCCAAGGCAAATGATAAGGTCATCGAGACCATGTACAAGGTCCTGGACCTCGACCCGCTCCACGCGAACGCGCTCAACTACATCGGCTACTCCTACGCTGAAAAGGGAGTGATGCTGGACAAGGCCGAGGAGCTCTTGAAGAAGGCCCTCGATATAAAGCCCGATAGCGGGCACATACTCGACAGCCTCGGCTGGGTCTACTTCAAGAAGGGCGATTTCGACAAGGCCATAGTCGAGCTCGAAAAGGCCTTGCAGCTCCTTCCGGAGGACCCGGTCGTGATAGAGCACCTCGGGGACGCATACTTGAAGTACAATGAAAAGCAGAAGGCCCTTTCCGCCTACGAATCGGCTGTGCGCGTGAACCCGGGCAGCACGGAACTCCAGGACAAGCTCGAGAAGCTCAGGGACGAGTTCAAGGCCAGCAAGTGAGACGGTCCCTTTTAGCCGTCTGCAGCTTCCTCATAGCCGTAACAGGCTGCGCCGGCATCAAACCGCCAAAGGAACTGCCCCCTCCGGGCCGCGTGCCTTCCTCCATAAGGGCCCAGGCCGTAGTCGAGATCAAAAGGCTCATCCCCGTAAGCGGCAGGGCCAATGTAATAGCGAAAAGCCCGGCGTCATTCAGGATAGAGGTCTTCGGCCCGTTCGGCCAGACCGCCGCCCTCCTTTCAAGCGACGGCGAGACGACCTACGTACTTACTGAAAAAGGCATAGAGGAGTTCCGCAAGGGGGATGCCGATGTCCCTTACTCCCTCGCGCCCGAGGACATAACATCCCTTCTCATAGGCGGCACCACGGCCGGGACGCAGGCCCTGGCCGGGGCGGACATCCGCAGGGACGACGCGGGACGGCTGAAGTCGTTTTCAAAGGCGACCCCGGGTAAAGAGGACCTCAATGTCTCGCTTGACGACTACAGGGACGTCGCCGGCGCCCACATACCCTTCATCATAACTATCGAAAACGGAAAGAGAAAAATCGAAATAAAGTACAAGGCCGTCGAAGTCGACCCGGATATCGACGACGGCGTCTTCAAGCCGGATACGGCTGCGGCCGAGGAGGTTAAATAAATTGACTAAAAATGCCTGTTATGGTATAAAGGTTATACTTTTCCCCACTCATCTTCTAAAAGGCTTTCATGTCTAAAACTATTGCCGACATCTTTAAAACTGGAGAACTCGCCGTTTACCCTGCCCATGGCGTTGGAATGATACTGGGCGTGGAGACGCGGGAGGTGTCGGGACTGCATAAGAACTTCTACATAATAAAGATTCTCGACACAGAAGCCACCATAATGGTCCCCACCGATACGGCCGCCACTGTCGGTCTCCGGAAGATAGTAAAAAAATCGATGGTCCCCAAGATATACGACATATTGAAGGACCGCTCCGAGGTCTGCCTCGACAACCAGACCTGGAACCGGAGATACAGGGAGTACACCGACAAGATAAAGAGCGGCTGCGTAATGGAAGTAGCAAGAGTGCTGCGCGACCTTTATCTCCTTAAATATGACAAGGAACTCTCGTTCGGCGAGCGCAGGATGCTCGATACCGCAAAAAACCTTCTCGTAAAAGAGCTCTCCATCGCCAGGAACGTAAAGGAAGAGAAGGTCGAAGAGGAGCTTGTCCGGCTGATGCAGCGGTGAAGGGGGACGCTCGATGTATCTCCTGATGCGCACCCTGCTTGTCCTGTTTGCCTCTGCCAGCGGCTATCTCATAGTTCTCCAGATAGCCGGTGAAAGCCCTCTCGTCTACGCAGGCCTCGTAAGCGGCCTCCTGATCGCAGTCCTCGCCATCTTTTTCGAAAAACGCATAAGGAGCACCCCGCTCCGGATCGTCCTCGGCGGCGCCATCGGCCTTATCCTCGGTCTTACCGTAGCTAACCTCCTCACCTATCCCCTGATGCTCAATTACAAGAGCGAGTACTTCGTTCTCGCCATCTATCTCATCACCAGCATCATAATCGGCTACCTGGGCCTGTCCATCGGCATGAGAAAGGGAGACGAATTCGACTGGCACAAGGCCATCGCCATCTTCACCGAGCACCAGAAGGGCGTGCATGAGAAGCCCAAGACCGCGGCGAGGCCCCTTGTCATAGACACGAGCGTCATAATAGACGGCAGGATAGCCGAGGTCTGCGAGACGGGCTTCATAGACGAGAGGCTCATCGTCCCGCAGTTCGTGCTCCAGGAACTGCAGCACATAGCCGACTCGTCCGACCCGGTCAAAAGGGCAAGGGGCAAGCGCGGCCTGGATGTATTGAAGCAGATACAGGCAAACAACAAGACCATAGTCGAGATAACCGAAAAGGACTTCCCCGAGATAAAAGAGGTGGACACCAAACTCGTCGCGCTGGCGAAGGACCTCTCGGGCAAGATACTGACCAACGACGCCAACCTCAACAAGGTCGCCGAGCTCCACGGCGTAAAGGTGCTGAACCTCAATAAACTCGCAACCGCCATGAAGCCCGTTGTGCTCCCCGGAGAGGTGATGAACATCCTCGTCTTGAAGGAAGGGAAGGAACACGGCCAGGGCGTGGGCTATCTCGAGGACGGCACCATGGTCGTCATAGACAACGCAAAAGAGCACGTGGGCAAGACAATAGACGTAACCATAACCAGCGTGCTGCAGACCACCGGCGGCCGCATGATATTCTCGAAGGTCAGGGAAGACCTCCGCAAGGCCGCGTTCCAGTAACTCTCCGCCCTCATCGCTCTAACAGGATGTTGAAAAAGTCCGTCCTGGACTTTTTCAACCACGACTTGGCCGAAGTGAATTCGTCCAAGTCTTACAAATTGCTCGACTTTTCAAGTCTCACAATTTGGCAATCCGTCCATGGTTTGCCTTAGCAGGCTGTTTTTCAACAGCCTGCCAAAAATCCCTTTAAATAGCCGCTGAATCATATTAAACTTGTCCTCGCGGCTCATTTGCGCATTTTATCCATGAACATACAGAAGGAACGGAAGAGGACTGTCGCCATAATACCGTCTGCCGGCATGGGCAGGAGGATGGGCTCTCAGAAGAAGAACTACCTTGAGATCCTCGGCTCTCCTGTGCTTGCGAGGACCCTGGAGCCGTTCGAAGCCTCCGCAATGGTCGATGCAATAATCATCGTCGTGCCTCCGGGGGACGAGGGGTTCTGCAGGGAAAAGATAGTAGACGCGTATGGCTTCAAAAAAGTAATTGATGTCGTCGGCGGCGGCAGGGAGCGGCAGGACTCTGTCGAGAACGGCCTGAAGGCGGCTCAAGGGGAATACGGCATAGTTATCGTCCACGACGGGGCAAGGCCGCTTGTGACCATTGATATCATAGAGGACGCAATAAAGGCCGCAGCGGAGGACGGCGCCGCCATCGCCGGTGTGAGAGTAAAGGACACCATCAAGGAGACGAGCGCGGGTTTCGTGAGGGCGACCCTTAACAGGGAGGCCCTCCTTTCAGTGCAGACCCCCCAGGCCTTTCAAACGGAAGTGCTCAAAGAGGCCTTCAGAATGGCGCGGGAAGCAGGCTTTCAGGGCACTGACGAAAGCTCGCTCGTCGAGAGGACCGGACAGGCCGTTCGCGTCGTGGAAGGCTCGTACGAGAACATAAAGATAACGACGCCCGAGGACCTGGCAGTCGCTGAATGCATATTGAAGAAGAGGAAGAATCTCTCATGAGGATAGGTTTCGGATACGACGTACACAGGCTCGTCGAGAACAGGTTGCTCATACTCGGGGGCGTCGTCGTGCCCTTTGAAAAGGGGCTGCTCGGCCACTCTGACGCGGATGTCCTTCTGCACGCCGTTATAGACGCCCTCATCGGCGCGGCCGGGCTCGGAGACATCGGCAAGCACTTTCCGCCGACGGATGACAGGTGGAAGGACTCATCGAGTGTTGACCTCCTTGCGAGGACTTCGGCCCTGCTCGATGAAAAGGGCTTATCAATAGGCAATATCGATTCGACGATAGTCGCTCAAGCCCCCAAGCTCCTCGGATATATCCCGGAGATGGTGAAGAACATCGCCCGCGTACTCAAATGCGATGAGGCGCGCGTGAACGTAAAGGCAAAGACGGAAGAGGGCATGGGCTTCACCGGCAGCGGCGACGGCATAAGCGCGTACGCGGTCGCGCTCGTAACCGGAAAACAGGGCTGATGGGAATAGTGCGGACAAGGTTCGCTCCGAGCCCCACAGGCCCGCTCCATCTGGGTAACGCCAGGACGGCGCTTTTCAATTACCTCTTCGCTCGCCGCAATAACGGCAGCTTTATCCTGCGAATAGAGGACACCGACAGGGCCAGATCGACCGACGAGTTCGAGAGGGCCATATACGATGACCTCATGTGGCTCGGTCTTGTTTGGGACGAAGGGCCGGACATTGGCGGGGCCTTCGGGCCGTACAGGCAATCAGAGCGGCTTAAACTGTACGCCGAAGAGGCCGAGAGGCTTATTTCAGAGGGCAAGGCATACAGGTGCTATTGCACCAGGGAGCGGCTTGAAGAGCTGAAGGCTGCCCAGGCAGCCGCGGGCAAGCCGTCGCGTTATGACAACAGGTGCCGTGACTTGAAGCCCGTTGACGCGCCCCCCGGCGTGCCGGGCGTCATCCGCTTCAAGGTGCCTGTAAAGGAAGTCCTTTTCATGGACGGGGTGCACGGGCTCCTGAGCTTTGACAGCCGCACCCTGGGCGATTTCGTCATAATGGGCTCTGACGGGATAGCGGCCTATAACTTCGCGGTCGTCTTGGACGACGCCCGGATGGCTGTGAGCCATGTCATACGGGGCGACGACCATATCTCCAATACTCCGAGGCAGGTGCTGCTATTCGAGGCGCTCGGCTTGAAGACTCCCCTGTTCAACCATGTTCCGCTTGTCATGGGGCCTGACAAGACCCCGTTGAGCAAGCGCCACGGCGAGTTCTCCTTGAAGGGGCTACGCGACGAAGGATACCTTCCCGAAGCTATCGTCAATGCCGTTGCCAGGCTGGGCTGGAACCCCGGCGAAGGGATCATGGGCCTTGATGAGTTATCTGACGCGTTCTCGATAGATAAGCTCTCAAAATCCGCTTCGGGCTTTGATGAGGGCAGGCTCAAGTCATACAATAAAGACGCGATACAGATAAAGAGCTCAAAAGAGCTCTCAATCCTGATGGGATTGAACACCGAGGCCGCCGGTCTCATAGACGCGCTCAAGGGGAATGCGTCCACCTTACGAGAGCTTGAGACCCTCTTAAGGCCCTTTATAACAGGGCCTTCACCCGGATCAACTGAGTCAGATGAGCTGAATCAGGAGCACGCGAAGAAGGTCATAAAGGCGTTCAGACTGGCACTCGATGCTATCCCCGGCTTGAAAGAGGAATCATATAAGGATCTCGTCGAGGGCGTAAAGGCTGCGACCGGCGAGAAGGGCAGAAGGCTCCTCATGCCTCTGCGCCTTGCGCTCACCGGCATGCACGAAGGCGTGGAGCTTGCCAATGTATTAAAGCTTATTGGCAGGGAAGAGGCGATAAAAAGGCTTAGAAGGTTCGAAAACTAAAGCGCGAGGCTTATCGAATGGGCATAAAACTATTCAACTCCCTTACGAAAACGAGGGAGGATTTCAATCCGGCAACTCCAGGCAAGGTCACCATGTACGTATGCGGCCCCACGGTATATGATCTCAGCCACATAGGACACGCCCGGAGCGCGGTATCGTTCGACGCAATCCAGAAGTACCTCCGTTACAGGGGCTACGAGGTCAAGTACGCCCGCAACTACACTGACGTAGACGACAAGATAATAAAGAAGGCCAACCAGGAAGGCGCCACATCAGAGGTGATAGCCGAGCGCTACATCAAGGCCTTTGACGAGGACATGGCCGCCCTGAACGTCGGCCTGCCTGACATCAGGCCCAGGGCCACGGAGAGCATCGACAAGATAATCGAGGTGACGAAGAGGCTCATCGAGAACGGCTACGCGTACGCGGTTGACGGCGACGTATACTATTCCGTCAGGAAAAAGAAGGACTACGGCAAGCTCTCGGGCAAGAACATAGACGACCTTGAATCAGGCGCAAGGGTCGAGGTGGACGAGAGGAAGTCCGACCCGCTGGACTTCGCCCTGTGGAAGGCGAGCAAGCCCGGCGAGCCCTGGTGGGAGAGCCCCTGGGGTAAAGGGAGGCCCGGCTGGCACATCGAGTGCAGCGCGATGGTCATGGAATGGCTCGGGGACAGCATAGACATACACGGCGGCGGCAAGGACCTCATCTTCCCGCATCACGAGAACGAGATAGCGCAGAGCGAGGCGGCGACCGGCAAGGCCCCTTATGTCAGGTACTGGCTCCACAACGGCTTCGTCAACATCGAAAAAGAGAAGATGAGCAAGTCGCTCGGCAACATCTTGAACATAAGGGACGCGCTCAGGGAGCATACGGCGGAGGCCATAAGGCTCTTCCTCCTCTCCAGCCACTACCGCTCTCCCATAGACTACACGGCCGAATCGCTGAGAGAATCAGAATCAGCGGTCGAGAGGTTCTACAAGACGCTCCAGAGGGCATCGGAGGAGTTCCCGACCGTGCTGGAGGCGGAGCTCTGCGTCCAATGCGTGGGAGACAGGCTCAATGTAGCGTTCGAGCCGATGGACGACGACTTCAACACCGCCGAGGTCATAGGCAACCTCTTCAAGGAAATCACCCGCATGAACAAGGCCATGGACGAGGCAAAAGCCACCGGGGAGCGCAGGGGCGTATGGGAAGACATATCCGGCTCTCTCGCGGTCATAAGGGAAGCATCGAAGTTCCTGGGCATCTTCAACAAAGCCCCTGTTGAATACTTCAGCGACAGGAATTCGAGAGCGACCGTGAAGCCTGAAGAGATAGAAAGGCTCATAGCGGAACGCAACGCTGCCAGGAAGAAGAAGGACTTTGCGCGCGCCGACGCAATAAGAAAAGAGCTTCTGGACAAGGGCATCGTCCTCGAAGACACTGCCAAAGGGACGCTCTGGAGCGTGAAGGGCTGAAATGGGGCGACTGTGACGCAAATCACGGTTGCCTGAAACGGCCTGACTTAGAATCACCTCACAACCAGAGAGGTTCAAGTAAGCCCGGAATCCGGCTCATTCGGCCATAACGCATTTTTTGCCTGTCCCGTTTTATAGTCCCCCTCTTCTTTTCACGTTCCAGCAGATCCCCGCCTCCGCGCTTACACATGCCTCCTGTATTCCCTTTGGAGGTAACAGATGAATAACGCCATTCCTCGAAGTATCCTGGCCGCGTCGGTCATGATTTCAGTCTCGCTCGGCGGCTGCGGCGGGGGAGGAAGCTCCACCAGCTCGACCCCCGCGAACACGAGCCTTGCGATAGCAAGCAAGGTAAGCGTGGTAGACACGTCCTCTTCCGGACAGGCCTCTCTTGCTACGCAGCTCATAAACCCGCTCGTCATAGGCCCGAAGGCCATAAGCCCCGGCTCCCTTCCGGCAAATTCGGATTACAATACCGACACTACCCAGGTCTACGTGGAGGAGCGCTCGGCCGAGGCGTTCGACATCATAAACGAGATACTCTGTTCCCTCGGGCAGACAAGATATGACTCCATGTTGAACCTGGGCGACTACAAGGCCCAGATAGACCTTTCGCAATGCAGCAGCGGCAACGACGACGCGTCAAAGGCCGGCCAGAGCTCGCAAAACCAGTCATCGGGATCGACCCAGCCGGACTACGAGTTCTGGGTCGTGAACTCATCGAGGGCGGACGGCGGCTCTCCGCACATAGTCAAGGCCTGGATACACGAGGAAGCAAACTCTGACAGCGAGCCGGAGAAGATGATGTACGCCAAGCTCACCATTACCGAGGCCGTAAGCGCAACCAACCCGTACGGCATATTCACCCTTTATTTCGCGGCCCATCCCGTGGCCAACGGCGTTACCGACGAATCCAGGACAATGTTCAGGGGGTATCTCAAGTCCGAGGAGGATGCGACCGGCAAGGTGCTCCTCAAATTCATCGCCGACGGCGGGTTTGACGTAAACGGGGACGACACCAATGACATGACCTTTACCGAGAAGGTCACAGTCGACAGGTCCGGCGACGGACAGAGCGGCGGCGGCTCGACATCGATGTCCTCCGCGGGCGCCTTCGGGTCCGAGAGCGCCAGCTACGCGTTCGCGTTCAATCCCTCCTACTTCCTGAGAAGGGACGCCCTTGGCGCCGAGGTATGCCTGAACAGGACCAGCTATGACGAGACCGCGTGGAGATACGGGATGTACGGCTCCAGCGGCGCGAGGGTAAACAGGATCTCCGGATTCCCGCTCAAATATACCAACGGCGGGACCGACTACTTCGGCTGGATAGGCTACTGGGGCCTCTGGTTCCCGGACAGCGTCTCGGTGCCGGACGGCGCCACCGTCTACAAGATGAACTACGGCTCGGGCGCCACCGAGGTGCCCTATTCGGTCGCCAGGGTCGGCGGCAAGCTCAAGAAGCATACGAGAAAGACCATGACGCTCGGAGAGATAAAGGGCATCCCTCTCCAGATGCACGACAACTCGGACAACAACGAATACAGGATAGAGTGGAACGGGACGTCGTTCCTCAAGACCGCCGTGATGAACAGGACGACGTGGCTCTGGGAGGACATCTCTCCTCAAGAGACGCTCGACCTTACCGCCCTCAACCAGACCGAGCTCTACCTTTGGTCAGAGGCAATGGGCGGCAGCACACAAATAAAATTGGACAGCTGCAGCTGGGACATGGGCGCCAACAGGTTCTCATGCTCCGCGAGCGACGCATCGGTCGTCATAGTCTATCTTGAAAACATGGTCTACCCGACGGACACCGTGCCTTCAACGTTTGCCTGTTTTGAGAACTGCCCTGACCCGGCTTCCCTTACCGGAGCCGACCCGTTCTTCGACACCAGCGCGATGCAGAACCAGAACGTGCCGCCTGACGACCCGTCTCTCCAGTACGTGAGCTACGCCTTCAGCGCCTCTGATATGAAGCTGAAGAGCTCAGGGACGCCTGTCATCCAGTCAGCCGCTAATAACAACTATGAGTGGGGCACCACAAGCGGGCCGCTCTTCGAGCCAAGCTCGGCAAACCTCGCGCAGCTCGCATGCTCATGGGATACAGGCAATACCTGCTCATGGCAGGCGAGGTCGAACCTCGATAGTTTCTACACGTGGGAGACCGGGATCAACAACTGGAACCAGTTCACGGCCTTGAGGTCAGGGAGCGCGTACCTGACATTCGACACGCCCCTTTCAGTCAAGTACGCGAGGACCGTGGGCAGCGATACGTCCACCTACTTCCTCCAGTACGCTGGCTTCGGCGAGCTCTGGGGAATACCCGGCAAGTGCGTCAACAAGGACACTGGCGGAGATACTGCCTGCGGGCCTGACACAAGGTGGATACCCGAGTTCTCCATCCCGGCAGGCGCCACTCTCGTCAACGCCAGCGACAACGCCACGGAATACATCGTGAAGCCGCTGGAGAAGGAGCAGCGCATGCAGTCGGTGGGGACTTCCAACTGCACGGGCCTTACCCTGACTTCATACACGCTGCCTGATATCTCCGAGTTCCAGGTCCCGGACATCGGCACGAGACCGACAGTGACCGCCGCGCCGGCTGTGATCGGCGGAGTCCTGCAGCAGTAAAGGGCAATCTTTCTCCTTCTCCCCTCCGGGGAGAAGGGCGGGATGAGGGGGCCAGTATTTGAAAGCCCCCTCACCTCAATCCTCTCCCCCGTGGGGAGAGGACATAAACAATATAGAGCGGCAAGCCGCGCGGTATTACCCTGAGTGGCAACAAAAAAGGCGGGCAGCTTTCAGCTGCCCGCCTTCACATTTCAGAATAGCTTTTTTCTAACCCTTTTTGATCCATTCGTCTAATTTTGCGACCGTTTCGGCATCGAGGTCGATGA
>MGPL01000042.1:16144-16451 GCA_001797415.1 Deltaproteobacteria bacterium GWA2_55_10
GTTCGACCTGAGCAGCACGTACTGGTCTTCGGTCTTCTTACCATCTGCCATAATGAATTATCTCCGCGAGAGCTTTCCTGGGCTTCTCTTCTTTCCTGAGTTCTTCCCCAGGATAACCCAGGGCAATGACCGCGACCACATCCACATTGTCCGGAACGCCGAGCCTGTCCTTTACGGCGGCAGCGTCAATGGCGGCTATCCAGCAGGCCCCAAGCCCTTCGGCCGTGGCCGCGCCTATCATCTCAGTGACTGCTATGGCGACGTCGACCCAGGCATAATTAACCTTGTCGGTCTTCCTGACCCAGGC
>MGPL01000042.1:16592-17820 GCA_001797415.1 Deltaproteobacteria bacterium GWA2_55_10
CGCCCTGTTGAGCGTTGCGAGGAGCCTGTCGAGCTTCTCGGGCTCAACGGGCCTGTCGGCATACTCCCTTAAGCTCTTTCGCCTCTCGTAGAGCTCGTAAAAGACCTTGAGCCTGTCGTCCAATGCCTCTCCCCTCAAACCCTTATATGAGCGCCTCTACGAATTCCCTGGCGTCGAATTCCTTCAGGTCCTCGACCGTCTCGCCGACTCCGACGTACCTGATCGGTATACCGAGCTCCCTCGCAATGGCGACGATTATGCCGCCCTTGGCCGTGCCGTCGAGCTTGGTGAGCGCTATGCCGGTGACCCCGACGGCCTCGTTGAAGAGCCTTGCCTGGTTTATGGCGTTCTGGCCCGTCGACGCGTCGAGCACGAGGAGGTTCTCATGCGGCGCGCCGGGGAGTTCCCTTCCCGCGATCTTCTTCACCTTCTTCAGCTCCTCCATGAGGTTCACCTTCGTATGGAGCCTGCCCGCGGTATCGAGGATGATGATATCCGACCTCCTCGAGAGCGCGGCCTTCATGGCATCGTATACGACGGCCCCGGGGTCTCCGCCCTGGGACTGCCTTATTACCGGGCAGCCCGCGCGCTGGCCCCAGCCTTCGAGCTGCTCTATGGCAGCGGCCCTGAAGGTATCGCCGGCGGCGAGTATGACGGACTTGCCGGATGAGGAATACCTTGCCGCGAGCTTGCCTATGGTGGTCGTCTTGCCCACGCCGTTTACGCCGAGGACCATGATGACAAAGGGGTGTGACGTCACCTCAAGCGGCCTCTCGACCTTCTTCAGGATGTCGTATATGGACTCCTTCAAGAGCGCCTTGAGCCTCTCTTCGTCCTTGCCGGCGAGCTCTTCCCTCAATTTGTCGACTATCTCGCCTGAGGCCTTTACGCCGACGTCCGAGAGGATGAGAGATTCTTCGAGCGCCTCGAGTATGTCCTCCCTGGATTTGCCGGTGAACGCGGCCTCAACGCCGCCCATTATGGCGTTATGGGTCCTCGCGAGGCCGGCCTTGAGGTTCTCGAAACCGGCTTTGAGCTTTTTAAACATCCTCTCTTCCTCTTTCCCTTTGGTCATCTTCTTTTAGCACAAAAAACAACTCATTTAAAGTTTTTTGAACTGCCGCGAGGCGCTCCTCATGCTCAATTGATTATAATCGAAAGGAGCTTTGTTCACTCATTAACGTTTTTTTCTTGATTGGATCTGATAGAAATGATAAAAATACTACAC
>MGPL01000042.1:17836-17998 GCA_001797415.1 Deltaproteobacteria bacterium GWA2_55_10
TGGAAACTTCACCAACTCCCCATTCATCTGTGGATTCACCCATCCGGACCTGGTCTGAGAGAGTATGTCCGCACTCAAACTCACAGTCCCGCTTACCGGGCTCCTCGCCGTCGCTGTGCTCTCCCCGGCGCTCTACTGCTACTATGTGAGCATGACGGCCTG
>MGPL01000042.1:18188-18588 GCA_001797415.1 Deltaproteobacteria bacterium GWA2_55_10
GAGGCGGGACACGGGCCTTATGGCCGCCCTCCTGGCCTCCCAACTCCCGGCCGCGGCAGTCGGCGCCGACGGGACCATAACGGAGGCGAGCGCCGGGCTGCAGGCGCTCTCGGGCTATCCGGGGCCGGCATTGAGGGGCATGCCGGTCGGAAGGCTCCTGGACAGGCTCCCCCAGGAGTCTTGCGCTATCGAGGCGCGCATGTTCTCCAGGGACAGCCGCGCCATGCCCGTCAGGGCGACCGCGCTCAAGGGCGCGGCCTCGGCCATTATCATCATCGAGTCCCTCGAGAACGAACAGAGGCTCTCATCCGAGCTTCAAGCGGCCGCGGGCTCCCTCGCCTCCCGCGAGAGGTACCTCGCGGACTTCAGGGAAGGCGTCTTCAGGATGCTAACAGACCTC
>MGPL01000043.1:0-645 GCA_001797415.1 Deltaproteobacteria bacterium GWA2_55_10
AACCGCCCGCGCGCTCTATCAACGACGAGAGCGTCTCGCCCTTTCTTAATGGTGTAGGCGCCGGGAAACCTGACCTCGCCGGTGACATTCACGGTCCTGTAAAGCTCCCATTCTGGCACGGCCCTCACGAAAAGATAGTCGTTCTCCATTAGCGCGATATTGTGCTCCCGGTCGCCCTCGAGCGCCTTTTTCAAATTGATGAGGACCTTTTTGGTGACCGGGCCAGTGGGCTCGGGCGTGACCCTCGTAAGCTCGGCCTCATCGGTATAGGCGAAATACTTCGGCCCGCCAGAGAGCATTACGAGGCCGCGCACGTCAAGCCCGCTCCCTATGCCGAACTCGCCGCCCCTCTCAACCGCTCCGGAGAGCCTTACCACTCTTCGGTCAGCGATGACCGGATACACGTTAAGGAGGTCGCCCGGCTGGACCTTTATGTCAGCGGGGTCGAGCACGGAGAGGTCTGTCTCGAGCACTACCTCCCTTTTACTATCCGAGACCCTGTCTATCTGCAGCCTGCCTTTCAACGCGGTCTCGTTGAGACCGCCAGAGAGCTCGATCAGGTCTTTGGCCGTGGACGCGCCCTTGAGCTCGTAAACAGCCGGAGACCTCACCTCTCCGGAGATGGCCGCAAGCGGCCCGGCAGGG
>MGPL01000043.1:687-2674 GCA_001797415.1 Deltaproteobacteria bacterium GWA2_55_10
GACCTGTCGCCCTTCAGGAGCAGGTCATAGAGGTCCAGCGTGGATATCGTCTTGTTGCCGCGCCTGAGCTCAATGTGCCTCATGGAACCGTTCTTTGACGTCCGCCAGCGGCAAAGAGGGCGTTGATCATGGTAGACAGGGATGAAACGTTATAACTACCGGGCCGTTCGGCCTTTCCTGTGACATATACCCTTACGGAGCGGAGCATGCCCATGCTAACATTGAGCTTGACCTCTGCGGGCAGGTAATACCGCGCAAGCTCGCCCGCAAGGAACTTCCTTGCCTCTGAAAAGGTTAGGCCGTTAAGGAAGAGCACGCCGGCGTGCGGCATGTTTATCTTTCCGTCGCGGTCTATTGTCAGGGAGTAATCGGCGTTTATCTTGCCCCAGATGCTTATCCTGAGCTCATCCCCGGGGCCGAGCACGTAATCCGGGTTCACAGGCATGTTCTGGGACGGTTCGAAGGGAGCGGAGGCGCTGAAAAGGTCATAGCCGAACTGGACCAGGGGAACGCCCTTGGCCTCAAGATAGCGCTCAAAGGCCGAATGGGCGCGGGGGGCTGAAGGGGCGGCTTGCTCGGCATATGCCCAAAAATCAGGGCTTAATGCGAAAATAAGCGCAAGAGTACCGCTAAGGATGAGGAAAACGACTCTTCTCAGATGCACCGTCTCAGGATGAGTAAATTTTAAAAGCAGCGTGGCTATCCAGTTGAAATCCCAATTAAAATAAGAAAAAACAAACAAAATGTCAACCTAAAAACAAATCATTACTCTCAATTCGCTTAAGTTTTAACATGAATTGGCGAAAATCAACCAAAGGGTTTAGGGAAAAAGTAAACCCATACATTTAGACCGCAGACATTCAGAGACAGCGGTTTGACTGGGCACAAAGTATCTGCTAAAATTTCCCATCGCGTGAACGGAATGCATTTTAAAGAGGCTTACGCCAGGATAGCCGCCCTCAGGGCAAACCTCGGGAAGGTCATCAGGGGCAAACCCGGGATCATAGACCTTGCCATCACCGCGCTGCTTGCTCGCGGCCATCTCCTCATAGAGGACGTTCCCGGGGTCGGCAAGACCACCCTTGCCCACGGCATTGCGAGGAGCATAAACTGCTCGTTCCAGAGGATTCAGTTCACGAGCGACCTTCTGCCCTCCGACGTCATCGGCGTCACCGTATATAACCAGTCGGCCCACGCATTCGAGTTCAAGCCGGGGCCGCTATTCGCAAACATAATCCTCGCTGACGAGATAAACAGGGCCACGCCGAAAACACAGAGCGCGCTGCTGGAGGCCATGAACGACCGGCAGGTATCGGTCGACAAGACGACCTATCCCCTGCCCAGGCCCTTCATGCTGCTGGCGACCCAGAACCCGCTCGAATTCGCGGGCACCTTCCCGCTTCCCGAATCGCAGCTCGACAGGTTCACCATGTGCATAAAAATGGGCTACCCGGACGAGGAGCACGAGAGGGAGATAATCCAGTCCTCTGCGCATGACGCTTTTGAAGATTTAAGCCCGGCGCTCACGACCGAAGAGGTCGACGGCCTGCAGCGGTTTGCCTCGACTGTGCGCGTAGATGAAGACCTGGTCACCTATATCCTCGCCATTGCCAATGCCACAAGGGAGCACAAGTCCATAAAACTCGGCGTAAGCCCCAGGGCGACCGTGGCCATATACAGGGCAGCGCAGGCGAAAGCTCTGATTTCCGGCAGGGACTACTGCATACCCGACGACATCAAACGTTTAAGCACTCCGGTATTCGCACACAGGCTGATCACCACTGAACACGCCCTGGACTCCGGGACCGGGAGCGGCACAGCCCTTATAGAGGATATCCTCTCATACATCAAAGTCCCGGTCTGAATATGAACCTGAGGCCCGCCATATCCGCCCCCCTGCCCTGGCTTACGTTCGCGGCGGCAAAGCTCCTGGGGAAAAAACGGCGGGATATGCTGAAACTGCCGAGGTCCCTGACCATCACCAGGG
>MGPL01000043.1:2838-6479 GCA_001797415.1 Deltaproteobacteria bacterium GWA2_55_10
TGAAGCTCCGGGCCGGAGAGAGAGCTGCCGCCGCGGTCGAATACACCTTCAATAAGCGCGGCCGGGCGATGCTTGACAGGGTCCGCGTCTCCACCCGCTTCCCATTCGGCCTCTTCCTGAAGGGCAAGGACGAAGTCATAGCCGGCGAACTGCTCGTGCTTCCGGCAATTCACCCCGAGAAGGCCATTGCCGCCCATGATTCCCTTTCAGCGGGCTCTGCCCGCGCCATTGGCAAGGGGCACGGCACCGGGCTTTACGGGCTGCGCGATTACACCCTCATGGACGACTCCCGCCATATCCACTGGAGGAGCGCCGCAAAAACAGAGAGGCTGCTTCTGAAGGAATTTGAAGCCGACGCTTCGAAGAGGCTCGTCATCGTCTTCGAGAACCATAAAGGAGACGACGCCGCGCTCTTCGAGGAGCTTGTCGAGAGGGCCGCGGCTACTGCCGCAGTCCATATCGAAAAGGGCTGGTCGGTCGGGCTCAAGACTCTCAAAAGGGAGCTGCCCGATGCGTCTGGCCGCGCGCAGCTAATGAGGATACTCGCAGAGCTTGCCGTCATGGAGGGCCTGCCAGGCGGGAAGCCCTCTGTCTCTATCCGGGACGTCTAATGGCCTTTCACGCGCTCACCGTAACCTACATCATCTCGCTCCTTGGCCTCTGGGCCGTTAGCCTCATAGGACATATAAGCCCGGCTTTCATCATGTTCGCGGGTCTGCTCGTCATCATCAGCGTGGCCTACAACCAGAAGACCAGAAAGGCAATACCTGTCGGCGCATGGAACACCGCTGCCGTAGCCGTCTTCCTCTTCTTTCTCGCCGACTTTCTTCTGATATCAGGAGAGCTCATAGTATCCGGATCGAGGTTTCTCACCGTGCTTCTGGCCCTGAAGCTCTTTGACCTCAGGACAGGCAAGGACCACTTCATCGTCTTCAGCCTCGCCTTCTTCCAGATACTCGCTTCTGCCGCAAGCACCATAAGCCCTGTCTTCTTCGCCATCCTCTCGCTCTATATAATCTTCTCGATATGGGCCCTTATTATCTTCAACCTCAGGAGGGACCTCCAGAACTCGGGACTCTCGACGGACGCGCCCCGCGACATCTTCGGCGTCCGCTTCTTCCTCTCGGTAATAGGCCTCTCTCTTTTTTGCATCCTGATCACAGCCGTCCTCTTCTTTTCCATTCCGAGGATGGGAGTAGGCATATTCGAGAGAAATGCAAGCGACACGCTGAACGTATCCGGATTTTCTGACAGGATGGACCTGGGAGCGATAGGCGCTTTAAAGCTCGATTCAGCGGTAGTGATGAGGATCGAGATGCCTGACGGAAAGAGGCCGGAAGCGCCTCTGTACATCAGGGGCGCGACCCTGGACCTCTATCACGGCACCGGCTGGAGCAGGCACAATGCAGGAAGGAGGCTCCTTAAAAAAGAGGACGGCAGCTTCAATATCGGCGGGCCGGGCAAAAGATCCGTCGAGCAGAGGATATGGCTTGAGCCGCTCGACACTGACGTCCTCTTCGCCGCTTCCGGCGTCTACAGGCTCTCAGGCTCCTTTCCGAATCTCTGGGTAGACCCGGCCGGAGCCATTCGCCTTCCGGCGCCCCCCTTCTCGCGCCTTGAGTACAGCGCATGGTCAGACCTCTCGGGCGTCATCCCAAGCGGTCCTCCCGAGCCCCATTATCTCGACGCGTCGTATCTCGATACGGCCCGCGACGGCCGTACGATAAAAAGGCTCTCCTCCGCGATGACGCAGGGAAAGAAGAACGCGCTGGAGAAGGCCCTGGCAATACAGAACTATCTGAGGTCGAATTTCAGCTATAACCTTTCGGTGCCGGGCTCGGACGGCTCAACCCCTCTCGAAGACTTTCTGCTGCGCACAAAGGAAGGCTACTGCGAGCACTTCGCCACTGCGATGACGATGCTGCTGCGCGCTTCAGGCGTCCCGGCGCGCGTCGTGACAGGTTTTCAGCAGGGCGAATGGAACGGGCTCGGAGGGTACTTCATAGTGCGCCAGCAGGACGCGCACAGCTGGGTCGAAGCGTACATAGACGACCGGGGCTGGATGAGATTCGACCCCACTCCTGCCTCGGCTTCAGCCTACGCTCCGTCGGTCATAACGCTTTACCTGGACTTCATGCGCCTTAAATGGAACAGGTACGTCATCCAGTACTCGTTCACCGACCAGCAGAGGCTCGTTAAGGGCGCGCGGACGAGAGCCGCCGGCCTTATGGACATACTCAAGGAGCCTTTCAAGACAAAAGGCTACTCAGGCGCGGAAAGCGGCGCAGCCGTACTCCTGGCGCTTATCCTTTTCATAGCCGCGGCTTTTGCGCTCATATTAAGACGCGCATACGGCTCAAGAGCGCGCTCAAAGGCCCCGGCCTATTATATTGAGATGCTTAAAATCCTTGAGGCTAAGGGCATCGGCAAGCTCTCTCACGAGACTCCCGCAGAGTTCGCGAAGCGCGTGGGTGACCCGTACGTGGACGAGGTCACGAGGCTGTATCATATGGAGAGGTTCGGAGGACAATCACCTTTGGAGGACGAGCTTGCAGGCGTCTTGAAGGCGCTCGAAGAGGTCAGGAAGAAGCAGTCTTGGGGTCAGCCGGCGGGCGGGGCTGCCCGCCGATCTTCTCGCTGATGGCGTCAAGGAGCTTCTTTTTCTCTATGGGCTTAGCGACGTAGCCGTCAAAGCCCTTGCTCAAAATCTTGTCCTCCTCGCCACGGAGCGCGGAGGCGGTGAGCGCGAGGACCGGAATGGAAGAGATCCTCGCGTCGGACTTTATTATCCTGGTCGCGGTCACGCCGTCCATGCCCGGAAGGTGCAGGTCCATCAATATGACATCAGGGCGCTCGGTCGCAAGCACCTTCAGCGCGTCGGTCCCGCTCTCAGCCTCGATTATATCGTAGCCTTGAAGAGTCAGTATCTCCCTCACGAGGACCTTGTTCATGTGGTTGTCCTCGACCAGTAGTATCTTTTTCCTGCCTCCCTGCATCAGACCTCTCCGGAGGGACCCGACAGGCCCTCCGCTGCGCTCCTTTTATTCAATTACTCAACCGGCTTGTTGTGTATCCTTTCGAGAACGGCCAGGAGCATCTCCCTGTTCACTGGCTTTTCCATGTACTCGACAGCCCCGAGCGAGAGACCGAGATCCCTGTCGTCGACCGCTGAGATGATCACTACAGGTATATCGGCGGTATCCGGGCTGGCCTTCAGTTCCCGTAATACCTCCCACCCGTCTTTCATGGGCAAAGTGATGCCCATGAGGATTGACGAGGGCCTCATCTCCTGCGCCTTACGGAGGAGGTCCAGTCCGTCGGCGGCTATCACGCTCTCGTAGGGGCCTCCGGACAGGTATATCTCAATGAGGTGGTTTATGTCCTGGCTTTCGCTTGCCACGAGCACCCTCATCAGGGCCTCGCTTCCGGCCGGCGCAAATGTCTGCGAGGAAAATACCGGCACCTCCAGCTCGTCGGTGCCCTGAGGTAGCTTCACGTAAAATGTCGATCCGCTCCCGGCTATGCTGTCCACCCAGATGGCCCCGTTATGCAGCTCCACGAGCCTCTTGGTCAAGATGAGCCCCAGGCCGGTGCCGCCGTACTCCCTTGAGATGGACGAATCTATCTGCTCGAACGCCTTG
>MGPL01000043.1:6499-9792 GCA_001797415.1 Deltaproteobacteria bacterium GWA2_55_10
AACTTAACGGCGTTGGAAAGCAGGTTCATCATTATCTGCTTGAACTTGGCCTTGTCAGCGTAGAGCTTTGGCGAGGCCGGGACCGATTTGGACTCGATGTCGATGTTCTTCTCGTGCGCGAGCGGCCTTATTATTCCGAGCACCTCTCCCAACACCTCCATTACGGAGAAGCTCTCGGGCTGGAGGTCCATCCTCCCTGCCTCTATCTTCGAGAGGTCGAGTATGTTGTTGATGAGCTGGAGGAGATGGCTTCCGCTGGAATGGACGTACTCTATGTACTGCATCTGCCTTTCATTGAGGTCGCCGAATGCCTTCTCCTGCAGGAGCTCGGAGAATCCTATTATGGAATTGAGCGGCGTTCTAAGCTCATGCGAGACGTTGGCGAGGAATTGGCTCTTCATCCTGTTCGCCTCCTGAAGCTCCATATTGGCGAACTCGAGCGATATCTTGCTGCTGGAGAGCTCCTCGTTGGCGAGCTTCAACGCCTCGGTCCTCTCCGAGACCTTATGCTCGAGGGTCGAGTAGTAGTTCTGAAGACTCTCGGCCATCCTGTTAAACTCGGTCGCGAGGTTCCCTATCTCGTCCTCGGTCGCTACAGGCGCCCTTTCGCTCAGATTGCCCTGCCCGATCCTGCGCGCGGACTCTTCGATGGCGAGTATAGGCCGCACAATCGACCGGGTGAGTATGAGCCAGAGCCCGCCGGCGAAGATGATGGCCAGTATGGTAAAGGCGAAGGTCACGACGATGATGACCTTCGCGAAAAAGCCGCTCTCGGTGTAAGACTTGTAAGCGGTGTCCCTCTCTTGCTTTATAAGCCCCTTCAGGGAGTTGATCGTCGCGGTAAAGCTCCTGTTGCCCTCCGTCCTTATGAGACTCAGGGCTGAGTCCCTGTCGCCGAACCTGGATATGTCCTCAACCCTTTCGTGGACGCCCCAGTACTTCTCAAGGTTCGCCTTGAGCTCGTCGTAGAGCTTCTCCTGCCCCGGGGCCACGCCCATCGCCATGTAATCGGCAAGCAGCCTGTCTATCTTTCTCCTGTGCTCGTCAATGGAGCCTTCGAGGTATGACTTCGACGAAATGTCGGAGATGATGGTATGGAGGAACATCTCCTGCCTGGCCGAGAGGAACTCGTTCTCGACCGAAGAGAGCGTCTCTCCCCTCTTGAAGGAGTCCACATACAGGCTCTCGGTCACATTTGAGAGCTGTCCGGCGTTGTAGAGGCCAACGAGACCGCCCACGCCCATCATGAAAAGCAGGAAGAGGAATACGACCGCCAGCTTGTTGGATATGGATAGGCTGTTGAATACCTGTTTCATTGCGCACCATTTGCCTGGGCAGGCTCTGACTCGGTGAGGTCCTCGTAAAGCAGGGCCACGTGGGATATCTCTCCGCCGGAGTCGTATACAGGGAAGCTCTTTATGCGCAGCTTCCTCGCGGGTGCGACGTTGAGGCCCAAAGCCCTTGCCGAGAGCGGAGAGTACTTTATTATAAACTCCGTTGAGTAGCCTTCATACGATTTTTTTATGGAGGTCACCATTCCCTGGGCCTTCAGCAGGTCGTCTTCGAGGATTGAATACCTGCTGTGGTCAAAGCGGTGCTCTGCGCCGAGCATCTGCCGGGCCTGGGCGTTCATTATCACGCACCTGCCGCCGATATCAAAGACCGCGAGCCCATGCGGCAGCTGGTTCATGAGGTGCTCGAGGAACTTCCTCGCGGACAGCTCCTTCTGGAAGAGTGCCGAATGGCCTGAGGCGACCGCGATGGAAGAGGCAGCGGCCTCAAGGAACGGGGCAAGCTCCGCCGTATAATGAGCCCTGTCCCTGTACATGGACACGAGCACGCCGGAGAACTCCTTGTTATAGAAGAGCGGGGAGGAGACCATGAGCTCGATCGAGCGCTCCGCAAGCACAGCCGAAAACGAAGGGTTGGACAGGTTGACCCTGTCAAAGACAGATAACGACTTATTCAGGTCCTCAAGCGCAATGGAGAGCGTCTGCGCCTGCCTTATGTAGCCCTCGTCGACACCGTAGGCGGCCTTGAGCCTCAAGCCCCCGCCTTCGAGGACATAGACCGCGCCAGCGTCAGAACGGGCGATCGAGGCTGAGAGCCGCAGGGCGGCATTGAAGACCTCTGATTGGGCGAGAGACTTGCCTGCGAAGGTCATAAGGGCGCTGAGTCCCGAGAGCTGGCCTGAGAGGTCTCCGGCAAGGGCCTTGAGGAGAGCGCGCTCCTCGTCGCCGCGTCTTTTATTTGTCCTGAAATAGGTCAATACCATATTGAGCCTGGCGCCGAGCCTTCCCGCCTCGGTCGCCTCATCCTCGGCGAACCTGGCGTCTTCATCGTCCGAGAGCACCTTTCTCGCGGTAAGAACAGCCATGTGCACAGGGGAAAAGAACTTCCTGTAGAAAACAAAACTGCCCGCGAGCATAAGGAGCACGAAGCCCGCAACGCTAAGGAGGGCACGGTTCTTGAACTCCCTGAATACCGCCTGCCTCCGCTCGGTGATATATGAAAGGAGCCTTTCGGCCTTTTCGGTGACAAGGACGGTGTTGGTGTCGATGGAGTTATGCAGGAGTATTATCTCGTCCTGGCTCATGGCGTTATTCAGGCGCTTGAGGTCGTCCCTTATCCTGGAGAGATCGTACTGGATGTTGTGGACAGAGCCTGTGAGCATGGCGTCCTCTTCCCATATACGGCTGTACCTGGGGTCTTCCCTCAAAATATTCAGGTTGGCGACGAGGTCGTTGACACTGCCCTTTATGATATCAATGGTCCCGTATTCGAGCCTCCAGGCAACGACGAACATATCGAGGAGGTACTCGAGCTTGGAGATGGAGACCCTGGTCGAGCTTATTTCGGTATGCAGGCTGTCGTAGAGCTCGACTTTATGTGATTTCTGGAGAAAGGACTGGTATTCGGCTATTGCGACGACGAATATTATAGTGAGCGAGATGAAAAACTTCTGAAAGATGGTAAGTCGTTTGAAAGGTGAGTTCATAAGCAAGCGTCCATATCAGGACCAGAAAGGCTTGAGCGGAATGGTTTTATCAAGCCCGTCGAAACCGCAGGGCTAAAAAGCCCACGGATCGGGGTGCCCAGGATTTCAGTCCGGGGGTCGTCATTTTAAAAGCCGCTGGACGTTCTTCTGGAAGTCCTTGAGCTTTATGGGCTTTGGAAGGCACTGGTCGGCCCCGCACTGAATGATGCGGTCTATGTCGTCGCTGCCGTAGGCCGTAACCGCCAGTATCTTTATCCGGCTCGTGTGCGCGTCCTGCTTGATGCGCCGGCAGACC
>MGPL01000043.1:9825-10291 GCA_001797415.1 Deltaproteobacteria bacterium GWA2_55_10
AGCACGAGGAGCTCGGGTTTGAAGTCGCCGACCTTGATGAGCGCCTCGTAGCCGTCCCCCGCGGTCTCAACGAGGAACCCTCCGTTCATGGCCTCAAGCGCGCCCTTGACGAACTCCCTTACGTCCGGCTCGTCGTCGATTATGAGGATCTTCTTCCTTACCGGGAAGAACTCCTCCTTTATCTCGAGCTTATATCTTTCGAGAAAACTGAGGAAATCCTCCCTGTTCACGCGGAAGTGCCCGCCAGGGGTCCTGAACGCGCTGAGCTTTCCGCCGGCAATCCACTTCTTGACCGCGTTTATGGTGACGTGGCAGAAAGCAGCTATCTCACCGGTCGTATATGGTTTTCTGTCTTCGTTCATTCCTGTAAACAGTTCAGCGTAGAAGGTTTGCGGACCGGAGCATGGTTACACTTTTTATATTATCAATAATATCTGCAATGAATTTCAAGGTCAAGAGCTTTTTA
>MGPL01000043.1:10315-17341 GCA_001797415.1 Deltaproteobacteria bacterium GWA2_55_10
TTGAAAAACACCCTGCTAAAGCAATCCATGGATGGATTGCCAAATTGCAAGACCTGGAAGGGCGAGCAATTTGTGAGGTTTGGCCGAATTCACTTCGACAAAACCGTAGTTGAAAAAGTTCTGGATGGACTTTTTCAACATCCTGATAGAGGCTACTCCACGCTCCTCCAGTCCGGCCCTGTCTCTATATTGACCACTACCGGCACCTTTAGCGGCAGGATATTCTCCATCTCGGACCTTACCAGGCCTTTTGCCTCTTCCAGTTCGGTTTCCGGGGCCTCGAAGATGAGCTCGTCGTGTATCTGGAGGAGCATCTTCGTTCCCATGCGTCTCTCCTTGAGCATCCCCTGTATCCGTATCATGGCGGCCTTTATCATATCGGCTGCCGAGCCCTGGATCGGCGTGTTGATGGCGAGCCTCTGGCCGAGCCTTACCGTGGACTCGACGGGGCTGCCGAGCTCGGGGATGAACCTCCTCCTGCCGAACAGGGTCTTCGTATATCCCCGCTGGCTAGCCTCGGCTATAGTAGCATCGATGAGGACCTTGACCTCCTTGTACCTGTCGAAATACCTGTTTATGTACTCCTGCGCCTCCTTCATCGGGATCTTAAGCTCTGTCGAGAGCCCGTACGAGCCCATGCCGTAGATGATGCCGAAGTTGATGGCCTTGGCCCTCCGTCTCATCTCTCCAGTGACAAGGGCGGGCATGATGCCGAAGACCTCGCTCGCTGTCCTGGTATGGATGTCCTCGCCCTTCATGAACGAATCGACCAGTATCGGGTCGTTGGAGAGGTGGGCGACGATGCGAAGCTCTATCTGCGAGTAGTCGGCGCAGATAAAATGGCACCCTGCATCCGCTACGAAGGCCTCCCTTATTCGGCCCGCCATCTCGCCCCTTATGGGTATGTTCTGCAGGTTCGGCCTCGAGCTTGAAAGGCGGCCCGTTGCCGTGACGGTCTGGTTGAACGAGGTATGTATCCTGCCGGTCGAGGGGTTCACTATAGCTCCCAGCGCGTCGACATAGGTCGATTTGAGCTTTGAGAGCTGGCGGAAGTTTATTATGAGGCGCGGCACATCGTGCTGGGCCGCGAGCTGTGTGAGCACCTCTTCGTCGGTCGAAAAGCCCGTCTTGGTCTTCTTTGTGGGCTTGAGCTTGAGCTTCTCAAAGAGCAGCTCCGCGAGCTGCCGCGGAGAGTTGATGTTGAACTCCATGCCGGATGCCGCGTATATCTCCCGCTCAAGGGAAGTAAGCGCTATCTCTATTTCTTTGGAGAGCTCTGCGAGCTTCCCGGCATCTACCCGTATCCCCGCTGCCTCCATCTCAGAGAGCACACGGGCAAGCGGAAGCTCTATTTCAGAGTACAACCCCCAGAGATCGTCGGCCTCAAGTTCTTTCTTAAGCAATCCTGCTACATCAAGAATATTAGAGGCTTTTTTACACTCGACACGTGTCTCTGTGACTATATCGGCGCCGTCCCTCACCTCTTCAGGGGATACGCCCAGAAGCTCGTATCCAAGACTGCTTATCGAATGGTCGGGCTTGGAGGGGTTTACGATGTACGAGGCCAGGGATGTGTCCATTTCGACCCCCCTCGCCTCTATCCCCATCTTGCTGAAATACAGGTAGAGCGCCTTTGAGTTGTCGGTCTGCTTGATAGTTGCAGGGTCTTCGATTACGGATTTGAGCGCGTCCGCGACAGAGCGTTCAGAGAGCGCGTCGATGCCAACCGGGATGTACCTTGCCTTTTTATCGCCAAGTCCGAAAGAGAGCCCCTTCGACCTGCCGCCAAAACCATCCTCTGTAAGGGACAGGGTTACTGAGAACTCCCTGAGGCCCTTGAGTTCATCGACAAGGGATTTCAACCCTTCCACGTCAGCTATGCCCTGGAAATCCACCCCTTCCTCTTCGACCCTTGGCTTCTCCGGGATCAACTCCTTCAAAAGCTTCCTGAACTCCATCTCGCTCAAGAGCGATTCGAGCTCGGCAAAGTCCGGGCCCGTGTACCTCAAGTCCTCGAGCTCGCACTCGACAGGCACGTCAGGGTTCAAGGTGACTATCTGGAGCGAGAGCATGGCCTGGTCTTTATTGGCCTTGAGATTTTCCTTTAACTTTGGCTTGGAAATGCTCTCTACTCCTTCGAAAACCTGATCTATTGACCCGAACTCTTCAAGGAGCTTCGCCGCTGTCTTTATGCCTATTCCCGGCACGCCCGGCACGTTGTCGCTGGCGTCCCCTGATAGGGCCAGCAGGTCGCGTATCCTGTCCGGCCCTACCCCGAACTTCTCCTTCACCTCTGCCGGGCCGTACTCCTTCTCTGTCAAATAATCGAGTATGACCGTGTTCCCGTCGACGAGCTGGTACATGTCCTTGTCGCCGGTGATGATGGCGATCTTCAGGCCCTCTGACTCGAACTTCTTCACGAGGGTGGCTATGACGTCATCAGCCTCAAAGGAAGCCATCTCAAGGCCCGGCACATTGAAGGCCCTGGCGGCTTTCTTCACATACGGGACCTGCACGCTCAGGAGATCCGGCATGGGCGGCCTTTCGGCCTTGTACGAAGGCATGAGCTCATGCCTGAATGACGGGCCCTTGACGTCGAAGGCAATGACCGCGTATTCCGGCTTGAAGTCGGCGAGTATCTTCTTCAAGGACTGGGTGAAGCCGTATACGGCGTTGGTCGGCAGCCCTTTTGAGGTGGAGAATGTGGCGGGGATGGCGTGGAATGCCCGGTACATTATCGAGCTTCCGTCTATTATGAAGAGTCTTTTCCTTATTTCGGCTTTCATCCTTTGTTTGACAGCCCTCCTGTGAGCATATATACTGCAGACATGGTCAGGGCCGCCCTATTCCTTTTTCTTTCTCTTCTGATGCTCCCCTCTTACGCTTTCGCGCAGGGAGACGCCGTATCAGGCGCAATCAATATTGTAGAGAATTTCCAGAAAGAAGCAAACATATTAATGAGAAGCTCGGGCCTCTTCGAGGTACCCGACTTCATGCGGAACATGGCCGTAAAGGACCTGGAGCAGATAAAACTCACCAACCCGCCCGGAGCAAGGAGATCGGAGCGCGTCTTCGGAATTGTGAGCTCGTTTACAATGGATGTGGTCAGCACAGTCGAATCGAGAGACGGGATGCTTGCCGGACCGGAAAGGGAACGGCACGCCGATGCGATAAGACGGCTCCGCGATCTCAGGTCTTACGAGCTGGAGAGGCTGAGGGACAAGCTCACATCAGAGATACCGCCGGACAGGGAGCCTGAAGGGGTCCCTTCAATGGACATATCACCGTACGACGAAGAACGGCAGCTGCCGGACGGACCGCCGGGAATACTCTTCAGATAAACTACCCCGCAGAAAGCCACGTATGCTGTTTCTCCTTCTCCCCTTTGGGGAGAAGGGTGGGATGAGGGGGCGAGCATTTAAAAACCCCCTCACCTTACTCCTCTCCCCCGCGGGGAGAGGATATACAAATCGCGATGTATTGGACCTTAGATGAAATAAAAAAAGGCCCGCCTGAGAAGGCGGGCCTTTTGATTTTTACCGATTTACCGCGAGTACCTTCTTCCCTGTCCGTCCCGCCTTGACTGCTCACGGCCGTAGCCGCCGCCCGCCCTCTTAGGATTAACAAAGACCCTTTCGACCGGACCCCTTGAAGGTGCCTGCGTTGACGCCGCCTCCTGAACGAAGCCGGATATCTCTTCAACGGTTATCTTCCTGCCCAGGAGCTTCTGGATATTGTTGAGCAGGTCCCTTTCATCACCGGATACCAGCGAGACCGCCGCCCCGTTAGCGCCAGCGCGGCCGGTACGGCCAATGCGGTGTATGTAGTCCTCGGGCACGTTCGGCAGGTCGAAATTGACAACATGAGGAAGGCTGTCGATATCAAGGCCGCGCGCCGCGATGTCAGTCGCGACAAGCGTGCGCACAGAACCGTTCTTGAAATCAGCAAGCGCGCGGGTACGCGCAGCCTGGCTCTTGTTGCCGTGTATGGCGGTCGAGTTTATGCCGTCGCTCAAAAGCTGCGTGGCAAGCCTGTTCGCGCCGTGCTTCGTGCGCGTGAAAACAAGAACCTGCTTCCAGTCCCTCTCTTTTATAAGATGGGCAAGGAGAGCGCGCTTCTTGCTCTGGCCTACAGGGTGGACGACCTGAGTTACTGTCTCGGCAGCCGTGTTCCGGCGCGCGACCTCTACAAGAACGGGGTCGTTGAGCAGACCGTCCGCGAGGCGCTTGATGTCGTCATTATAAGTCGCCGAGAAGAGCAGGTTCTGCCTCTGCTTTGGAAGGAGGCTGAGTATCCTCTTGATGTCGTGTATGAATCCCATGTCCAGCATGCGGTCAGCTTCGTCGAGGACGAGTATCTCTACCTGCGAGAGGTCGACAGTGCGCTGCCCTGAATGGTCAAGCAGTCTGCCCGGCGTAGCGACGAGTATGTCAACGCCGCGCCGTATGCTGTCTGCCTGAGGCTGAAAGCCGACTCCGCCGAAGACGGCAGTCGAAGACATGTGAAGGTTCTTACCATAGGTGCGCACGCTCTCGTGGACCTGTGCGGCGAGTTCTCTCGTAGGCGCAAGCACAAGCGCCCTGGGCAGCCTGCCCCTGCCGCCGTGGGCCTTGCCGCTCAGGAGCTGCAGCATGGGAAGCGTGAAGGCGGCGGTCTTGCCAGTGCCTGTCTGCGCGCCGGCGAGCACGTCGCGGCCTTCGAGTATTACGGGTATTGTCTTTGCCTGGATGGGCGTGGGACTGGTGTAGCCCTGTGCCTGGACAGCAGAGAGCAGTTCGGCCTTAAGGCCGAGTGAATCGAATGACATGAAATAGACTCCTGGAAACAGCCTACCCAATTAATGGGCCGGTCTTAGGCGGGATCGCGTTTAAGGTTATTCTGGGTGAAGGTTGAATTGAAAGGATAGGCCAACCATTGACACAGCTGACACCGACCGAAGGGCGTCAAGGTTATCGAGGGACTATAGCAGTAAAAACCACCCAAGGGAAGCGGAAAAATCGAGGAATAAGAGGAAAATGAGGTAAGTAGTTGATTTCATAAAATAAAATAATTTGAGTCTCTTAAAAATAATTGCATTTTTAAAAGGCCTCTTGCGCGCTGCAGCGTTTTTTGGGCATAAGGCTTCGCTCGCCCTTCCCCCAATCTTATTCGCTAAAGCGTTATGCCCCGTTTGTTTTAAAAAAAAATTGTGGGCTGTGCCCACCAACATACCAACAATCCGATTTATCTCCTCTCCCCTTGGGGAGAGGATTAAGGTGAGGGGGCATTTCGCTGTTTCTTTGCAATTGACTTGAATGGCTGACCTGCTGTATTTGTATTGGATTATAAACATTCCAAACAACCCGGAGGAAAATGGACAACAAACCTCTTATCTATCAAGGCTATCCTCCTGACGGCACGCCCCAGGCCGGGCCTCTTCAGCCGCTTACAGGCTTTCCAATCGGTCTCGGCACGGAATTCCTCATAGAGATACAGAAGCTTAACCAGCGCATAAAGGTCGCCCTGGCCGGTTATGAGAAGGACAGCTTTCTCCTGATAAAACTCTCGCCCAACGACCTGATGGGCACCTTCAGGAGCGAAGCAGTGACGAGGAGCGCCGTAATTGTAAAATTCAGCACAAGAACACGGTCTACAGCTTTCAGAGCGAGATACAGAGCATCGTTTCGACCCCGTGCAAGCTCATGTTCCTCTCCTTCCCCAAAACCGTCGAAGAGATGAAGGTGCGGCCTGACCAGAGGCGTTCCTGCGCCCTGCCCGCGATGATAATGGTCAGCAACGACATAGTCGATATCATAATAGTCGACATAAGCAAGGACGGCTGCCAGTGCGTGATACAGATCTCAGGCACACGCGGGGAGATGTTACAGAAGATCATGCATGTCAACTCGGTAGTAGACCTGATGGTGAACTTCCCTGAGACAAAGGAGAGGCTCAAGATTGCGGGCCGCATAAGGAACATCGGCAGCGACGCCGAAAAGATAAGCATTGGCATGCAGTTTGAAAATCTCACGCCAGAGGCAAGGACGAGGATAGAGGGATTTATGGCGAAGATGGGGTAGGTTTTTTCGTAGGGTGGGCTGACGCGCACCAGAATTTTTTTGTAGGGTGGGCACCGCCCACCATTATTTGGCGGGCATTGCCCGCCCTACGAGACTGTAAACGCTTTTCTCGACTATGCCACATAAAATAAATCCCAGTAGTAGCCAAAGCTCTCCAGCCTATGGTGGGTGGAGCCAACCACATAATTATTTTTTCTTGTCCATTGCTTCGCCCATTTTCACCATCAAGTTGGGCGTGATAATGCATTTTAGAATATCCTTCCCTGTTGAATAGTGAATATCCCAAGGGGATTCCCTTGACCAGAATCCGACAGAACGCAAATCTTCATAATCAGCTATGACTAAGCGATCCTTATCCATCAGGGTTTTGATAGCACGATCAAATTTTTCACTTTCAATCAATTCTGTGCTCAAAAGACTCCATAGGATCATTTCATATTCTATGTTGGTTTCATTTGAGATTATGCTTTGAAGTAAAGAAATGATTTCTATCAAAGAACTTTTGAGTGTAATGTTTTGAAGTTCAACGCTATCTGCAACGTGCTTCATCCTGTCCATAGATGAGTTTCCTGATTTAAAAGCTTTTTGTTCTTTTTCTACCCAGTCCATTTCGCTTGGTGACGGCTCAGGAATTTTTCTATCTAAAGAATGAATTTGCTTAAGCATTAAGTTTGCATAACTAACTCTATTTGAGCGATCGTTCATATTGCGAAAAATATGATCTGAGCACTGATCTTTGCCCCATGAAGCAGCTAACTTCACACGCTGCTCTGAGGTTAATTTTTTCCACCGTGGATCGCTGACTATTTCGCCCCACGTTGAGCCAGCATAAAGATTCCGAGGGTAAATAGAACTGATTGCAAGTATTAATAACAAAAGAAATGAAATTAGATACGGTTTAGAATTCATATCTCCCTCCAAATCAGATAAAATCTTGACTCGCAAATAGACTCATATCATCTAAGTT
>MGPL01000044.1:0-8167 GCA_001797415.1 Deltaproteobacteria bacterium GWA2_55_10
ATTTTTCTTTGGCATTTCGGAAGCTTACCACATTTCTCAATGTAGTTTGCTTCCTAAGACCCTTAGAAAAGGGGGATGAAAATGGAAAATGCTTTTATTCCCTCTCCCCTGGGGGAGAGGATGAAGGTGAGGGGGGCTTTCAAATCTCTCTTCAAACAAAATATATGAAGCGCACAGGGGCGGGATGAAACGGCACAGGTTGATATTAGTCGACGACGAGAAGGACATGAGGGAGTTCCTCGAGATCATGCTCAGGAAGGAAGGGTATGACGCACGGGGGATCGAATCGGCGCAGCTTGCGATCGATGAGATAAAAGAGCATGGCGCGGACCTCGTCATATCCGATGTCAGGATGCCGGGCATGGGCGGGCTTGAGTTCCTGAAAGCGCTGCGCGCTCTCGACCCGACGGCCCTCGTCATAATGATAACGGCTTATGCGTCCGTCGAGACGGCCATAGATGCGATGAAGGCCGGGGCCTACGATTATTTCATAAAGCCCTTCAATATAGACGAGGTAAAGCTTACCATAAAGAAGGCGCTTGAGCTTAAAAGGCTCGAAAGGGAGAACAGGCTTCTGAAAGACGAGCTGAAGGCCCGGCTCGGATTCTCCAATATAGTCGGCACAAGCCAGAGGATGGCGGAGGTCTATTCGCTTATAATGAGCGTTGCCAGGACCAGGACCAATGTTTTCATAACCGGCGAGAGCGGCACCGGAAAAGAGCTTATCGCGAGGGCCATACACAACGAGAGCGACCGGAAAGAGGGGCCCTTCGTGGCAGTGAACTGCGGGGCAATACCCGAGAACCTCATCGAGAGCGAGCTCTTCGGCCATGTCAAAGGCGCATTTACCGGCGCCGTAGCCGCGAGGGAGGGCCTTGCCGAGCAGGCCGACGGCGGAACGCTCTTTCTCGATGAGATTACGGAGCTTCCCTTGCACCTGCAGGTAAAGCTCCTGCGTTTCATCCAGGAGAGGAGCTACAGAAGGGTGGGCGGCGCGGGTGACATCACCGTGGACGTAAGGCTTGTCGCTGCTTCAAACAGGGATCTCGAGACCGAAGTCCGGGAGGACAGGTTCAGGGAGGACCTCTTCTACAGGTTGAACGTCATACGCATCCAGACGCCTCCGTTGAGAGAGCGCAAGGAAGACATACCGCACCTCGTAAGGCACTTTATCGACAAATTCAACAGGGTCCTTGGCAAGGCAGTGAGCAAGCCGACGGAAGACGCATTCTCCGCGCTCATGGACTATGACTATCCAGGCAACGTGAGGGAGCTTGAGAATATCATAGAGAGGGCGGTAACGCTCGCTGAAGGTCCGGAGGCAGGCATTGAGCAGCTTCCCGCGCATGTCAGGGCAAATGCCGGACAAAGCGGGTCCGCTGCGGCGGCTGAAGGCAGGGAGCCCCTGAGCGTGCCTGTAGGCGGCATGGACCTTGAGAAGACTGTCGAGGACTTCGAGAAGGCGATAATCACGGACGCATTGAAAAAATCCGGAGGCGTCAAGAAGAAGGCCGCCGAGCTCTTAGGGCTCTCCTTCAGGTCTATGAGATACAAGCTCGGCAAGTACGGGATATCAGAGGATTGAGGTGATTCAAAAAGCGTTATTTTTCCTCTTTTCCTGTCCGTGTTGAACCTTCCCTTATGTCATTAAAGGCCCCGGTTTTTTTTATCGACTTCTCCAAGGCATTAGCGAGGTTCCTTTGGGCCTCCGGATAACCGGGCCGTAATCTCAATGCCTCTTTGAATTCTGCTATGGCTTCATCATTCCTGCCCATGAGAAAATACGCGAACCCGAGGCTGTTGCGGCCGTCTTCATAATCAGGCTTCAGGCTAAGGGACTTTCTTATATGGACTATCGCCCTGTCAGGCCGGTTGAGCAAAAGGTAAGTAACTCCTATATTATTCAGGAGGATATAATTTTGCGGTTCAATTTTTATTGCTACCGAGTATTCTTCCATCGCTTCGTTCAGCAGCCCTGATTCCCTGTACGCAAGTCCCAGGTTTATACGGGCCCGGGCCTTGTTCGGGCTCTTTTCGACTACGTCCTTCCATAACCCGACTTTGTCTACCCACAGGTCATTACGCAAGTAGGTGGCCATTCCCAGCGCGGCAACCGCAAGCAACAATAGGAGCGCCGGTAGTTTGGCGTTTGCATTGAGCTTGGCGGCAGCATGGAAAATCAATGAAGTAAACCCGACGGCTAAGCCGATCGACGGCAGATAGAGCCTGTGTTCGAATATCACGTCCTTGATCGGGATTATGGACGATTCTATCGAGATAGTGATAAAAAACCAGATAACGCCGAAAGAGGCGAGGGCCCAGGGGCCGTATCCGCTTTTGCGGGCGCGGAAGAAGACAAACAGGGCAGAGGTGAAAACAGCAAGCAGGAATAAGAATGAGGCGAGCACGGCAGGTTCGAAAAACGATTTTGAAACCTGCCAGTCATAATCAAGGTTCTGGTTTATGGGCAAGATGGCCAGTTTCAGATAAGTGACGATTACCTTGAACTGTGTCACAAGATAATCGTGTCTGGAAAGCATCGTGAGGTCCCCGATCTGCACGCTTCTCAAGTGCCCGCTTGCATCCCCGCTTGTATCGGGCACAAAGAGCATGAACGGGATAATGAAAAGAGTGAGGATAAAAGGCAAAAGGTGCCGCCTGCCTCTTGCGTGATTGCTGAAAAAAGCCATATCAAAGAGGATTATGAGGAAAGGCAATGTGAAGCTTATCTCCTTTGTCATCTGGGCTGCTGCGGCGAAAAGAACGGATATGATATAGCTTGCGTTTGCGACGCCTTTATCAGAACATCGCCAGCGTATGAAAAGAATTAATGAGAGGAGATAAAAGAGCGCCGCGAGAGACGTGAACCGCTGGGTTATGTAGGTGACGGCCTCTGTCTGTACCGGGTGCGCGGCAAAAATAAGGGCTGAGAAGAACGCGATCAGCGAGGGCTGGCCCCCTGTCCAGGACGCCTTTAACAACGGGGTCCTGAAGGCATGGAGTATCAGCATATAGACGAGGACGGCGTTCGCGGCGTGAATGGCAATATTGACCAGATGATATCCCGCCGCTTCAAAGCCGTTCACATGAAAGTTGATCGCGAATGAAAGATAGCTGAAAAATCTCGTCCCAAGCGGAGGCCAGAAGTTTGCCAGGTCCCTGATCGCCGGGTTTCTGATTATGTTCGAGTAGTCGTCGAAATCGAATGGAGCGTTTATCGCATTAGAATAGAGTAAAAAAGTCAGCAGGATAATGAGTGGGACGTGAAGCTTTGTGGCCTCGTGCTGCCCTGTTCGCATCGATACAGCTTAGCATGACATGGCTATTACTTCAATATGTGCATCAGCGGGGGCATATCAACAGTGATCCCTGAGAGATTGATAGTGTCTGACAGGATGTTGAAAAAGTCCATCCATGGCTTTTTCAACAACGGCTTGTCCGAAGTGAATTCGGCCAAGCCTCACAAATTGCTCGACTTTCAAGTCTCGCAATAATGTCTTTCCATCCCTGGATTGCTTGGCAGATTGTTTTTTCAACAACCTGCTAACTCTCCGCCAAAAGAACCCGAAATGACAGAAATCGTCACCCGCACTGACAAAAATTGTTACTTTTCTGGCCCCTTTTTTCGCCGTGTAATTAGTAACTATCTGATTTTTAAGCTTTTAGGTGTTTGGCACGCCCGTTGCATTTTACTTAGGGCAAGTACATTGACTATAAAGTTTTAAGCCGTATATCCGAAAAGAAAGAAATTAAACACTCAGGGGAGCCTGAAAGGAGGAAACACAATGCTGCAGAAATTCGCTAAGAAGATCAAAAGAGAGGAAGGCTTCACACTGGTCGAGCTGCTGATAGTCGTCGCTATCATAGCGATACTGGCCGCAATAGCTATCCCGCAGTTCTCAGCCTATAGAAAGAGGGGCTATGCCGCATCATTAAACTCTGACGCCAAGAACGTCTATACCGCGGCAATGGCATATCTCTCGGATAACCCGGTAGCGACCTCAAACTGCGCTACGGCCTCCACCGTCCCTGGCTACCAGGCTACAACCGGAGTTACCTGCGCCGGAACCATGGATTCCGCTGCCGGTACTTTCACCTTGACCGGGACTACGGCATGGGGCGTAACGACCTCCTCGATCGACTATCTTGGCGCGCTTACAAAGTCCGCTCCGAACTAATTAGGGCTTTGTCGGGAAACATGAACGATAGAGGGACCTCCGGGTCCCTCTATTTATTTGAACCCTGCGAGGGATGCAGAAGATGAACAGGCAGTCAAACATATATGCCAGATGGTCAGGCCCCGCCCTGTGCGCCTTTGTTGCCTTTCTGGTCTATCTGCCGGCCCTGCAGAACGGTTTCGTGAACTGGGATGACGGGCTCTATATTACGGACAACCCCCAATTGCGGGCGTTGGACCTGGCGTTTATCAAATGGGCGTTCACCACAAATGCCGCCGCCAACTGGCACCCCCTCACATGGATCTCATATTCAATAGAGTACGCCTTTTTCGGCAGGGAGCCTTTCGTCTATCACCTGACCAACGTATTGCTGCACTCGGCCAATACGGGCCTCGTCTATATTCTCTCTAAAAAGCTCGCTGATGCCGCCGGCATCGATGGACGCAAAAGCATCATATTGGCTGCAACGGCAGCCCTGCTTTTCGGGGTCCACCCGGTCCACGTCGAGTCTGTCGCGTGGATAGCCGAGAGAAAGGATGTCCTGTACGGCCTTTTCATCCTTTCATGCCTGATATTCTATTTAAAGTACTGCGGGTCAGGGCTTGCCAGGAACAAGTCATTTTACGCTCTCTCGATAATCTCTTTTATTTTAGCGCTGATGAGCAAACCAATGGCGCTCACGCTGCCTCTGGTCCTTCTTGTCCTCGATTATTATCCGCTCAAAAGGATAAACGGACTCAAACATGACATAACCGCGGTCCTGACTGAAAAGGTCCCCTTTTTCGTTTTGAGCGCCATTTCCGCGGCAACGACGCTGATGGCTCAGGACGACGGCGGCGCAATGGTCTCGCTCGATGCCGTCCCCTTGCATTTGCGCGTCCTCGTGGCCCTGAAGAGCTATATCTTCTATTTGTGGAAGCTCGTCCTCCCGACCGGCCTTGCGCCTTTTTATCCCTATCCGCGAGTTGAGGAAATCAATGGGTTTGAGTATATTGCCGCCGCGCTTGTCTTCGCCGCCGTCTCGGCGGCATGCCTTTTCCTGAGGCGGCAGAAGCTCCTGGCCGCTGTATGGGTCTATTTCGTTGTGACTCTTCTTCCGGTAATAGGCATCGTCCAGGTTGGAACCCAGTCGGCCGCGGATAGGTACCTGTACCTGCCCAGCCTGGGTTTCTTTATACTTGCCGGGGCTGCGATGAGCTCGGTTTACGCTTTTTCAGCGGAACGTGGGAGATCAGCGTCAGCTAAAACGGCAGTCGGCGTCTTTGCCGCGCTTGTGCTCGCGCTCCTTTCAGTCCAGACAATAAAGCAGGAGCGCGTATGGCGGGATTCGGCCGCGCTCTGGACTCATGAGATAAACCTGTATCCGGCGCTCCCGAAGGGATACCTGTACAGGGCCAGCGGGTTCCATGCGGCAGGGGACTATCCGGCGGCGATAAGTGATTTGAAGGCCGCCATCTCGCTCAACCCGTCGTTCGCCATGGCCTATAACGAGCTCGGCATAATCTACGGCAAGATGGGCAGGTTCGATGAATCCATCGCGGAGTTCGGGATGGCGATAAAGCTCGATCCGGATAACTCGAGCGCGTATAACAACAGGGGTTTCACGCATTACAGGGCCGGCGATTACAGCAGGGCGCTCGGTGATTTCGAAAAAGCCGTACAGTACAACCCGCGAAACGGCGGGGCCTATTATAACATGGGCGTGGCCTACGCGAAGATAATGGATAATGCCAACGCGGATGTAAACTTTAAAAAGGCAAAGGATCTGGGAGTGAGGAATGATTCTGGCGCGATTGATTAAAAGGAGAAATACCATGAAGCCACTGGAGCGTGGATTCACGCTTGTCGAGCTCCTGATCGTCGTAGCTATAATTGCGATACTGGCGGCAATAGCCGTCCCTCAATTTCAGGCCTACATACAGAGATCCGTGAGGATGGGCATGATATCAGACGCCAAGAACGCGGTCATAATGGAAGAGAACTACAGGACGGAAAACCAGACATACGTGGCAGTAGCTGCGATAACGGGGCCGGCTACCTATGCCATCGGTCTTGACTCCGTGAGCATAAGCAAAGGGAATACTCTCTCGGTAGCCGCGGGGGGGACCGGGATCGCGGTTTCGTTCATATTGACCGTATCTGGCGCGAACGCCGGCCCCGGCAAATCCCCTCTGACATGGACCAACACCGGAGGCTGCGCCTGGGCTGACGGAAGCGCCTGCTGAGAAAAATAAACCCCTCTTTTGGTAATCCCCCTCTGTCCCCCTTTAGAAAAGGGGGAAGTTAAAAAGAAACCCCTCTTTTCTAAAGAGGGGCAGGGGAGATTATTTTTCAATTTTGTCAGCTTATCTCGCACAGGCTCTTTACCTTGAACCCGCCGGGTATCTCCTTTATGTCGACAGAGGTGTGGCCGAACTGCTGGAACCTGTTGGTCTTGACCTTTATGTCGCAGGGGTTGCACCGGCCGTAGACGTCGCAGATACGGTAGATGTCCTCGAGCTCGAATGCAGGGTCGGTGATGTTGCCCACAGGCTCTCTGCCCTCGTAGAGGTCGCTGTGGCACTTATAGACACCGCCGCCGCCGCCCATGATAAGCTCCGTGGTCTTGCACAGGACCTTCTCCTCGAATTTACGGTCGCAGGCGCCTTCATACTTGAAGGTGCCGTACATCTTCCCGTCGCACTCGCCCAGGAACTCCTTGAACCGGAAATCTATGCCGATCTTCGCGCACTTCTCCTGCGCTTCCCTTACTATCCTGTCCTGAGAGGGGTGGAGCACTCCCCAGATGCCTATAGAGAAGCCGGCGTCCTGCATCCTCAGTACCTTTTTTACAAGGGGGTCAAGCTCCATCTGCTCCGGGTGGTAGCTTACCCTTATCGAAGCGTAGGGGGCGTTCCGCTTAAGCCGCTTGGGGTCGACCTCTTTTATGAACCTCTCGATGTCGAACTGGAGGTTGGTGAGTATGTCGATGTGAAGCTCGGGCTTCAGGTTGTTTAGTATGTAGATGAAGTCCTTATGCAGGCTCGGCTCGCCTCCCTGGAGCGTAAGCGGCAGGTCGTCCCTCGATATTATCCTGTTCAGGCCCCGGACCCATTCCTCGCCCGTGAGGTGTTTCTTCTCAAAGCCGTTCTTGCCGAAGTGGTTTATGCAGTAGCTGCACTTCAGGTTGCACGCGAGCGTCAGGAAGGCGGCGACATAATTGTAATGCTCCGGTATCTTTATGGGCTTCAAGTCCATATTCCTACTCCGACAGAAATTTTTCTACGTTCTTCAAGACTGTAGCGGGGCTTATCTCGTACATGCACGGCCTGTCCCTTACGCAGCTGGTCGACATGCAGGGCAGGCAGTCGTATTCCTTCTCCGGCAGGAGCTTCACGCCGTTCTTCACGTAGACCTCGGTTGAAAGCGTAGGCCCGAAGAGGGCGATTATCCTCTTGTCCAGGGCATGGGCTATGTGCAGGCCCAGGCTGTCGTTGGTGACAATCAGCCTGCAGGAGTTTATCCACTCGATATACTCCTCGATGGACTTCAATCCCTGCTGCCACGATATGGCGTATTTCGAGCCGATAAGCTTTTCGAGCTCCTTCCAGTACTCGAGCGGCCAGGCCTTTACGGGCCACTTGTCGCCGACGTTGAAGTTGAAACCGATGTCGAAGACCTCTTTGGACGAGGGCTTGTATCCGATTATCGGTATCTCGCCCTTCCACTTGCTGCCTACCATCTCGAAGAGGAAGTCCTCCCAGTACTTCTTGTTTGAGAGCTTCTCCTTCTCGTTCATGCAGAGCTCAAGCACATGCTGCGAACCGTCGTACGCCTTTGCCTCTCCGTCCTCAGGATCGAACCTGAAGCCGAACCTCCTCCACGCGGTAAGGGAGTCGGCAAAGGCGCAGATACCGGCGACCTTCTCCAGGTTTATTATGGTGTCGAACCGCTCCGCCTTAAGCTGCAGGACCGATGTAAGGTCGTACGGTATTATCCTCTCTATATAA
>MGPL01000044.1:8193-10409 GCA_001797415.1 Deltaproteobacteria bacterium GWA2_55_10
GGACCTTCTCTTTAGCCATACTTTGCGTCAAGCCTCCCTTGTCATCCGTACTGCTTCCTGGTAGAGATCAGCGGGCCTCAAGCCCTTTTTAGCCAGCAGGCGCCTCCTTATGAAGTACTCGGTGAAGGAGTGCGCCCTGACGAACGGGGCCCTGTTTACCGCCAGATTGACGGCATCCAGCATGCAGTGGAATATGCAGCCGAGCCACAGACTCAAAAGCAGCCCCGAATCCGTCCATAATGCGATCAACAACAGCGGCCCAAGGAACTCGGCCGTGTGAAAAAGCTCTATGTTGAGGAACTCGGGCCTGTGCAACTTTTTGTAAAGCCAGTCGTGATAGGCGAACATGCTCCGTACGCTGAAATCGGTGAAGCGGTTGTTCCAAAGAAAATCAAGGTAATGGTCAATGTCTATGAATATCGAGGCCAGCCAGAAGGCCAGGCTGCCTGTCCCCAGGAGCGGGTACAGGACAGCGGCCCCTACCGTGCCTGTTATTACATGGTCCCGTAGCTTCATTCAGACTCTTTTATCAGCATTCAGAAAAACTCAGTTTAAGGCTGCTCAAAAAGCTCCATATGCAAGGCGTCGAGGCGCGAGGAACGAGTCGTACTCTTCATGTACGTCGCAGTGACTCGCTTTGAGGACAACGCAGCAGATGGACTTTTTCAGCAGCCTGCTCAGACCTTGCGCAGCTCATCTTTGGTGAACATCTCTTCGGTGTGTTTGAATTTCTCAAGCACGAAGCTTTCGTATATGCCACGGAGTGTGTTCAGGAACGAGAACTTCATCGGGTATATCCGCGTCTTCACGAGGTATGCCTTGACGAAATAATAGAGCAGGAAATAGAGGCCGCCGAGCGGCAGGCGTATGAGCCCGTTTATGACCAGGTTACGGAGCGACGGCTTCCATACGCAGACGGTCGCAAGGAGCGAGAGGTTCCGCTGCAGCTTCTTCTCCTCGTCCGTAAAGCAGGTGAGCGGTGAGTTGGCCTGGTAGCTCATGTGCAGCGCATCGAAGTCGCCGTTGAAATCTCCGCGCGATATGGCGTACTCGGCAAGCTCGGTCTTTGGATACGGGAAAAAGAGCGGGAATTCGCCGAAGGTGACGCGGCAGCGGATATTGAGGTCGAGCGACTCTATGTCTTCCTTAAGGGAAGTGCCGGGTATCGCGAATATGGTGTTGGAGAAGGTCGGGACGCCGTGCTTGTGGCAGAGGTCAAAGGCTTCCGTCATTGTCTCCTTTGTCATGTTCCTCTTCAGGACCTCGTTCCTTATCCTGTCGTTGCCGCTCTCTATGGACATGCTCATGGAGGCGAGCCCGGCCTTCTTGAGCTTCAGAAGAATGGGCTCGGTGAGGAGGTTTGCCCTCATGAGGCAGTGGAAGGGCACGCCGATCTCCAACGGGTATCTCTCGGAGAACTCGTCGAGCCATTCGTCATCCTTCAGGACGAATATGTCGTCGTAGAACTTTATGAACTGGGTCTCGTATCTGGATTTAAGGTCCTTGAGCTCGGCGATGACCCTGCCGACGCTCATCCTTGAATGCAGAGGCCCCTTGCCCTTATAGAGCATGTTGTACTTGTGGTTGAAGCAGTAGGTGCACTTATAGGGGCAGCCGCGCGAGACCATGAAGCTCCGCATCGGGAACCTGCACAGGCGGGTGGCTGAATATACAAGCTCCCTGTCGAGGAACGGCAGGTCGTCCAGCGACCGCCTCCTCTCGCGTATGACCGGCATCTTTCCGTTGGTGAAGTTCTTCCTTGTGACTATGTTGGGGATCGCGTCGAGGGGCGTCTTGTCCTTTAGCGCCGTAAGAAGCTCGGGCCACGCATCGTCGCCTTCGCCTATGCAGAGCGCGTCAATATCGTATTTCACGATGATGTCGGGGAAGAATGTCGCGTGCGGCCCGCCCATCACCGTGAAGATTCCCTTGTCCAGCTTCTTTACGAGGTTGTTTGCCGCGAGATAGTACTTGTGCTCTCCGGTCTTTGCGCTGAACGCGACTATGTCGGGCTTCTCGCGCAGCACATCCTCTTTCAGCTTCCCGTTCGCCATTACGGAAAGGGCGGTCGCGTGCCCCTTCTCCCTGGCGAGCGCGGAGAGGAGCATGATGCCCATCGGGTCGATGTATTCGACGTCTTTTATGACAAAAAGTATCTTCATCCGATAATTGCCATTCTGCTGCGCGTTTTTTTTAATCTCCTCTCCCCAGGGGGA
>MGPL01000044.1:10419-15109 GCA_001797415.1 Deltaproteobacteria bacterium GWA2_55_10
GTGAGGGGGGCTTTCAATCCTGATCCCCCTCATCCCAACCTTCTCCCCAGCGGGGAGAAGGAGAAAACTGTATCAATTAACCGCTTTCGCCTGTACTCGGACCGGCCTTGAGCAATAGGCCGACCGTTCCTTTACGCGCACATCCCAGAAAAGTGTGAGAATCGCCTTTACGACGCTTACGATGTTCTTGAACGCGAATGCCTTTGTCCTGCCCGACTGCCTCTGGGCTATATCTATCCCTACCTCGATATAGCTCGCGCCTGAGCAAAGGAGCCTCACCAGTATAGCCGCCATGTACGCGAAGCCCCATGTCTTCAAGGGCACTTTCTTCAAAAGCGAGCTCTTTATGAGACAGGTGCCGTTGTAATACTTCAGGCTCAGGCCGAAGAGCGTATTTATGAGCGCGACAAAGGCCCTTGAGATGATCCGTCTCGATAGCGGCCTCACCTCAGGGTTGGCCGTATAGGGGATGATAACGTCGGCCTCTCCGGCGCGGCAGAGGACCCGCCTTATGGCCTCGGCGGGTATCTCGTTGTCGCCGGGGACCATGATTATATAGTCCTTTCTGGCCTGCCTTACGCCCTCGGAGAAGTTGTATCCGAAGCCCATGTTCCTGGCATTGTGTATGACCCTGACGCCCTTTTCATTTGCCTTTATCTCTTCGGCTATCTTGCCGGTCTCGTCAGCGCTGAAATCATTGAAGATAAGTATCTCGCAGGAGCTGAAGGCGTCTGACGAGGCGAGGGCGTCTTTGATGCTTGTCAGAGTGCCCCGGATATTCCCGGCCTCGTTATAGCACGGGACTATGATCGAGACGCTAGGCTTGAGCCTTGCCATAGGACGAGACCTTCCTCACCGCTTCGATTATTTCGTTCTTTCCGGGGTAGTACGCCTTCTCCAGCACAGGGCTTGCCGGTGTCGGAGCCTCCGGCAGGTTTACCCTTACGGCAGGTGCTTTAAGGAGAAGCCCTGCCTCAGCCACCCTGGCTATGACCTCTGCTCCAACCCCGGCGTCCTTCCAGCCCGTGTCAGCCACGATAAGCCTGCCGGTCTTCTCGACGGACTCTGCTATCGTTTCAGTATCGAGGGGCTTCAAGGTACGGAGGTCTATTACCTCGCAGTTTATGCCTTCGGCCTCCAGCGCCTCTGCTGCCTGTATCGATTCGTGCACCATGTGAGATATGGCGACTATGGTCGCGTCCGCGCCGGTCCTTCTCACGATGGCCTTGCCGAGCGGCACGGTGTACATCTCTTTGGGGACATAGCCAACGTGTTCATAGAGCCACCTGTGCTCTATCATTACGACGGGGTTTCCGTCCTTTACCGCCGATATGAGCATGCCCTTTGCGTCAAAGGGCGTGGCAGGCATAATGACCTTGAGTCCCGGTATGTTCATGAACATGGCCTGAAGGCTCTGGGAGTGCTGGGCCGCGGAGCCCCAGCCGCGGCCGATGATGCTGCGGATGACGATGGGGACAGAGACGCTGCCGCCGAACATATAGCGCCACTTTGCGGCATGGTTCATTATCTGGTCAATGGATAAGGGGAGGAAATCCACCCTCATGTGGACGAGTATGGGCTTCATGCCCGCGGCGGCGGCGCCGACTGCGATGCCGGTGATGCCGTTCTCGGAAAGGGGGCTGTCCATTACCCGCTTGGCGCCGAACTCCTCTTGCAGGCCCTTCGTGGTGCCGAAGACGCCGCCCGCGTCGTCGACGCCTTCGCCAATGACGAAGACCGACGGGTCGGATGAGAGGAGCTGGGCGGTCGCCTCGCGGAGAGCATCTTTATAGGCGATGCCGCGGAGGTCCGGGTTGTCTTTCAGGGCCTTGTCAAACTCCGCCCTGTTGCTGTATATCTTAGTCCACGGCATCCTTTACGCCTCGACGTAAACGTCTTTCAAAAGTTCTATTGTATCGGGGTAGGGGCTCTTCTTCGCGAAGTCCACCGCCTCGTCCAGCTCTGCCTTAATCTTCGCTTCCATGCCATCCATCTCGGCCTTATCCATGATATTGCCGGACGAGAGCGCTTCTTTAAATCTCTTTACCGGGCACTTTTCTTTCCATTCGCGGAGCTCGTCTTCGGGCCTGCACCCTTTTGTCCAGTCCTCTTCAGGGCCGACGTGCCCCTTCCATCTGTAGGTCTTTGCCTCGATCAGCGAAGGCCCTCTACCGCTCCGTGCCTTTGCCACGGCGTCGCCGGCAGCCCTGTAGACCTCAAGCACGTCGTTGCCGTCTATGCATATCCCGTGCGCGTCAAAGGCCGCGGCAGTGCCGGATATCTTGCATACCGCCTGCCTTGCCTCCTGGCGCGAGTTCGTGGCGTAGAAGTTGTTCTCGCAGACGAAGACGACAGGGAGCTTCTTCAATGCGGCGAAGTTGAACGATTCGTAAAACGCACCCTCCTCAAAAGCCCCGTCGCCGAAGAATATGACCGTGACCCTGTTCTCTCCCTTGAGATTGGAGGCCAGCGCAGCGCCCACGCCCATGGGGATGCCGCCGCCCACAATGGCCGAGGTGCCGAGTATCCCGTTGGGGATGTCTATGAGGTGCATGGAGCCGCCCTTGCCCCTGCTGCAGCCGGTTATTTTGCCGTAGAACTCGGCGAAAAGGGGCTTCATGTCAGAGCCCTTGGCAAGGCAGTGGCCGTGGCCCCTGTGGTTCGAGAAGACGTAGTCCTCTTTTTTGAGGTGGATGCATACGCCCGCGGCTATGGCCTCCTGGCCGATGCACAGGTGCACCGGGCACTTCATCTCCTGCTCCGGATAGAGGTCGACTATGCGTTCCTCGAAGAGCCTTATCCTGAGCATCTGGAAATAGAGCTCGCCAAGCTCTTTTTTGGTTATTCTGCCCTGGCAGATTTTAAGGGATTCGTCGTTCATGGTTTAGATGAAGTTCACGTGGGGCGAGGGGTGCTTGAGCTCCCAGAGATAGCGGTTGACCTCGTCCATCCTGCAGTTCTGGCGGCACGCTGTCGTATCGAGCTCCTTGTCAACGAACTCCATGACCTTTTTACGCCGCTCGCTCTCCCAAATCTCCTTGAAGGCGCTTTCGTTTATGTTGCCGATGAGGAATCTCTCGTCGCCGAGGAAGGCGCTGCATGCCCATACGCCGCCGCCCGCGTCTATATAAGACCAGAAGGGCAGGGCAAGGCACTTTTCGTACCTTTTTTTACCTTCTTCGAGCTTTTTCATGGCGTTCATCCTGAATACCACGTTGAACCTCTTGTCGCAGAGCTTCCTCAACTCGTCGTTCAGGTAATAGAAGTCCGCGTACTTGAACTCCTCGTACTCGTGCGTTACGCTCTTCAGGTGCTGGGAGTAGGACTTGATGACAAGGTAGTCGGCGCCGATATCCTTTGCCAGCCTGGCAAGCAGGAGGGCCTCTCCGACGTTCTCAGGAAGGAGTATCATCTGCATGCCGATGGTCGAGGAGAGCTTGTTGGCCTCCCTGAACCTCACGGCCTCCTTGATGTTCTCAACGACCTTTGGGAAGTCCTCTTCCTTTGTCCTGTGTATCTTCGCGTATGTGCCGGGAGTGCCGGCGTTTATGCTTATCTTTATCCAGGTTATCGAGGCAAGGGCCGCCTCGATGAGTTTCTTGGTAAAGAGGACCCCGTTGGAAGTAATGGCGACGTCAATCCCTGAGGCCTTGGTGTGGTTTATGATGTTTGAAATGTCCTTGTGGAGAAAGGGCTCGCCTTCACCGGCGTACATTATTGACTTTAGCCCCAGCGCGCCCATCTCGGTCAGGCGGGTCTTGAGGATTGCAGGGTCGAGATAGCGGGGCTGGTACTCCATGTAATCGAGGCCGCAGTAGGTGCACCTGTGATTGCAGGCGCCTATGGGCGAGACCTCTATATAGATGGGGTATATGTTCTCCCCCGATAGCCAGTCATTGACCCGGTCCACATGGTAAATGAGCTTGTGGCTATCTATCCGAAACTCGTCCATAACCGTATCTGCGCCTTCCGGGATACTGAATTAATATAAAAGATATCACAGGTAAACAGCCTAAAACAACAGAAAATCTGACTGTAACCCTGAGTTGAAGGGCGTTTTTTGCGGTCAGCCGGCTTTCCTGTAAACCTTTGACTCACAAGCGCTTATGATATAATCGATTGAGTCAATAAAAACCTGTATTTAACGTGAGAGAACGGATGCCGGACCAAAAGGGAAGACACCCTGAGCTCGATTCAAGGCCGGAGGATATGGACATAGACCCTGTCTGCGGCATGACCGTCAAAAAGGCCCAGGCAAAGGGGACTGCAGAGTACGAGGGCGGGACCTTTTATTTCTGCAGCCCGGGGTGCAAGCGCAAGTTTGAGCAGGGCCCGGCCCAGTTCCTCGAAAAGGTTCAAGAGCCGATGGAGGCTGGAATAAAGTCAGCTCCAGCCAGGGGGGCCAGGGTAAAGACCGTTGTGCTCCCCATAACCGGCATGAGTTGCGCCTCCTGCGCCGAGAGGATAGAAAAGGGGCTTACCGGCCTGAGCGGCATTGTGACGGCGAGCGTAAACTTCGCCGCTGAAAACATAACCGCCTCCTACGACCCGGATAAGGTCCATCTCAATGCTTTCGTTCAGACGATAAAAGAACTCGGCTACGGCGCGGGCGTGGAGAGCGTTTCCATCCCTGTGCAGGGCATGAGCTGCGCCTCGTGCGTGAAAAAGATAACCGACGCGCTGAACAGGG
>MGPL01000045.1:0-664 GCA_001797415.1 Deltaproteobacteria bacterium GWA2_55_10
TCTTAACACGAATGAGATAAAGAAGGGACGCAACTGCCGCTGTGAAGAATAAGGGCTTCAGGAGGGCAGTGTAAAGAGTGCTAGCGAAACCAAAAAACTTGAGATAGGGGTGAATCCCCCTTTCATCTGTGGTATAGAGGGGGTTTTTTACAGCCCCATAATGGATAAACCCGCTTTCGGGGCTGGCCTCCCATCGAGCCTGTTTCATCCAGCCGAGGACGATATCGAGATTGGGGAGATACCACCACAAGGCAAGCAAGAGACCCAACATAACGGCCAGCATTAACTGTGCTCCTCGGCGCAAACCTTCTTCTCTCGGGCGACTTGATCTCCGCGCTATTCCCCCGTATGAATGATGGGCATAGATGAGGAAGGGGCCGATGACGAACAGGGTGTAGCTCCATTTCGCGAGCAGACCAAGTCCGATGCTCGCGCCCCAGGCGAGGGTATAGCGCTTGTCCGCAAACCCCCGCGACTTCAGCATGAGCGCCAGAGAGAGGGCGACAGTCGCCATAAGGGTCAGCTCCTGGAAATAGGTGCGCGAGAAGCCGAATACGCCCGGTATTAGGATGACCAGTGCGGCAGCGAGCAGGCCCGTGTCCCGATTATGCAGCTCTTTCCCGATGTGGTACACCGAGAAGATGAGCACCAATGCGGCAGGAAG
>MGPL01000045.1:735-1491 GCA_001797415.1 Deltaproteobacteria bacterium GWA2_55_10
GAGGGGGGTGAGGAGCTTCAAGAGACTCAAGGAATCCAGAGAGGTCGTGGAGTCTCAATGCCCTGAGATTTTTTCCGCTCTGCCCGAAGAACCAGGCCTCATCCAGATGGAGGGGCATCCTGTCCAAGGAGATGATGGCGGCATTATTGGCGGCATGGAAGACGAAGATGAGGAGAAGCAGAAGCGCAGGGCGTTGCCTGAGTCCCTCTATCGCATTCTCGAGAGGTCGCAACAGGCGCCTGAAGCGGAACTTCCCCATACGTCGATGATGCCCCCGTCCTCAGGACCGGGAAACACACTGCCCATTATAAAATCGTTTCCCTTTTGGATGCAGGGCGCTTCCTGGGGAGTCCGTCAGGTCAAAGACCTGCAGAGCATATTCCTGGCAACGCGGTACACTTTGGTGAGATACAGCCTCGGATTATAGAGCCCCAGCACATAAGGGATGTTGAGCGGGTTTGTCAGCCCCTGATACACGTACTCGCGCAGCACCAGCTTCGGGACGTTGAGCCCCTTGAGCGTTTCCGGGACATAGATCCTCTCTCCCTCTGTATAATCCTTCGGTAGGATGCCCGCTTCGATCTCACCAGCTTCCACGAGCTCATCGTGGGCGGGGGTTCCCGGCAGGGGCTGGAAGTTACCGAGGATGAAGAAGTTGAGCCTGCATCTCCTCAGCAGCCTGATGGTCTCATCGACGTCTTTCATGGTCTCCCCCCTAGACCCTACCATGAACAGGCCGTGGACCTTCAATCCCGC
>MGPL01000045.1:1600-1886 GCA_001797415.1 Deltaproteobacteria bacterium GWA2_55_10
TCTATCTTCGTAAGCTCGAATATGTCGTCTACGTGGAGCCCTGCCCGCAAGCCTTCAGCCAGATACCAGAGCCTCTCGGCCCTCGGGATCTTGAGCATGGCTTTGATAGCATCCATCTCGTCTTCATTCGCCCTGAAGACAGGCTCAGGCCTGGTCCTTCTTATCATTCTTTCAAAGCCGCTGCTGCCGGTCTCAAGCGAACGCATGGCCTTGTGCAGCGCCTCTTTGAAGGTACGGCCCATTGCCATCGCCTCGCCCACGGACTTCATCTGCGTGGTGAGCGTTG
>MGPL01000045.1:1938-2080 GCA_001797415.1 Deltaproteobacteria bacterium GWA2_55_10
GTAATCTATCGTAGGCTCGAAACAGGCAGGCGTCTTCTTGGTGATGTCGTTTGGTATCTCGTCGAGTGAATAGCCGACCGCGAGCTTTGCCGCCATCTTCGCTATGGGGAAGCCGGTGGCCTTGCTCGCAAGGGCTGAAGAG
>MGPL01000045.1:2159-3325 GCA_001797415.1 Deltaproteobacteria bacterium GWA2_55_10
CGGTATCGACGCCTATTTCCCTTATGATCTTGAGGGCGGCATCGCGCATCTCCTGGTATTCCTTGTCGGTGAGCGTCTGCGCGGGCGCGACCGTAATCGAATCTCCGGTGTGAACGCCCATCGGGTCGAGGTTCTCAATCGAGCAGATGATAACGACGTTGTCGTTGCAGTCCCTCATCACCTCAAGCTCGAACTCCTTCCAGCCTATGACCGATTCTTCTATGAGTATCTCGCTGACGGGACTGCACTCGAGCCCGAAGCGCACCATGTGCTCGTACTCTTCCCTGTTGTAGGCGATGCCGCCGCCCATGCCACCGAGCGTGAACGAGGGCCTTATTATGGCCGGAAAGTTCATCCGCTCTATTATCTCCAGGGCTTCCTGAAAGGTCCTGGCCACGCCGCTCTTGGGGACCTCGAGGCCTATCTTCTGCATGGCCTGCTTGAAAAGTTCCCTGTCCTCAGCCTTCTTTATGGCAGGGAGCTTCGCGCCGATCATCTCGACATTGTACTTGTCGAGCACGCCTGCCTCCGCGAGCTTCACCGACACGTTGAGCGCGGTCTGGCCGCCCATCGTGGGAAGGAGCGCGTCCGGCCTCTCCCTCTCTATTATCTTCTCGACCATCTCCGGGGTTATGGGCTCTATGTAGGTCTTGTCGGCAAGCGTGGGGTCGGTCATGATGGTCGCGGGGTTTGAGTTCACGAGCACGACCTCGTAGCCGTCCTCTTTGAGGGCCTTGCACGCCTGCGTGCCGGAGTAATCGAACTCGCAGGCCTGTCCTATTACGATGGGCCCTGAGCCGATGATAAGTATCTTCTTTATATCAGTTCTCTTAGGCAACTAAAGACCTCCGGAAAGATTGCGTAATGATCACCTGTTCGCCTCCATCATCTCCGTAAACCTATTGAAGAGGTACTGCGAGTCATGGGGGCCGGGCGAAGCCTCTGGGTGGTACTGGACGGAGAAGACAGGCATATTCGTGAGCCTTAAGCCTTCGCAGGTCTTATCGTTAAGATTGATATGCGTAAGCTCCGCTATGCCCTTCAATGAGTCAAGGTCAACGGCAAAGCCGTGGTTCTGCGATGTTATCTCTACCTTGCCGGTGGTGAGGTCCTGAACAGGCTGGTTGCCTCCCCTGTGGCCGAACTTTAATTTGTATGTCCTGCCG
>MGPL01000045.1:3365-3432 GCA_001797415.1 Deltaproteobacteria bacterium GWA2_55_10
AGGCGGGCACGACAGTGACGTCGCAGCCTGCTGACGCCAGGTTGCGCAGAATATTCTTCTTTATGCC
>MGPL01000045.1:3443-4298 GCA_001797415.1 Deltaproteobacteria bacterium GWA2_55_10
CAACTACTTTGAACTTGCGCTTGACGCTCGGATCGACTTTGGGGTAGCCCCCCTTCTCCAAGCTCCAAAGCTCTCCGTGCCACTCGAAGGGTTTCTGGCAGCTCACCTCTTTTACGAGGTCCCTGCCCACGAGGCTCGGCGACGCCTGCGCCTTTTTTACAAGGCTGGCAAGGTCATTATCCATCGTCGAGATGACGCCCTGCATCGCGCCCTTGTCCCTTATTATCCGGGTAAGCGCCCTCGTGTCTATGCCGGAGATGCCGACGATCCTGTTCCTGTTCAGGTACCCGAAGAGGCTCTCCGTCGAACGCCAGTTGGATGGGTAAAGGCAGGTCTCCTTTACTATGAAGCCCTCTACCCAGGGCCGTACAGATTCGACGTCCTCGGGGTTTCTGCCGTAATTGCCCTGCTGGGTGTAGGTCATGGTGACCATCTGGCCCTTGTAGGATGGGTCTGTCAGGACTTCCTGGTAGCCGGAAAGCGATGTATTGAAGACGACCTCTCCGTATGCCTCGCCCTCAGAGCCGAATGAAGAGCCCTCGAAGACTGTTCCGTCTGCAAGGGCCAGCATTGCCTTTCTCAATATATCACCTCAAATATTAATTATTTCAACTGGTTCCACGATTATACTAATAATCGCTCTTAATTGCTACGCCCTGCTGTAGACTATGTTCCCGGCAAGCACTGTCTTAACCACCGTGCCCTTCAATTCCCTGCCGAGCCAGGGCGAGTTCTTTGATTTTGAATTGAGCTGCCTCGGGTCTACTGTCCAGCTCCTGCCCAAATCTATTATTGCCATATTGGCCGGGCTTCCGACCGAGAGCCTGCCGCCCTCTATTCCGAATGCCTTCGCCG
>MGPL01000045.1:4382-5121 GCA_001797415.1 Deltaproteobacteria bacterium GWA2_55_10
CAAGGCCGATAATGCCGTTGGATGCCTTGTCGAACTCGATGTCCTTTTCCATGCTCGAATGGGGCGCGTGGTCAGTTGCTATGCAGTCGATGACGCCGTCCTTGATGCCCTGCCTCAATGCCTCTACGTCCACCCTCGACCTCAATGGCGGGTTCATCTTGGCGTTCGTGTCATAGCCTTCGACAGCCTCGTCAGTGAGGGCCAGATGATGCGGCGTGGCCTCTGCCGTGACCCTCACGCCCCTCGCCTTCGCGCACTTTATAAGCTCTACCGCGCCCCTTGTGCTCACATGGGCTATATGGAGCCTTCCTCCCGTAAGCTCGGCAAGTGCGATATCCCTCGCGACCATCGTGTCTTCAGCGGCGTTAGGTATGCCCTTGAGACCCAGCCTTGTCGCGACATCGCCCTCGTTCATCACGCCAGCCCCCACAAGCTCGTGCTCCTCGGCATGGCTTATGACAGGCAGGTTGACCACTTGGGAGTATTCGAGAGCGCGCCTCATGAGCCCGCTGTTTGCCACAGGCACGCCGTCATCAGAGAATGCGACGCACCCCGCTGCCTTCAACTCTGCCATTTCAGTCAGGCACTCGCCCTTGAGGCCAACGCTCACCGCGCCAACGGGATAAACCCTTGCGGCCGCGCCCTCGGCCTTGTTGAGGATGTAACGCGTCACAGACTCGTTATCGTTAACAGGCTTCGTATTCGCCATGCACATGACAGCCGTAAACCCGCCCGCGGC
>MGPL01000045.1:5168-7415 GCA_001797415.1 Deltaproteobacteria bacterium GWA2_55_10
GCTCTCTCAGGTGAACGTGCGCGTCTATGAGGCCCGGTATGACGGTAAGGCCTGAGGCGTCTATGACCTCGACGCCATTGCCCAGCTCTGAGGTATCCGCTTCCGCCTTCTTAATGGATGCTATCCTGCCGGACATGACATAGATGTTGTATAATCCGTCGAGGTTCTGCGCCGGGTCGACCAGGCGGCCTCCCTTTATAACAAGCCTGTTCATGCCTTCACACCTTCCTGCAGCCCTTCTTTTACGCCGCCGAGGAGCAGATAGAATATCGCCATCCTGACCGCGACCCCGTTTGTGACCTGGTCGAGAATGAGAGAGTACGGCCCGTCGGCGATATCGGGGGATATCTCCACCCCCCTGTTTATGGGGCCGGGATGGAGGATCAATACGTCCTTTTTCGCCGCCCTGAGCTTTGCCTCGTCAAGGCCGTAAAGCCTGGAATACTCCCTTACGCTGGGGAAAAGCGGCTCAGCCTGGCGTTCTGACTGTATGCGGAGCATCATCAGGACATCGGCCCCGCGTATTGCCTCCTCCATACTGGTCGTGGCCCTGCAACCGAGTTTTTCGATCCCCGGAGGGAGCATTGTCGGAGGCCCGGCCACCGTGACCTCTGCGCCCATCTTCGTGAAGCCGTATATGTTCGAGCGGGCTACCCGGGAATGTGTTATGTCGCCTATTATCGATATTTTAATACCATCCGTACTGCCGAGCTTTTCCTTTACGGTCAAGAGATCAAGCAGGGCCTGGCTCGGGTGCTCGTGCGCGCCGTCGCCCGCGTTCACGACCGGGCAGGCAAGGTATCTGGAGAGCATGCGGGGTGTGCCGGAAGAGGAGTGCCTTACGACTATGCAGTCGGGCCTCATGGCCTCGAGGTTCTTGGCCGTGTCCCGGAGAGTTTCGCCCTTAACGACGGAGCTTGTGGAGACCGAGATGTTTATGGCGTCCGCGCTCATGCGCTTCGCCGCTATCTCGAATGAAGTCCGCGTCCTGGTCGAAGCCTCGTAAAAGAGGTTGATTATGGTCCTGCCCCTCAAGGTCGGGACCTTCTTTATCTCCCTCTCGGAGACCTCTTTAAACGACTCGGCAGTCGAGAGCAGCAGCTCTATCTCGTCCCTTTCAAGCTCCTCGATGCCCAACAGATCTTTTCGTTTCAGCCTCATCTACAGCCCTACCCCTGCTTCGCTTCCTGCGCCGGCTCGACCACGACCTCGTTTATGCCGTCGGTCTCGAACAGATGCACCTTGACCCCTTCCTTCATTGAAGTGGGTATGTTCTTGCCGACATAGTCGGCCTTTATCGGCAATTCCCTGTGCCCCCTGTCGACAAGCACAGCGAGCTGTATGGCAAGCGGCCTGCCGAAGTCCATGAGGGCGTTCATCGCGGCCCTTATGGTCCTTCCGGTGAAGAGCACGTCGTCGACCATTATTATCTTCTTGCCGTCTATGGATATGGGTATATCCATCTTCTTGAGCGACGGCTGGTCCTTCTTTATGCCGAGGTCGTCCCTGTAGAGGGTGGCGTCGACTGCCCCAGTGGGGAGATGGACGCCCTCTATCTCCTCTATCTTATTCTGGAGGCGGAGCGCGAGATGGTAGCCCCTGGTCGGGATGCCGAGAATAACGAGCTTCTCCGTGCCCTTGTTGCGCTCGATTATCTCGTGGGCTATCCTCGCGAGCGCCCGGTCTATCGCCTTATCGTCCAATACCACTTTCTTCATCGCCTACCGGGTGTTGAAAAAATCCATCCATGGTTTTTCAACAACGGCTTGTCCGATAATTCGGCCAAGTCTCGCAATTTGTCAATCCGTCCATGGATTGCATAGCAGGATGTTTTCAACAACCTGCTACAGGCAAAAAAATACCCCCGGTCCCGTCAGGACGCGGAGGCGGCAATATTTGAATTGATTGTAAGCCCACTTGGTTCCCCGTTTTTAATCTCTCAGGATTAAATTAAAAGGGTTTATTTTTAAAAGCGAGTCGAGCGCCCTTCATTCAAGGGCTTCTCCACATCTATGTCATAGAACAGTTCTTGTTCGTACCTGTCGAAGAAGTTCAGGACCACGCTGTAGCTCACTGCTATCCTGATCTCTTCCTGCCCCCGCTGGATGAGGATGTTTTCCCCGCTCAACGGTATCGACCAGACATCGGCCTTTTTTATGATCCTGCCGGTCAGTTGCTCGTCAGTGTACATGTGCGCCACCTTCGCCTCTTCCCCGACATCGATCCTCAACATGAAAAAACCCAGGT
>MGPL01000045.1:7454-7894 GCA_001797415.1 Deltaproteobacteria bacterium GWA2_55_10
TAATAGTGCCCGCGAGTCAACATAATTTTCCGGGTTATTCGCTTACTACCGGCGCCTTCAACGCGCCGGCAAAGGAAAAGTCGGCCTTTTTCTCTCCCCTGCCCACGCAGACATACTCGAAACCCATCTTCTTTATGGCAACAGGGTCGTATATGTTCCTCAAGTCTATTATCCTGGGGGCCCTCAAGGTCTTCTTGACCCGCCCGAGGTCGAGCTTCCTGAAGACGTTCCATTCCGTCAGTATCACCAGGGCATCGCTCCCTTCGGCTACTTCGTATGCGTCGTTGCAGAAGCAGACCGATTCAGGCATGACCTTCCTGGCGTTCTCCATCGAGGCAGGGTCGTAGACCTTTATCTTCGCGCCCGCTTCGAGGAGCCTTTCCGCTATGTCCATCGCGGGGGATTCCCTGATGTCGTCGGTATTGGGCTTGAAGGCAAGT
>MGPL01000045.1:8002-13113 GCA_001797415.1 Deltaproteobacteria bacterium GWA2_55_10
TTGAAGACACAACCGTTGGAGCGCGCTATCCGGGTTATTGCCATCGTGTCCTTGGGGAAGCACGACCCGCCGTAGCCGGGGCCGGCGTGGAGGAACTTCGAGCCTATCCTGTTGTCGAGGCCCATGCCCTTTGCGACCATGTGCACGTCGGCGCCGACCTTCTCGCAGATATTGGCGACCTCGTTTATGAACGATATCTTGGTCGCGAGGAACGCGTTAGACGCGTACTTTATAAGCTCGGATGTCTCTATGTCGGTTATGACAAAGGGCGTCTCTATCAGATAGAGCGGCGAGTACAGGTCCTTCATTATGGCGATGGCCTGCTCGCTTCTGGCGCCGAGCACGACCCTGTTGGGCCTCATGAAGTCTTCGACGGCAGAGCCTTCCCTCAGGAACTCGGGGTTCGATACTACGTCGAACTTGTGGTCCCCGCCCTGCTCCTTCTCAATTATGCTCTCGATGAGCTTGCCGGTGCCCACGGGCACGGTGCTCTTGGTGACTATGACCTTGTAGCCGTTCAAGTTGCTGGCTATGGTGCGGGCGACCTCTTCGATATAGCTGAGATCCGCCGAACCGTCGTCCTTCGGAGGAGTTCCTACGGCTATGAATATGACGAGGGATTTCTTTATGGCATCGCTGAGATCGGTAGTGAATGTGAGCCTGTTTTCGCTTACGTTCTTCTCAACAAGCTCCTTGAGGCCCGGTTCGTAGATGGGGATCTCTCCCCTTTTGAGCATATTTATCTTTTCTGCGTCCTTGTCAACGCAGGAGACGTTCACGCCAAAGTCGGCAAAACAGGTGCCGGTCACCAATCCGACGTACCCGGTGCCGATGACACAGATATTCATATTGTGAGGACCTCCGTAAGAGCGATTGGTTTGAGAGCAGGACAACAAAAGGAATAACTGCGGCTGTAACCTGCTGAAAAATACCCGGAATCAGGAATTAACGTCCAGTATAAACGCCTGAGGCCGATATGTCAAGAATGCCCGTTGCCGGAAAAAACCATCCTCTGTTACTCTGCTGCATATCTATCGGGACAGTCCCCTCCCTCAGCGGGGGGGGACAAGGGGAGGGTGAAAGTATTTCACCCCCACCCTGCCCTCCCCCGTCAAGGGGGAGGGATTTAATATGGTAACTACAGGAAAATTGAGCCTTTTAAATATCGGCAGAAAGCGCCGGGGCTGTAGTCAAACAGGATGCTGAAAAAGTCCGTCCTGGACTTATTTCAACGACTTGGCCGAAGTGAATTCGTCCAAGCCTCACAAATTGCTCCACTTTCTAGTCTCGCAATTTGGCAATCCATCCCTGGATTGCCTGGCAGGTTGCTTTTCTATCAACCTGCTAATAGGCGTTCCTGTTCACGAACCCTTTCCAGAGCGTCAGCATCAATATCTTGAGGTCGAACGATATGGACCAGTGCTCTATATAATAAAGATCGTGCTCTACCCTTTTAACGAGGTCGGTATTGCCCCTCCAGCCGTTTACCTGTGCCCATCCCGTTATCCCGGCCTTCATCTTGTGCCTCAGCATATAACGGGGTATCTTTCGCCTGAACTCCTGTATGAAGACAGGGCGCTCGGGCCTTGGGCCCACGAGCGACATGTCGCCCTTCAATACATTGAAGAGCTGGGGCAGCTCATCGAGGCTTGTGGCCCTTAAGATTGACCCCGGCATTGTGCGCCTGGGGTCTCCTTTTCTTGCCCAGACCGCGCCGGTTGCCGCCTCGGCGTCAACCGCCATTGTGCGGAACTTCAAAATATGAAAGATGTCCCCGCCTATGCCCATCCTCTCCTGCCTGTAGAGGACCGGCCCCGGTGAAGTCAGCCTGATGAGTACGGCAATGAGGAGCATAAACGGAGAGAGCAGAGCTATCGCAATGAGGGATATCGCGATATCGAGCGCCCTCTTCATTATCATGTTCCAGCCATAGAGCGGCGAGTTCCTCAAGTTAAGTATCGGAAGGCCGTCGAACTCTTCCACCCCGCCCCTCAAAGTCATGAGGTCGTTGATATCGGGTATGACCTTTATATCTACCGTCTCATCTCCGATGCTCTTTACAGCCTCCTCCACCCTCGAGTTCTCGTTCCAGGAGAGGGCTATGAAGACTATGTCGATGCGACGGGTCCTTATTATGTCCCTTATGCCTTCGAGAGAGCCTATAACCTTTACGCCGGATATCAGAGTGCCCTCCTCAGCGCCTCCGGTCGATATAAGCCCCTCGACCTTTATGCCGACCTCGGGGTGAGCGTCCAGCCTCTCGATGACCCTCCTTGCGCCCTCCCCTGTGCCTGCGATGACGGCATATCTCAGGTTGAAGCCCTTCCTCCGAATCGCGCGGAGCGCCTTCCTGAAGACGAGCCTTGACATGCTCAACGCGGCAATGTTGAATACCGTGAAGAGCACGATTACGAGCCTTGAGTAGTCGTACTGCCTGGCAAAAAATGTAAAAGCCGCGAAGACCAGCATGGAAACGCCGCAGGCTTTTGATATCTCGAGCACCTCGTTAAGCTGGCTGCCTACCCTCTTTGGCCTGTACAGCCCGAACCACTTGAAGACAAAGGCCCAGATAAGGACTATCGGCACCAGCAGGAATGAGTAGGAATAAAAATCAGGTATGCCCTGCTGTACGGGTATGAGCCCTGAATGGAAGCGGACATGGAACGAAAACAGCCATGAGAAGGCTATTATTACGAGATCAGAGATGAGTAGCAGGCTCTCAAAGAGCTGGCTGTGCTTTTTTAGCATATCCGTTCCGGGTGAATTCGAGATACCTTGCCTCAATGGACTTGCTCAACTTCTCCTTGAATACGGTCCTGTCAAAACCGAGCGCGTGCTCCCGTATGGCATCGGGCCTGAAAAGGGAGCCGCTCCTCTCGAATACGGAGACAGCCTCCATAACGGCCCTCGGATCCTGCTCCACGAAGAAGAGCCCTGTCGCGTTCCTGCCGGTGCCCGGCGGCACGACGGTCTCAAGCGCGCCTCCCCTGCCGTACGCGATTACAGGAGAGCCTGAAGCCATTGCCTCAAGCGGGACCAGCCCAAAGTCCTCCTCGCCAGGGAAGATGAGCGCCCGCGCGCCCTGGTATAGACGGGCGAGCTCGCTGTCCGTCTTCCAGCCCGTGAACTCGACGTTCGCCCAGGCCAGTTTCTTGAGCTTTTTCTCTTCAGGCCCCTTCCCGGCAACGACGAGCTTCCTGCCTGAAGTGTTCAAGGCCTTTATGGCAAGGTCCACCCGCTTGTACGGCACGAACGCCGATACGACGAGGTAGTATTCGCCCTTCTTTCCGTTCGACGAAAACTTCGAGCAATCGACCGGGGGATGGATGACTTCAGCCTCCCTGCCGTAATATCTTTTGACCTTCCTCGCGATATTCAATGAGTTGGCTATGAAGTGGTCGACCCTGCCGCTCGACGACGCGTCCCATATCCTCAGGTAATGGGCAACTGCCCTGGCAAGCAATGAGCTCAAGCCCCGCCTGCTCCCCAGATATTCATGATACATGTCCCAGACATAGCGCATGGGCGTATGGATATAGCAGATGTGCAGGGCGTTGGCAGGCGGTATGATTCCCTTTGCCACGCAGTGGCTCGTGGATATGACGAGGTCATAGCCCTTGAGGCGCATGCCCTCGATCGCCATTGGAAATAGCGGGAGGTAGCTCCTGTAGGCCTTTTTCGCAAATGGCAGCTTCTGGATGAACGAGGTGACCACGCGCCTGCTCTCGATCGTCTTTGAGACTGTTCCCCTGGCGTGGACAAGGGTGTAGAGGTCTGCTGAGGGGAAGCATTCGCATAGAACGCTCAAGACCTTCTCCCCGCCCCTCATGCCTGTAAGCCAGTCGTGTACGAGGGCGACTTTCAAAGGCTGTCATCCTTGCGTTGTCTGGATTTGTACGGATATGTACTCCGAAAAGAGTATAATGCACGAATTCCGGTAGTCAAATGAGGGACGATTAGTTAATAAAAAAGGATACTTGGGACGCCGCAACGGCTGCGGCTCCCGTGGCAGGCTCTTGAGTCAACAAGGGGGATCTTTAATGAGGCAGCGTTAAATGATGTGATGGAAGAATAGAAGGAAGTAAAAGCGCAGCCGCAAGACTTGAAGCATTTAATCAGGCAAGGTCGTTTTCCGGAATAGCCGTAAATGAGACGCGGCAGGCAAACTCCCCATTGAATTGAAGGCCTCCTCAAAGCCCATTGAAAGGCCGTTGGGCCATTTGCGCGAATAGAAGAGGTGATGGCATGGAGCGACGTCTCCCGACGGGGTCACGGCGCAGGAGAACCTGCCGGAACAGCACCGGCTCTTTTCCGCAGCCATGTTGATGGCAACCGGCGCTCCTCTCTTTCTGAGCATTTCAAGCACTCCTAATGCCTCCCTGTACTCTGCCGGGCCTGGCGAAAGAGAGCTTATGTTATACCAGTGCGAGGCATGCGCAAACGCGGCAACCGGCTCAAAGGTCATCATTACGCCGAGCTTCCCGGAGTCCTCTGCCATCTCCGGCAGATACGCGATGTTGGCCTTGGTGAGCACCACGGTTACCTTCACGGCCAGCCCCGCGCTTTTAGCAGACCTGATGCCGGCGAGCACCTGCCAGTAACTGTCTTCCATCCTCTGCCGCTCGTGCACTTCCGCAGGCCCGCCGAGGCTGACGTTCAACACATCCAGTCCTTTGAGCTTCCTGAGGTTCTTTTCTATCAGAGAGCCGTTGGTGATGAGCGTGGTGAATACCCCTTTTTTCTTCGCTTGCGTAATAAGATCTCCGATATCATCGCGCATAAGCGGCTCTCCACCGTCGAAGCAGAGCCTCCTCATGCCGAGTGTTTGGAACTCCTCTATCATGCGAAGGGCCTGGCTGGTTGTGAGCTCGTCCTCCTTGAGCCTCCAGATATCGCAGTAGGCGCACATGAAGTTGCACCTGTAGGTCGATATCATGGTGACTGAAAGCGGATACCTTCTATTGAGGGCCGCTGCCGCGGCCGTCCTGGAGAATGCGCCTGTTTTACTGAAAAGGTCTTTCATCCTAATTTCTCCCAGGCGCATAAGCTTTTTTTTTCGAATTTCACGGATAAATGGGAAGCCGGCTGCGGGGATAGCCGGCACAGAGCTT
>MGPL01000045.1:13176-13358 GCA_001797415.1 Deltaproteobacteria bacterium GWA2_55_10
TGACCTGGTCTTCAAGCTGCTGCCTCGTGGGCTTGTCCAGGGGATGGACAAGGTCCCTGTATGTGCCGTCCTTCATCTTCTTTGCGGGCATCGCTACGAAATACCCTGTGGTGCCTTTGATGACCTTCATGTCCCTCACGACAAAGCAGTCATCGAGCTTGATAGTGACATAGGCCTTGAGC
>MGPL01000045.1:13516-14170 GCA_001797415.1 Deltaproteobacteria bacterium GWA2_55_10
GTGCCAAACCCCGATGTAAAAAAATATTTAGTCTAATTAACGAGATGGAAAGGAGGGTGAAAGAGGGCGTGTTTAAACTTGCCTCATTTTCTGTGCATTGCGCACATTATTATGTGCATTAAACGAACATCTCCTTCAAAATGGCTGGGCTTTCTCCAAAGGCTTTTTTCCCGGTTCAGGCTTTTCAATGCCGTTGACTTCAAAAAGGCTTTGCTTTAATCTATAACGCATGAAAAAACTTACATACAGACTCTCTGGAGTAAATATCGACGAAGGTAACCGGCTGGTGGGCCTCATAAAGCCTGCCGTGCGCTCGACCTACAGGCAGGAGGTCATGGGCGACATCGGCGGCTTCGGCGGCCTTTTCTCAGGCTCTTTCAAGGGCCTCAAGGACCCGGTGATAGTCTCTTCGACCGATGGGGTCGGCACAAAGCTCATGGCCGCCTTCATGGCAGACAAACACGACACGGTCGGCATAGACCTCGTTGCCATGAGCGTGAACGACATACTCGTAAGCGGCGCGGAGCCGCTCTTCTTTCTCGACTACTTTGCCACAGGCAAGCTGGACGCGAAAAGGGCCGCGGCTGTGGTCAAGGGCATCGCAAAGGGCTGCAAGATGGCCGGGTGCGCGCTCCTGGGCGGTGAGACCGCCGA
>MGPL01000045.1:14242-17038 GCA_001797415.1 Deltaproteobacteria bacterium GWA2_55_10
CGGCTACTCTCTTGCGAGAAAGATAATATTCGAATCACTCAAATTAAAGGTCAGCAGCAAACCCAGGGACTTTAATGAAACAATCGGCTCGGTCCTCCTTACGCCTACCCGCATTTACGTCAAACCAGTCCTGTCATTGATGCGCGAAGTCGATATACTCGGCATGGCCCACATCACTGGCGGCGGCTTCATAGACAACATACCGAGGGTCCTGCCTGAGAACGCGACCGCTGTAATCGAGCGTGGCTCATGGAAGGCTCCGCGGATATTCAGCCTCCTTAAAGAGGGCGGCCCGGTAGATGAGATGGAGATGCTCCGCACCTTCAACTGCGGTATCGGACTTATCATAGTCGTCCGGGCCAAGGACGAGGCAAAGACATTGAAAAGGCTCAAGGCTCTCAAGGAGAAGGCCTTTACCATCGGGCATATTTCCCGCAGGAAGGGCAAAGCCCCCCAGGTTGAGTTCACGGGGAATAAGGGTATACTTTAATGGTCAACATAGGCGTGCTCGTCTCCGGGAGCGGCACAAACCTGCAATCGATAATAGACGCCATTGAAGCGGGCAGGTGTGATGCGTCGATTAAGATAGTCGTAAGCAACAAGGCGGACGCCTTTGCCCTTGAGAGGGCTAAAAAGCACGGCATAGCGACTGCGGTCATAAGGGTAAAGGACTTCCCGGAAAGGGAGGCCTTTGACGCAGAGGTATTGAGGATACTCCGAGAGCACGGCGTTGAACTTGTAGTGCTCGCCGGGTTCATGCGTATTATCTCAAAGGTGCTGCTCGACGGCTACCACATGAAGATAATGAACATCCACCCTTCGCTCCTCCCCTCTTTTCCCGGCCTCGAAGTGCAGAAGGCCGCGCTCGACTACGGCGTCAAGTTCTCGGGCTGCACGGTGCATTTCGTGGACAACGGCCTGGACAGCGGCCCCATCATCATCCAGGCCGTCGTGCCTGTAAAAGACGAAGACACGGCAGAGTCCCTTTCCAGGCGCATTTTAATCGAAGAGCACAGGATATATCCGCAGGCAATACAGCTATTCTCGGAAGGCAGGATCGAGATACGGGGGCGGAGGGTCTTCATAAGGAACAGCCAGCCCCCTGCGAGCTCGCTAACAAACCCGCTCATCACGATTTAAGTAATACATTCAGGATTACCAGTGATAGACAGACCTGTTATAGTGAGCGCCTGCCTGCTGGGCTTGCGGACGCGGTATGACGCAGGCGACGCCTTCAGCATGGAGGCCGTCTCGCTCCTTGAGGGCAGGACTATAATACCGGTCTGCCCCGAACAGCTTGGCGGCCTTCCGACGCCCAGGCCAGCATCAGAGATAGCGATGGGCGACGGGGGCGAGGTGCTCGAAGGCGGCGCAAAGGTCATAGACGAGTTTGGCGCCGACGTTACACTGCAGTTCGTAAAGGGCGCGATGGACGTCCTGCAGATAGCGCGGCTCACCGGCGCAGGAGAGGCCTTCCTCAAGGAGAAGAGCCCATCTTGCGGCGTCGGCACTATCTGCCGAGACAGCCAGTGCGTGAACGGCATAGGAGTCACGGCGGCCCTGCTGAAAAAAGAGGGGCTGGTACTTAAAGGCTTTTGATTTAAAACTCCTTGTTTGTCATTCTGAGGGAGCGCAGCGACCGAAGAATCTTTGCGTAACTCGTACCCGGAGATTCTTCGCATCGCTCAGAATGACAGATTGAAAACAGTCATTGCGAGGAGCTTTAGCGACGAAGCAATCTCACGTCCTTGCCTGAAAGGCCTGAGATTGCGTCGCTTCGCTCGCAATGACGGCAATACTGTTTCCATTCCCCCCCTCCAAAGGGGGACTGAGGGGGATTAGAGATGATACTAATCTCCCCTGCCCTCTTTACAAAAGAGGGGGTTGTCATTCTGAGGAGCCGGAGGCGACGAAGAATCTCGTCTTTCGTCACCTGCATGAGATTGCTTCCCGCCACGCTTCGCTCGCGGCTTCGGCGCACACGCTCGCAATGACGGCAAATTGCTTCCCCCTTTTCCAAAGGGGGGACTGAGGGGGATTATTTTGGTGGGCGCAGCCCACCTTACAATTACTCAGGCTGCTCAAAAAGGTCCAAATGCGAGGCGTCGAGGCGCGAGGAACGCGGCGTACTCTTTGCCGTACGCCGCACTGACGAGCTTCTGAAGACAACAAAGCAGATGGACTTTTTCAGCAACCTGTTAGAAAACCGGAGGGCTGTATATGAAGATAACCTGGCAGGGCCATTCCTGTTTCATCATCGAGGCGGACGGCAAGTCCATCATCATAGATCCGTTCTTGAGCGCTAACCCGTTGGCCAAGATAAAGCCGGAGGCGGTAAAGGTAGACGCAATCCTCGTCACTCACGGGCATTTCGACCATTTGGGCGACGCGGTGGAGATATCGAAGATGAGCAAGGCCCCTGTCATCGGGACCTTCGAGCTTGTGAACTACTGCACCAACAAAGGCGCGACCGGACACCCGATGCACATAGGCGGCAGCTACACCTTCCCCTTCGGCAGGGTCAAGCTGACGATTGCACACCACGGCTCCACCACAGATACAGGGCCGGTCGGTAACCCGTGCGGCTTTATCGTGACCATGGGCGGCAAGACCGTCTACCACGCCGGAGATACCGGCCTTTTCTCGGACATGGCCCTCATCGGCGAAATAAATCAAATAGACTGCGCAATGCTCCCCATAGGCGACAACTTCACGATGGGCATAGAGGACGCGGCAAGGGCAGTTGGTTTCCTCAAGCCAAAGGCAGTCATCCCCATGCACTACAATACATTCGAT
>MGPL01000045.1:17074-17865 GCA_001797415.1 Deltaproteobacteria bacterium GWA2_55_10
CATTGGCTATCTTCGGGAGGGCCGGCGGGCCAAGGACGGCAAACTTTCCCACATACCAGTAGTATTTGAGGAACTCTATTGCCAGGAGGCCCAGACTCTTTCCTGACCACCATCTCTCGGTATCGAAGTTGGGCGTCATCACGCTGTAGGACTCTACCGCAATTTCCGGCGGCATGACATTGGTGAAGATATAATGGGCCCTCTTGATGTGGTAGCCTGAGGTGATAAGGACCATCGACTTCAATCCCCTCTCCTCCAGTATCTTTCTCACCTCTACTGCGTTCTCGTATGTGCTGGTAGAACGCTTCTCAAGGACTATGTTCGTGCGCTCGACCGTGTTCACCCTGTTGAGGAATATCGAATCGAGGTCAGCGTCCTCGTGCACGCCGCTCAATATGAGTACCCCGCCCTTGCCCTTCCTGAGCTGGGTGAGGCCCTCCGCAGTCCTGCCCCTGCCGCCCGTGAGGACGACGATGGCGTCAGCGCCCCTGCCAACAGACCTGTATGACCTCGTATCTTTCACGAAATCGAGAAAGAGCCAGGCTGAGGCGGCAAAGAAGGCCAATATGCCAGAAATTATGATTATTTTCGTTTTCTTCATCCGGTATGGCGCACCCAAGGCGCGTCGGGGAACCTATTTTACCCAAAAGGATTTTAAAAAAAACTTGCAATACACGGGCTGTTATGCTAAAAATACAAATTCAATAATTTTTGGAGGTAATCATCATGGCAGCTACATGTGAAATATGCGGAAAAGGCCCTTCCTTCGGGAATAACGTCAGCCATGCCAA
>MGPL01000046.1 GCA_001797415.1 Deltaproteobacteria bacterium GWA2_55_10
GAGGTCGAAGGCGCGTACCTCCTGCCATCTGACCTCCTCCTGATACTTTCGAACATCACCGCGTCATCACTGGTCAAGTCCCTTGCCAATCAACTGTTCAGCCGCTCTTACCCGATGACATACGCCCGGATAGAGCGCATTTCCGAGCAGGAGGACCTGCGGCGCGCCCTTAACGGCATCATCGACGAGAAGGGCGAGATAAAGGACACGGCCTCGACCGAGCTGTTCAGGATAAGGCGCGAGATACGGGCCAACAAGGAACGGGCGAGGAAGATACTCGAATCGATAACGACTGACAAGGCCACGAAAGAGTATCTGCAGGAAGACATCATAAGCATAAGGGACGACAGGTACGTGCTCGCGATAAAGGCGGGCATGCATACGTCCTTTGAGGGCGTCGTCCACGGCAGGTCTGGCAGCGGCTCCACCTTCTTCATCGAGCCCATGGAACTCGTGCAGATGAACAACAGGGTGGCCATCCTGAAGAAAGAGGAGAAGGCAGAGGAGATAGAGATACTCAAAGAGGCCACTGCCAAGGTCTCGCTCCAGAGGGATTTCCTCTTGAGCGACCTCGAAGATCTCTCTACCCTCGACCTCATCCAGTCAAAGGCGCTCTTCGCCAGCGTTACCGCCTCCGTCGTGCCGGCTGTCAGTGAAACGGGCGAGGTGAGGCTCATATCCGCCAGGCACCCCATCCTTGTCTTCAAGGAGAAACGGGGCGAGGGGAAGGCCATACCAATCGACCTGAAATTGCCGGAGGACAAGGCTGTGCTCGTCATATCAGGAGCGAATACGGGCGGCAAGACCGTCGCATTGAAGACCCTTGGCCTCCTTACTATAATGGCCCTTTCAGCCATCCCGGTCCCGGCCGAGGAGGGGAGCGCCATCGTGGCATTCAGGGAGATACTCGCAGACATAGGCGACAGGCAGGATATAGTGGCGTCCCTGTCGACCTTTTCAGCCCATGTGAAGAGGATGCGGGAGTTCCTTGAGACAGCATCAATAGGCATGCTCGTCCTTATAGACGAGGCCGGCGCAGGCACAGACCCGTCAGAAGGCGGGGCCTTTGCCCTCGCCGCCATAGAAACATTGAGGGGGCGCGGGGCGCGCACCGTCGTAACGACCCACTTGAATCTCCTCAAGGCCTTTGCCCAGGCAGACCCCAATTACTTGAACGCCTCGGTCGAGTTCGACGAGAGGACATTGAGGCCGTTGTACGCAATGCGCTACGGGGTGCCGGGGCCGTCACTCGGCCTTTCAATAGCTCAGAGCTTAGGCATACCCGAGGACGTAATAACAAGGGCCCGCGGCTATATAAAGGAGAAGGAAGGGGCCTTTATCGAGTCCATCAGGATACTCGAACAGGAAAAAGAGGAAGTGAGCGCCCTGCGTGAGAATTTGAGAGTACTTGAGGCAAGAAAGAGCGAGGCGGTAGCGAAGCTCAGGCAGAACAGGGCTGAGATACTTGATAAGGCGAGGAAGAAGATAGACGCCCTGGTCGGGGATGCCGACCGTGAGATACGGGAGACGGTAGAGCGGTTCAGGGCAGAGGGCAAGGCCGCTGCCGGCAAAAAGGCCTTTACCCAGGTGGACAAGGCCAGGGCAAGTATGAAGGCCAGGCTCGGGCACAAGGAGCAGGAGTTCATCCCGGCAGCAGGGGATAAGGTAACTATTGCCGGGTCCAGCTCAAAAGGCGAAGTAATAGCGGTAGATAAAGAGGAAAAAAAGGCGGAAGTGAGGTTCGGCAGCCTCAAGGTCTGGGCGCCGTGGGACAAGCTGAAAAAGAGGGGCGGGGTAGAAGGCAGGCCTGCTCAAGGAATGAGCGTAAATGCCGATATGGAAATAGCCAGCGCGCTCAATATAATAGGGCTCAGGGTGGACGAGGCGATGCCTAAGGTGACGCGCTTTATTGATAACGCCCACGCGAGCGGCATGGGAAGCGTCGAGATAATTCACGGAGTGGGCACCGGCGCGCTCGCGAAGGCCGTAGAGGAGTTCTTGAGAGGAAATCCGGCGGTAGCGAGATTCCATAAAGGAGAAAGGGGCGGCGGCGTAACGATAGTCGACCTCAAGTAAGGTATAAACGCATTGAGCATACCAAAGGATAAAATAGAAGAAGTCAGGGAACGGGCCAGCATCGTCCAGGTGGTCTCTGAATATCTGCCCCTCACCAAGCGCGGGCACAACCACGTGGGCCTGTGCCCTTTCCATTCCGAGAAGACCCCCTCCTTTACCGTAAGCGAGGAGAAGAAGATATTCTATTGCTTCGGCTGCAACGCGACGGGCAATGTCATAACATTTATAATGAAAAAAGAAGGGCTCGAGTTCCCCGAGGCCGTAAGGACCCTTGCCCGCAGGTACGGGATTACAATAAACGAGTTCAAGAAAGAGGTCCCCGACGAGAGGGAGGCCATCTACGGCGCTTTAAAAGCCGCTGCCGAGTACTTCATGCTTGAGCTGAGGACTCCGAACGGCGCTCAGTCCAGGGAATACCTCAAGGGCAGGGGCGTGACAGGCGAGCTTGCCAAACAGTTCAGCATGGGATTCGCGCCCAACAAATGGGATGGGCTTACGAACCATCTCAAGAAAAGGGGCGTGAGCACGGAGGCAGCCCACAGGGCCGGGCTAATAGTCAAGAGGGACAACTCACCCGGATATTATGACAGGTTCAGGGGCAGGGTGATCTTCCCCATAACGGACATGAGGGGCAGGATAATAGGCTTCGGCGGAAGGACGCTGGACGATAAGATCCAGCCCAAGTACCTGAACTCGCCGGAATCCCCGGTATTTAAAAAGGGCGAGACCCTTTTCGGCCTTTCTCAGTCAAAGGAGCAGATACAGAAGGAAGGTTCGGTCATAGTCGTCGAAGGCTATTTTGACCTGGTAGCCCTTCATAAGCACGGCTTCAGGAACAGTGTGGCCACAATGGGCACGGCCCTTACGCCAGAGCATATAAAGGTGCTTAAGGGTTACGCGAGCACCATCTACGCGCTCTTCGATTCGGACGAGGCCGGGAAGAGCGCCGCGATACGGGGGCTCAGTCTATTCCTGAACGAAGACGTCTCCTGCAGGGCCGTACTGCTGGACAAGGGCAAGGACCCTGACGAGTTCCTGAAGCTCTCAGGCCCCGAGGCGCTCATGGAGGCCGTCGCGGAAGCGCCGACGCTCATGGAATTCTATTTGCGCAATCTGCGCGATAAGCTCAATATATCTGCCCCGGAAGGGAAGAAGAAATACTTCGGGGACGCTCTGTCGTATCTGTCCCGCATAAAGGACATAGCCGAGCGCGGCCACTACGTGTCGATCGTGGCCTCGACCCTGGGGATAGGCATAGACGCGGTATATGACGCGCTCAAGAGGCCAGGGGCCGACAAGAATCTCAAGGTCAACATAGCAAAAGAGCCGGTGGCGTCAAGGCCTGAGGCAATGCTCCTCAAGGTGCTCATAAGGCACCCGGACCTCTATACCCCTGATGCCGATACGGCGATAGAGGCCTTCGGCGACGCGGCCCTGAAAAAAGCCGGAACGGCAATATGCGGTTTTCTCAGGGACGGAAAGGCCATTTCAGCCGCGGACCTGCTCGAAGGCGCGGAAGACGCCGAGTCAAGGGGACGGCTTGCCAACCTCCTCTTCCGCGAGGACGACGGGTACGTGGAAGAGCCTGAGAGGATGTTGAGGGACAGCATCAAGAGCGTGCTCAACAGGGGAAGGGTAAAACAGTCTACCCAGGAGTTCACGCGCGAGAGCATAAAGCTTCTCGAGCAGATGGGCAAATCGGAAGTGGCCCTTGAAATAAGGAAGAGGCTTGAGATTGGACCGCAGGGCAAAAGGCACTGAAAATATGAAAGACAATACGGAAGAGCTTAAGCCCATATTCGAGGGAGATGAGGCCGCTGACCTCGATCGGGACGAGGAGAGCGCAGCCGGGATCGAAGAGGACGGGCCCTGCCTCGAGGACGGGGAGACCCCCGGCGAGGCCGTCCAGGCGCCGGGCGCTGCCGCCATTACCGACCCTGTAAGGACCTATCTCAAAGAGATGGGAACGGTCTACCTACTTTCCAGGGACGAGGAGGTGGAGCTCGCCAAGGAGATAGAAAGAGGCAGGCAGGAGATAACCAGAGAGATACTCAGGACGAGTTATGCCATTTACGAGCTTGAGAGCCTTAAAGAGCGGCTCTCGGAGAAGCACGGCGGGGAAGAGGTAATCGAGTATGACGACGACGAGGGCATCATCTCCGAAGATGAAGAGGACAGGAGAAAGACCCTCGCCAATATCGAGCTTGCTCTCGCGGCGCTCTCAAAGGCAAACAGCCTCAAGGGCATCGAGAAGCCGGGCGCAAAGCTTGTCGCGCTCCTCCTTGAAATAGAGCAGAAGGCTGACATATACGAGAAGATAATAGAGGACCTCAAGAGGACTGAAGAAGAGTTCAGGGAACTGGATAGAAAGAAGGCGGCCATCGAGGCTGCAGGTAAAGGCTCGATGGACCAGGTAAGGGAGATAGAGGCCTCTATCGAGGCGCTTGAAAGCAAGGCCGGGCTCGGGCCTGCCGAGCTGTCAACGCTCGTCGCCCGCCTCGATGATTGCATATCGAGGATAGATTCGGCGAAGGAAAAGCTCATAAAGGCCAACCTCAGGCTCGTCGTGAGCATCGCGAGGAGATACCTTAACAGGGGGTTGCAGTTCCTGGATCTCATACAGGAAGGCAACATCGGCCTCATGAGGGCGGTAGAGAAGTTTGAGTACAGGAGGGGATACAAGTTCTCGACATACGCCACGTGGTGGATAAGGCAGGCCATATCAAGGTCCATCGCGGACCAGGCCCGCACGATAAGGGTGCCGGTGCACATGGTGGAGACGCTCAACAAGGTAGTGCGCGCCTCCCATTACCTTGTGCAGGAGACTGGAAAGGAGCCGAGTCCCGAGGAGCTTGCGGATGCCCTGGACCTTCCGGTAGAGAAGATAAGAAAGACGCTCAAGATCGCGAAGGAGCCGGTCTCTCTCGAGATGCCTGTGGGGGATGACGGAGAGAGCCTGCTGGGAGATTTCATCGAGGACAAGGACGCCGCGGTGCCGCACGACGAGGCGATAACGAGCGATCTTACGGGCCATATGAATGATGTGCTCTCAACCCTTTCGCCGAGGGAGGAGAAGGTATTAAGGATGAGGTTCGGCATAGGCGAGATAAAGGACCATACGCTCGAAGAGGTGGGCGCGTTCTTCAACGTCACGCGCGAGAGGATACGCCAGATTGAGGCAAAGGCCTTAAGAAAGCTCCGCCACCCGAAAAGATGCAGAAAGCTCAAGACATTTTCTGAAAGATAGATTGGAATCATTCTCGTCTTGAACTTTAACGGGCCGAAATCGTTAAGCTCTCGTTTTTTTACAAAAATTAAAAATTAGTTAAAGTTTTAATTTGACAAATAATCAGTTAGTGATATAATTCTCCCAAGTTTCACTCGCTTCGGGCTCACGGCGGGTCCTTCGCGCTCTGGCTATGGATGCCACGTTCCAACCTCGGAAGGTTGAACGGTGGCATTTTTTTTGAAATCTTGCAGGGGGTAAGACCGATGAAGAAAGCGCTGAAAGGCCTCCTTACGATAGGCGCCGTGCTGGCTGCGGCAGGACTGGCGGACGCCGCATCAACCATAGCCGATTACCCCGCAGGAGCCGCGGCAAGAGGAATAGGCGGCACAAGGCACAACCTGGGCTTCAAGGGCAAGGTGGTAAGGCTCTACAGCGGCACGACTGAGATCTGCGTCTTCTGCCATACGCCCCACCACTCGAATACAGAGAACGGCCTGAGACCCCTGTGGAACAAGGGCAACATCCCGACAAATTACACCGCTTACGGTACCACGATGGCAGGCACCACCGTTGGATCGATAGGCTCCACCTCGCTTGCCTGCATGAGCTGCCATGACGGAATAACGACATGGGATAACATAGTAAACGCTCCGGGCAAGGGCGGCGTAACTGCAGGCGGCACGGACTATGACTGGTCATTCCGGATGCCGGCATCCATTTTTGGATTCAACAGCCCCCTTATCGACCACTTCTTCTGGGGTACAGAAGATTCCTGCAGCGAATGCCATTCCGGAGATGACCTTGCGAACCAGGTCCAGAGGCACGTAATAGGCCCGGACCTCTCCAATGACCACCCGGTCTCGATACCATATACCTCTACAGTAGCGGGCCTGAGGCCGACTTCCACTGTCATAGGCACAATAGACCTCTCAGGCGACCTGGACGCGGCGGCTGGTACTGCATTCGGCGGCAACCTTACCCAGAACCGCTGGGCAGTGAACGGCTTCATATCCAATACCGCTTCGATATCAGACCTGCTGCGCGACGGCAAGGTCGAGTGCTCGTCGTGCCACGACCCGCACTTCGATAACCTGAGCTGGGACGAGGCTGAGCCGACCTGGGTAGACGGCACAGGCAGCACCGACTGGTGCAGCAACAACGGCGAGCAGTGCTCTGACGGCATGTTCTTGAGAAGGGTCGGCGGCAATACGGGCAGTGGGGTGTGCAGGACCTGCCACAACAAGTAAATTCGATAAAAGCAAAAAAGCCGGCGGGGAAACCCCGCCGGCTTTTTTTATTCCATTTATGTCCGATAGCTCGCGGCTTGCCGCCGCGAGATGTATTTATATCCATTCCCTACGGGGAGAGGACTAAGGTGAGGGGGGATTTAAATACAGCCCCCTCATCCCGAGAAAAGCAGGTTGCGATTTAAACACGGCTGCTTGCAGCGGTAATTCAGCTTATTCTTTTGATCGGGATCAGACTATATAAGGGGAGCGGCTGTTCTTTAGCAGGTTGTTGAAAAACAACCTGCTAAGCAATCCAGGGATGGATTGCCAAATTGCGAGACTTGAAAGTCGAGCAATTTGTGAGGCTTGGCCGAATTCACTTCGGACAAGCCGTTGTTGAAAAAGCCATGGATGGACTTTTTCAACATCCTGTTAGAGCTTATCCTGGACTTGCGGGCTCTCGACGGGCTTACTCTGCTCCGCGGGCACGCTAACTGCCGGTGGAGGCGCGGGCAGCTGCTCGTTGCTCTTTTTCAAGAGATCCTGGACCGTGCGCTGCATCTCGTTGAGCTTCAGGAGCATCTCGTTGGCCTGAGAGCCCTTGAAGTTCGCGAAGATGACGAGCTTCATTTCCGAGAAGTCGCGGAGCAGGCCTTCGAGGTCGCCCTTGAGCCTGCCGAGCTTGGCCTGATTGAAGTCATTCTGCTCCTTCACGGCCATATACCTGTCCGTGAGCTCGCTCAGGGTCCTGCCGCGCTCGTGGACCTTTACCTCGAGCGCCCTTGTAGACGTGTAACGGGCAGATCTCTCCTGGCTGAGCTCATCGAGGACCATGGCCATGTTGGTCTCGTAGTCGCGCCTTGAGACGCCGCAGCCCAGGATAAAAGCCGGCATCAGGAGGGCGCATATCAGAAGGGTAGTCCGGTATCGTCCGAAGTACATTTTTTCAGGCCTTTAACGCGAAGATTAATAAATTCTATCAGAAAAGCACGTTTTTTGAAATAAAAAGAACTTTCCCCGGACCCTGTCTGCTATAATTATGAAAGTGCGATCAGGCCTCAAAAGGTTAAATTGTTTGACTAATGGCCGCGTTTTGGTATAATCTCATATCTTTACAAGCGGATATCTGCTTGTAGTCAACCCGTATTCCTGATTGAAATTTTTGACATAGAGGGGGTGTTATTTTTGTCAGAGGTTAAGGTATATGACGACCAGCTTGAGAAGGCGCTCAAGATTCTCAAGCGCAAACTCGCGCAGGATGGGACCTTCAAGGAAATAAAGAAGAGAAGGTTCTACGAGAAGCCGAGCGTCAAGAAGAAGAGAAAACGCCAGGAGGCGGCAAAGCGCCGCGCCAAGGCTTCAAAGAAGAGCGCCAGAAGGGTCCAGGAGTAAGGGAGCCTTCTTAGGAATGAAAAAAGGCCCCGGAATTCCGGGGCCTTTTTTATTATCTTATACCCAACGTCTTATTTTCAGATGTTCATATCCTCTCCCCTTGGGGGAGAGGACTGAGGTGAGGGGGCTTCCAAAACCGTATCCCCCCTCATCCCAACCTTCTCCCCTTAGGGAGAAGGAGAAAAAACGCATTTCAAATTTATACCCCTCTGATCCCTCAGAATGACCTCTATTTGCCCCTCTTTTATAAAGAGGGGAAGGGGAGATTATCTTTTTTAATGCCTATCGGTAATCCCCCTCAGTCCCCCTTTAGAAAGGGGGAAGGATGAAAGCTCGACCGCTTCCTCTTGGCGGGTTCAGGTTTGTAACCTGAGCCTGCCTATTCGAAAAAGAGTTGCGAAAATTCCGGGTTCAATTTGCAAAATTGAACCCGCCGTAAAGGCTGCTCAAAAAGCTCCATATGCGAGGCCCCGGTTAAATCGGGGAGCGAGGAATGAGGCGTACTCTTTGCCGTACGCCGCTTTTGCCGCTTTGAGGCCAACAAAGCAGATGGGCTTATTTCATGCCTGGATCAGAGTTTCTCCTTTACCAGCGTCTCCACCACCGTAGGGTCCGCGAGCGTAGAAGTGTCGCCCAGATCCTCTGTCGAGCCCTGGGCTATCTTCCGGAGGATCCTCCGCATGATCTTGCCGCTTCTCGTCTTGGGGAGGGCCGCGGCGAAATGTATCTTGTCCGGCTTCGCTATCGGGCTTATCTCGTTCTTTACATGCTCTTCGACATGCCGCGTCAGCTCAGGAGTCGGGTTGACGCCCTCTTTCAGGACAACAAAGGCGTATATGCCCTCGCCCTTGACCGAGTGAGGATAGCCCACGACCGCGGCCTCGGCCACGGCCTCGTCGGAAACCAGGGCGCTCTCTATTTCCGCTGTGCCGAGCCTGTGGCCTGATACGTTCAGGACATCGTCTATCCTGCCCATCAGCCAGAAGTCCCCGTCCTCGTCAACCCTTGCGCCGTCCCCGCTCATGTAGTAACCGGGGAAGCGGCTGAAGTAGACCTCTTTTATCCTCGTGTTCTCAGGGTCTCCGTATGTCCCGCGCAGTATCCCCGGCCAGGGTCTCTCTATGACAAGATAACCGCCTTCGTTCACCGCGGCCGGGATGCCGTCCTCCCTGAGCACCCTGGGGCATATGCCGAAGAAGGGCTTTGTAGCGGAGCCGGGTTTTAAAGTCGTCGCGCCGGGCAGCGGAGAGATCAGTATGCCGCCTGTCTCGGTCTGCCACCAGGTGTCCACAATGGGGAGCCGGCCCTTGCCGATATTCGTGTGATACCACATCCACGCCTCGGGGTTTATGGGCTCTCCGACAGAGCCAAGGACGCGCAGGCTCGATAAGTCGTGCCTGTCTATCCAGCCGGTCCCGCTCCTCATGAGCGCCCTTATGGCGGTAGGGGCCGTGTAGAATATGTTGACCCTGTGCTTCTCGATAATCTCCCAAAACCTGCCCGGGTCAGGCCAGGTCGGGATGCCTTCGAACATGAGGGATGTCGCGCCGCAGGCGAGCGGGCCGTAGAGGATATAACTGTGACCCGTTACCCAGCCGATGTCGGCGGTGCAGAAGTGGGTGTCCTCTTCCTTATAATCGAATATCCATTTGAATGTGAGGGCAGCGAAAACAAGATATCCGCCCGTGGTGTGGAGAACGCCCTTGGGCTTGCCGGTCGAACCGCTGGTGTAGAGGATAAATAGCGGGTCCTCGGAGTCCATATCCTCGGGAGGGCAGTTGTTCGTAATGCCGGGCTGAGACATTTCCCCGTGCCACCACGAGTCGCGCCCCTCTTTCATGGGGATCGCCGCGCCGGTCCTCCTCACCACA
>MGPL01000047.1:0-3392 GCA_001797415.1 Deltaproteobacteria bacterium GWA2_55_10
TCATGAATGGAACGTCGTGCGCGCGCACTTCCAGGACGGCCTTCGTCCCCTTGACCTCGCCCTTCAGACCGAAGCCGAAGCCAGGGTCGAAGAACCCCGCGTAATGGGTGCGGAGCTCGCCTGAGCCCGCCTCGTATGCGACCATCTCGGCCGCGTACCTGGGAGGGATCCTTATCTTCTCCTTTGACGAGAGGATATAGAACTCTTCAGGCTCGAGTATTAGAGTGCCCTTGTTGTTCCTGTGGATGGGTTCCCAGAAATCGGCTATGTTGTAGTGGTTCTTCTTTGTGAGGTCCACGACATGGCTGTTTCGTTTGGATTTGTACCCGATGATGCCGTCCGGGTTCTGCCCGCTCAGGTCAACGGACATAAAGAGGCCCTTCGAGACCTTTATCTGCTTTGCAGAAAGATGGTCTTCGCCGTTGAAGAGCAGGCGCGAGTCCTTGTGCAGCGCCTTGAGCCTCGAATCGGTAAGGCTGCACTCGCCCCTTATGAGCCTGAGCTGAACGAGCGAGAGCCCCTCTTTCACCTTTATGGTAAAGGACCTGGGCATGACTTCGAGATAGAGAGAGCCTTTGTAGCCGCAGGCGATGTCGTCGAACCTTGGGTTCCTGTCGGTCAAGACCCTCGCGAAAATGTCGAGGCGGCCCGTAGTCGATTTGGGGTTCGCCCTGCCGCGGACATCCTTGGGTAAATCGAGCTCTTCGATAAGCGGGATGAGGTAGACATGGCCCTTCTCAAGGATGCCGCCGTTCGAGATGTCCGTCTCGTACATCACGAGGTCGGAGCCGTAGAGGTCAGGGGTGTGCAGCCTGTCCATGACCTGGTTCTCTTCGGGCAGGAAGCTTGAGATGAGCCTGTAGGCCTTGCTCCCGAGCCTGAGGTCCATGCTCGCGGGCTGGACCTGCGCCTCTTCTATGGGAAGCCCGTTTGAAAAAACGTGCCTCCTGGAGATGGCTTTGGTTATCGTCTGGCAGCTAAAGACGCCTGTATTCTTTTTTTCAGCCATAGGGATACGTCTCTCTTCGGCGATATGATACAGTAAAAAGTGCGGCAGTAAAACAGATTTCAGAGTGTCCTTTGCGAAAAAAAGGCCCGGCTTGCCGGGCCCTGCTCTTCAATGCCTTATCGGTTTTTTTCAGTGCGCGTGCGCCTCGTCCACGAAGCGCAGGCCTGCCCTCGAGATGCCGTAGAACTTCCTGGTCCAGACCACCTGCGCGGTCCTTTCCATGTTCAGGTCCTTGACGAGGACGCTTACATGGTCGTCCTGGTCAAATGGCAGGTAGCCCATCATCTTTATGCCGAGGCCCGTATCCGAGATGTCCACGGTCTTTGCCGGTATCCTGACCTCGCCCTTCATGAGGTCGCAGAACCTCTGGCTGGGGTCCCTCGACTGTATTCTCCTGTCCGGCTCGTTCGCTTTAAGCACGAAGCCGCAGTGCGGGCACGGCAGGTGAGGGTTCCTCGCCGCCGTAAAGAACGAGTTCTCACACTTAGGGCAGGTCAGCCTGTTCATGCGCATTCACCCCTGGATAGTGTTCGTGAGTTCAACGTCGCGTGAGAAGAGTCTGTATATAATATGCACCGGGCTTGTCCATGTCAACTGTTTTGCTATGGCCGGAGGGATGAAAACCGCATGGAAAAAGGGCTGTTTCGCCGTTTGTACCCTTGACTTTTGGGGTTCACTCTGATAATCTTAATGATTCGGAAAGGCCCTGATGAAAATGAGCTTCGAGCTGTTGAAAAAAAAGCACGTTTTGCTCCTTGCCGTGGTCCTCTTCGTGGGCATAGCCGCGGTCTTCGGAGACAAGGGCGTGCTCGAGCTGTTCAGGCTCAAGAAGGAAAGGGACGGCATCCTTGTCTATAACGCCTCGCTTGATAAGGAGAACGCCGAGCTTGCCGAAAAGATAAAGCTCCTTGAGAATGATAAGCGCTATATCGGGCAGATAGCCAGGAAGGAACTGGGCAAGCTGGGCAAGAACGAGGTGGTCTACAAGATTGAGACGCCCAGGACAGCGCCCCAGGCCGCCAATTAACCCCAATCAGAAAATCAGTAAATAGCCTTCAAAAAACCTATGGAAAAAAAGATAAAAACAGCGGGCATACAGCTTGCTTCTGTCCCTGAGAGGGACAGGAATATTTCAAAGGCGGCCATGCTGGTAGAGCTTGCCGCGGAGCAAGGCGCGAAGATAATAGCCCTGCCGCAGCTCTTCAGCCTGCCCTGGTTCCCGGCCTCCATCGACCAGAAGAACTTTTCGCTGGCTGAAAAAGAGGACGGGCCGACGACGGCCTTCTTGAAAGAGACGGCCATGAAGCACAAGGTGGTGCTCTCTGGCGGGGTCTTCGAAGAGGACAACGGCAAGTTCTTCAACACCGCCGTCGTCGCGGGGCCGGACGGCATAATCGGCAAGTACAGGAAGGTGCATGTGCCGCAGATACCGCTCTGGGAGGAGAGGGCGTACTTCAGCCCCGGCGACCTGGGCTTCCCGGTCTTCGATACGCCCTTCGGCAGGATAGGCGTGCAGATATGCTGGGACATATTCTTCCCGGAGGGCTTCAGGGTATTGGCATTGAAGGGCGCGCAGATTGTGCTTGCGCTCACGGCGTCCGCCTTTGAGCATTCGCAGAGAAAATGGGAGAGGGCAATAGCTGCCGCGGCGCACGCGAACGGCCTCTTCATAATGAGGGTCAACAGGGTCGGCAGGGAAGAGAAGCAGGAATTTTATGGAAGGAGCTTCTGCTGCGGCCCTGACGGCGAGTTCATAGAGAAACCCAGCGGGGCTTCCGAAGGCATCGTCCTTGCCGAGATAGACCTCGGCGAGGTCTCTGATGTGAGGAAAGAGTGGGTCTTCCTGAAGGACAGAAGGCCTGCCGAGTACAGAGAGCTGACAGAGGGCGAGGAATGAGGGCCGGAGTCGCAGGCATAGTGGCGGCCGCTGTCGAGGCAGCGCGCAAAGAGGGGCTGATTGTGGCAGAGTCCCTGCCCGAGGTCATACTGGATAGGCCCAAGAAGGAAGATTTCGGTGACTTCTCGACCAATATCGCCATGCTCCTCGCGCCTCTTGAGAAGAGGCCGCCGAGGGATGTCGCCAAGGTCATCGCCGACAAGATTTCCGCCCATCCTGATATAGAAAAATGTGATGTCGCGGGGCCGGGCTTTATAAACCTCTTCCTCAAGAAGACATTCTGGCTCGGGATACTCGAGAACATCGTCTCAAAGGGCAGCGAATTCGGAAAGAGCGAGGTCGGCGCGAAGAAGAAGGTGCAGGTCGAGTTCGTTAGCGCAAACCCCACGGGGCCGCTGCACATAGGCCACGGCAGGGGCGCTGCCGTAGGCGATTCGCTCTCAAGGCTGCTCGATGCCGCCGGTTTTACCGTCACAAAAGAATATT
>MGPL01000047.1:3423-3556 GCA_001797415.1 Deltaproteobacteria bacterium GWA2_55_10
CCTTGGAGAATCCATTCGCCTGCGCGCGGAAGAATTAAAGGGCAAGCAGGTCGAGTTCCCACAGGACTATTATAAGGGCGAGTATGTAAAGGAAATAGCGCAGGAGTATGTCGCCAAATACGGCGACGGGGGC
>MGPL01000047.1:3613-3682 GCA_001797415.1 Deltaproteobacteria bacterium GWA2_55_10
AAGGATCTGGAGGACTTCCGTATCAACTTCGATACATGGTTCAGCGAAAAGAGCCTCGACGATAGCGGA
>MGPL01000047.1:3717-4044 GCA_001797415.1 Deltaproteobacteria bacterium GWA2_55_10
GGGCTATATATACGAGGCAGAAGGCGCGCTCTGGTTCAGGACTACGGAGTTCGGCGATGATAAGGACAGGGTTTTAATCAAGGCTGACGGAGAGCGGACCTACTTCGCTTCTGACATAGCGTATCATCTGAACAAGCTTGAGCGGGGTTTTGATTCGCTCGTCAATATCTGGGGCGCAGACCACCACGGTTACGAGGGCAGGATAAGGGCGCTGGTGCGCGCCCTCGGCCATGACGACAGCAAGCTGAGGATAATATTCATCCAGCTCGTGGCCCTTTTGAGGAAGGGCGTGCCGGTGCCGATGGGCAAGAGGGAGGGCGAGTTCGT
>MGPL01000047.1:4103-6762 GCA_001797415.1 Deltaproteobacteria bacterium GWA2_55_10
TGAGAAGGCCCGACGCGCATCTCGACTTTGACCTTGAGCTTGTTAAGAGCCAGGCCCCGGAAAACCCGGTCTACTATGTGCAGTACTGCCACGCGCGCATAAAGAGCATCATCGGCTTCGCGGCTGAGAAGGGCATTGCCGTGCCGGAGCACTTTGACGCGAAGCTCCTTTCAAGGATCGATTCAAAGGAAGAGGCGGCCATCATAAAGCACCTCGCCGCGTTCGAGGAAATTGTGGAGAAGAGCGCGGTCGCGATGGAGCCGCACAGGATCACCTTCTATCTCATGGAGCTTGCCGGTCTCTTCCACCCCTATTACAACAAGACCAGGGTCGTGACCGACGACCCGGAGCTTACCGGCGCAAGGCTTCTGTTCTGCAGGGCAATATCGACGGTTGCGGCAAACGGCCTCAACCTGCTCGGAGTATCCGCGCCGGAGAAGATGTAGGCGCACTCCAATATCCCTATTTTTCCTGATATGGTAATTGTATGTCATTCTGAGGAGCCGAAGGCGACGAAGAATCTGATTTTCTTTTTTAGATTCTTCGCTCCGCTCAGAATGACACAGGGTAGCCGGTTCCCCTCTTTTCTAAAGAGGGGCGAGGGGAGATTATGTTTGTTTCCTCTCCCCTAAGGGGAGAGGACGAAGGTGAGGGGGGCCTTTGTGCCTGTCATTGCGAGCGAAGCGCGGCAATCTCATCTTGAGTTAATCCTAACAGGCAAGTTTCCTCTCCCCCTCGTCTGTCATTGCGAGCGAAGCGACGCGGCAATCTCTGTTCTTTTTGATCCCCCTCTTTCCTAAAGAGGGGCAAGGGGAGATTAGGATATTTCCTCTCCCCTTGGGGGAGAGGACGAAGGTGAGGTGGTCTTCTTGCTCTCAGCCTTGTATCCTCCCCTCCCTTCGACGGGAGGGGCTAAAGGGGAGGGTGAAAAGGGCTCCTTAAATCCCCTTCCAGAAAAGGTTTTTCAGCGATTTTCCTTGTTTTTCCGATAATGGGGTTGACAAAGAAACCGCCAGTTGTTAATATAACTATCTTGAAAGAATGAACTGACGCTTCTACTGCGGGGTGGAGCAGTCCGGTAGCTCGTCGGGCTCATAACCCGAAGGTCGCAGGTTCAAATCCTGTCCCCGCTACCAAATTAAAGTCCCCTGAACCGAAAGGTTCAGGGGACTTTTTGTTTGTAACAATATTCAAACACCTTATTGCAATTATGGATGGTGCTGTTGTATTCTAAATTGATTGATTTGTTGGGTTACGCATCGCTAACCCAACCTACGAAACTATATACCTCTATTGCATTTCATGGCTTGTTTAAGGTAATCTAACGGAACAGTTCAGGTGAATTCGCATCTAAATACGGGATAGTAGTGGGAGTCAGATAGAAACGATGCGTAGAGAGATTCCTTCCCCAATCATTTCAGTCGTATCCGAAGTTATTTCTAATAGCGAAACTCATGCAACACTCGATAGCCTGTTTATGTATGCAGGTGCTCCGGGAGACCCGCCTCCGGCGAGTAAACAATCTAAGGCAATGAGTTGGTTGCGTCGTATAAACAAAGACTACTCTGTTAATCCACTCGAGATATTAGGGCGTCTTATAGAAGGTTACATGGATGCAGTTATTGACGAGAAAGACTTTTATTATCGAAATATTCTTGAACGCAAAGAGAAAATATCTAAGGCATTAATTCAATGCGAATTGAAATATATTAAGGGTGGAAAGATCGTCGGCACTCTCGCAGCACCCTCACGAACTCTTGAGCAAGTAATTCTTGCAAGAGATATTGCATCTATAAATTATGAGTTCGACCGCGCGCTTGTAAATGTTGAGTCAAATCCAAGAGAAGCCGTATCAGCAGCGTGCAATTTACTGGAGTCCCTTTTCAAAATATATATTGAGGATGAAAATCTTGATATGCCATCCAAACAGGACTTGCAACCTGTTTGGTCAGTCGTACGTAAAGACCTTGGATTCGACCCTAGCCGCATAGAAGACCGTGACCTACAGGAAGTTCTCAGCGGAATTATCGCAGTAGTTAATGGAATTGGTGCATTAAGAACACACGCAAGCTCAGCTCATGGTGCAGGCAAGAAAACATATAAACTCGCACCAAGGCATGCGAGACTCGCTATACATTCAGCACACACCGTAGCATTATTTGTGATTGAGTCCTGGGACAAAAAACGAGAGTAGAAATATAATTCATGAATTTTATTGTAATCGCATTCGTATTAATAATTCTCGTTACTTGGGCATTAGTATCTTTTTTTGAGTGGTTAGGTGAAACGAGTAAGCAAGCTCAGGCACGATGGTCAATTGATACCAATAAAAATATAATCGATAGAAATCAGGAAACTATTCAGAAATTTTTAAATAGAATTTATACAAACAATAGAGGATATTACATTGATAACGAGGTGAAAAGTTGCATTGCTGAAGTAGCTCAGAAAGAAGGGCGTTCTGATATAGCTCCCAATTATCGTGAATGGCTGTCTAAATGGGAGACTCGAAATAATATTCCACAAGAATATCTTGAATTAAAAAAATATTTGAAGGAGTTGTTTTTAAAAAAATATGAGCAGCTTTCAGATGCAGCAAAGAAGGAAGAAGAACAAAGAGAGCAGGAAAGAATAATTTCGATTGAGAAGGCAGGAAACA
>MGPL01000048.1:0-147 GCA_001797415.1 Deltaproteobacteria bacterium GWA2_55_10
AGCTGCGAGGAGCGACCCCGAGCAGGGAGAACTCTTCGGGCTGTGGGCTGACCTCACCGGCTCTCTCAGGGTAGGATAAGCTAGGCGCTTCCCTCTATCTCTTAGTAGTCCCCCAGGTTGATGGTGCCAGAGAGCTTCCGCACTCTT
>MGPL01000048.1:263-1413 GCA_001797415.1 Deltaproteobacteria bacterium GWA2_55_10
ATTCGGCCCGAATACGTACATCTTCGCGGAGGGGTTATTCTCTCTGAGGATACTTATATAGTCCTTCACATACTCGAAATGGAGCATGGGGCACTGCCACTGATAGTACGGGGCGGTCGAGACAAAGATAATATCGCAGCCCTGTATCCTGCCTGAAGCGGACTTGGCGCCGAGCCTCTCGATATTCGCGTCCACCAGAAGGGTCTTCACCCCTTTTGCATCGAGCAGTTTGGCGATGTAGGCGAGCTCAAGGGGCGGCATCTTGTAGTTGTATACGAGCTGCTCGCCCTTTTTCCTGCCGTGGGTCGGGGAGGTGACGAATGGGTTTATGAGCGCTACCCGCATCTATATGTCCCCGTAGGTCGAAAGCATGACCTTGTGCCTGATGAGGCATTCCCTGAACGCCGGGTCAGTGAGAAAAGCGATATCCTTCTCCCGCGCGTACCCGGCCTCGCCTTCCAGGGTAATATCATCACGGTATCCGGGATGGCAGCCTATCTCGGTCGTACCCTCTGGCAGCCCCTTTACGAACTCCTCCATTACCCGGATGAACTCATCAGCGGTCACGCTCTCGAAGATATTGGAGAAATAATCGTTGGACCTTATCGGCCCCTTTGCCAGCCTGATTGCACCTTTATCCCCGAACAGGCCGATGAGCCTGTGCTTTAATTCCAGTCTTCCGGGCCTCAGGCCGTAGTAGCGCGTCACCCTCACCCTCGAGATGCCGAACTCGACGCATAGGTCCCTTACGACCTCCATTAAAAGGGGGTAGCTGTGGAAGTGCCTGTGGCTGTCGAAATGGGTGGGCCTTATGCCTGCGCCGATCACCTTCTTTATCTGGGCTCTGAGCTCGGTCCTGACCTCTTCGATGTCGAGGCGATCAAGAAGTATCCTCTTGAAGAGCTCCGTTAACCCGATAAAGCTGTTGTCCGGTTTTGTTAAGGTCTTAAGGCGCGAAGGGCCGGAGACCGGAGTGCCCCTTACGATATTGAGGTGAACGCCTACTGCGAGCCGTTTCTCATTCCTTGCTATCCTGACGGCATCCTCGAAGCCCGGGGTATTCGCCATGAGGGTCGCTGATGTGAGGACCCCTTTCCTGAATGACTCGGCCACCCCCCGGTTCACGCCGGGAGAGAGCCCGAAATCATCG
>MGPL01000048.1:1420-1537 GCA_001797415.1 Deltaproteobacteria bacterium GWA2_55_10
CGATGAGACGCTTCAACGCCCTTCCTTCTTTGCAGGCTTGCCAGCGCTGGAAACATACGACCCGGTACACCCGGCGATCAAAATTTTAAAGACCCTGGCGACCATTGAAAAGGAGTC
>MGPL01000048.1:1550-6727 GCA_001797415.1 Deltaproteobacteria bacterium GWA2_55_10
ACCGCGCTCGGCCCCCCCTGATACTCCATTGTGACTGGTATCTCTTTTATGCGCATATTGGACTTCTGAGCGAGATAGAGTATCTCGAGGTCGAAGCTGAAGTCAGACGCCCTCTGGCGCGAAAAGACGTACTCTGCCGCGCTTTTCCTGAAGCCCTTGAAGCCGCTCTGGGTGTCGAGTATGCCTGAGATGAGCGTGAGCCTCAGGAACAGATTGAAGGCGCGGGAGAGGATGTGCCTCCTGAATATGTAGCGCAGGTCTTCGCAGTGGAGCACGAATTTGGAATCCCTGTGCACCCTGGAGCCTATGACTATGTCGTTGCCCTCCTCGAGGCCTTTTAAGAGATTGTCGACCTGCTCTATGGGATAGGCCAGGTCAGCGTCCGTAAAGACGATGTACTCGCCATTTGCCGAGAGCATGCCCCTCTTCACCGAAAACCCCTTGCCCATGTTCCTTTCATTGGGCAGCAGGCGCACCCTCTCGTCTTTGACAGTCGCCAGTTCTTTTAAGGTGTTGTCGGTCGAGCCGTCCTCGACAATTACCAACTCGCAGGGAAAGGGCTTTGAGTCCATGTACTTCAATACTGTCCCGATATTGGGCAGGAGAAGAGGGCCTCCGTTATAGACGGGGATCACGATGGAGAGGAATGGCTTCATGGGGCCTGAAGGGGGCTCAACCGGAGGAGGTGAAAGGGGTTCACGGTCATCCAAGCACAGGCCCTGGTCCTCGCAAATGGGTTTAAGGTAAAACTGCAGAATACCTTGAGTTTCAGGATATAATGGAAGGCTTGAGCCTGTCAACATACTTTCTTTTTCTTACTTTCTTTTTTGAAAAAAAGAAGATAAGCAAAGAAAAAACCATGTCCTCCATTAACGCTGATATCGGACAAGCAATAAAAAACTTTGCAAGCCTGCCCTAAAAATGATATCAAGTACCTGTTAAATTTACTTTTTTCTCTTTCGGGAGAGCCATTTGGAAAAAAGGCCGACCTCCGCGACGATTGACCTGGGGGCGCTTAAAACTAATTACTTCCAGTTGAGGGATAGGGTCCGCGGGGGTGCCGGAGTACTGGCCGTTGTAAAGGCCAATGCCTACGGCCACGGTGACGTGGAGGTGGCCAGGGTCCTCGAGGGGCTTGGCTGCGAGTTCCTGGGGGTCGCAATCCCCGAGGAAGGCGCGAGACTCCGCGAGGCCGGCATAAAAAAACCCATAATCGTCCTCGGCGGGCTATTCCCCAACCAGGCCGGGGATATAATCGACCTCGGCCTCACGCCGGTCGTCTTCGACGCGTCTACAGCAAGCATTCTGAATTCAGCCGCGAATGAGCGCGGGACTGTCCAGGAAATCCATGTCAAGATCGACACGGGCATGGGCAGATTGGGCCTGCGCCCGGAAGAGGTCGGGCCTTTCTTCTCAAGGCTCAAGGGGCTCGAAAATCTAAGGCTCGGCGCTCTTCACTCCCACTTCGCCGAATCAGAGCGCGAGGAGAAAAGGTTCTCGGAAGAGCAGATGACCGGCTTCGAGTCATCTGTCGCTCTCATAAGGCAGATGGGCTTTGACCCGAAATATGTGGGAATTTCCAACAGCGCGGCTATAATAGAGCATCTCGACGGAGCGCGCTTCAACCTGGTGAGGCCCGGTATAATGCTCTACGGGTCTTATCCCGATGGGCGCCTCAGGGGAAAGATCGATCTGAAGCCTGTTTTAGAGCTCAAGACGCGCATACTCCATCTAAAGAGCATTCCGCCGGGCGGGAGCGTAAGCTATGGCAGGAGGTTTGTCGCCAAAAGACAGAGCATGATAGCGACCCTGCCAATAGGATACGCCGACGGATTGCCGCGCTCGCTCGGCAACATCGGAGAGGTGCTTGTGCGCGGCAGGAGGGCGCCGATCGCCGGGACCGTCTGCATGGACCTCATCATGGCGGACGTTACGGATATACCCGGCGTGCAAAATGGCGATGAAGCCGTTATAATTGGCTCGCAAGGCAGCGAGGCCATAACAGCCGAAGAGGTGGCCGCGAAGGCGGGCACCATAAGCTACGAGATATTCTGCCGCATTTCACAGAGGGTCCAGAGGATATATGTCTGAGCCGGGCTCATTTATAAGGGCGTACCTTGAGAACGTCGGGCGGTCGGCCCAGAAGTTCGTGGACTCCGCGGGGCTCATGACGATGATGCTCGTGCAGGCGGCCGTGAACGTCTTCACGCCCCCCATCAAGTTCCGGAACATCTTCAAACAGATGGAGTTCGTCGGCGTCCAGAGCCTTTTCGTGGTTGTGCTCACCGGCTCGTTCACCGGGATGGTGCTCGCGCTGCAGAGCTTCAACGCGCTTAAGAGGTTCGGGGCTGAAAGCCTCGTCGGGCCGACGGTCGCCTTGAGCATGGCGCGCGAGCTCGGCCCGGTCTTAACGGGCCTTATGGTAACGGGCAGGGCCGGAAGCGCCATGGCCACAGAGCTTGGCACCATGCGGGTCACGGAGCAGATAGACGCCCTCGTCACAATGGCCGTGAACCCCGTAAAGTACCTTGTCGTACCAAGGATAATCGCGGGCGTGCTCATGTTCCCGCTCCTTACCGTTATTACTGACTTCGTGGGCGTCATCGGCGGATATATAGTCGGCGTCCAGCTCCTGGGGATTAACCCGGGCGTGTACGTGGGCCGCACAATAGACTTCGTGCAGGTGGGCGACATATTCGCGGGCCTCTACAAGTCAACGGTCTTCGGCCTTATTACTACGCTCGTAGCCAACTACAACGGCTTTTATACCTCCGGCGGCGCAGAGGGCGTGGGCAGGGCAGCTACGGCCTCTGTCGTCACCGGGAGCGTCCTCATACTCGTCTCCGACTACATTATGTCGTCTTTCATGGTCTGACGGCTTGATACACTGCGGCGGATTATGATAAAGATTACAGGTTTAAAAAAGTACTTCGGCGCCAAGCGGGTCCTCGACGGCGTGAACCTGGAAATAGAGCGGGGCAAGATAACCGTCATTATCGGGCGAAGCGGCGAGGGCAAAAGCGTACTCATAAAGCACATCATCGGCCTCCTCCGTCCCGACGAGGGCCAGATATTCCTCGAAGGGCAGGAGATAACGGCCATGAAGGAGAAGGAGTTCAACGAGGTAAGGAAGCGCTTCGGCATGCTCTTCCAGGGCGCCGCCCTATTCGACTCGATGACCGTCGGGCAGAACGTGGGTTTTCCGTTAAAGGAACACACGGATCTGAGCGATGAAGATGTAATGAAGGTCGTGGGCGAGAAGCTCCGGAGGGTCGGCCTCACCGGTGTCGAGAACCTCATGCCCGCGGAGCTCTCGGGCGGCATGAAAAAGAGGGTGGGGCTCGCGAGGGCCATAGTCATGGACCCCGAGATAGTCCTCTTCGACGAGCCCACGACAGGCCTCGACCCGATAATGAGCGATTCCATCGCGGATCTCGTTCTGGATACTCAAAGGAGCCTCAAGACCACTTACATACTCATCACCCACGACATCCCCTTCACCTACAAGATAGCTGACAAGATCGCCATGCTCCACGAAGGCAGGATAGTGCAGGAGGGGACCGTGGATGAGATGAAGAAGAACCCTGACCCCATAATAAGGCAGTTCCTCGAGGGCAGGGCTGAAGGGCCTATAAAGGTCTATTGAGTAAAATAATCCAAAGGCGAACCATTGCATGGCAGTGCCGAAATTAAGTTCTGAAGCCAAGGTCGGGCTCTTTGTGCTCCTGGGCATAATAATCCTGGCCTACATGTCGCTCCGCCTCGGCGGCATCCAGCTGGGCAGGGCCGAAGGCTACACCCTTTTCGTAGACTTCGATTCAGCCGCTGGGCTCGACCCCAACGCGCCCGTCAGGGTCGCCGGCGTCGAGGTCGGCAGGGTGAAGAAGATCGCCCTCAAGGACGACAAGGCGCATCTCGAGCTCCAGATACAGCCCGATGTCAAGATAGGCAAGGACTTCACGGCCGTGCTTACGACCAAGGGCCTCCTCGGAGAGAAGTACCTGGAGCTTACGCCGGGACAGCCCGGCGCGCCACCGCTTAAAGAGGGAGAGTACATTACCCGCACCAGGTCCTACGCGGACATGGACAGGCTCATCACGCTCCTCACCGACGTATCGGGCGACATAAAGGAGATAACCGAATCGCTCAGCAATGTCCTTGGCGGGGACGAGGGCGAGCAGACCGTAAGCAACATAGTCCACAACATCGAAGAGCTGACCTTCCGCCTCAACAGGATTGTGGCGAAGAACGACGACCAGTTCGAGAGCATAATGCGGAACCTCGAATCGTTCACGACCCTTCTTCGCGAGGAGGGCCCCGGCATAACAACCGAGCTCAGGGCGACCATAAAGAACTTGAACGAGTCGCTCGTGAAGACCTCGGACAACCTGAACGGCATGATCACCGAGAACCGCGGCAACTTGAAGGAAGGCATCGAGAACCTCAAGGCCGCCTCATTGAGCCTGCAGCAGGCCATGGACACCATCAACAGGGTGACCGGCGACGTCGGGCCGGATGTAAGCTCCGCCATGTCATCGGTCAAGAACATCACCAGGAAGATAGACCAGGGCGAAGGCACGCTCGGAGCGCTCGTGAACGACAAGAGCCTGCACGAGAACATAAACAAGACCGTTACCGGCATAAACAACTACATAGAGAGGGCAGAGAGCTTCCATACCTTTATCGGGTACAGGGGCGAGTACCTCTTTGACGTCCGCGATACCAAGAGCTACCTTACGCTCCGCATCCAGCCCAAGAGCGACAAGTACTACCTCCTGGAGATCATCGACGACCCGCGGGGCAAGAAGACCGAGGAGACGAGGGAGATAACCACCGGCGGCGTCACGTCCACCACCACGGAGATAAAGACCACCGAGCAGATAAAGTTCTCTGCCCAGATAGCCAAGCGCTTCAACAACCTGGTCGTACGGGGCGGCATTATCGAATCGACCGGCGGCGCCGGCATAGACTACTACATGTACGGCGACAGGCTCAAATTCACGCTCGAGGCCTTTGACTTCGGACAGAAGGGCAACCCGCACATGAAGGCCGCGGGAACCGTCTACTTCAACAAGTTCTTTTTCCTTACGGCCGGATACGACGACTTCATGAGCAAGGTCGGGCTCCAGTCCGCTTATATGGGCCTTGGACTGCAGTTCATGGACGAGGATTTGAAG
>MGPL01000049.1:0-2343 GCA_001797415.1 Deltaproteobacteria bacterium GWA2_55_10
ATCATGCCCCAGGTCAGCCTTGCCGAACGCCCTGCCGATTACCCCGTGCTCCATCAATATGCGGCCCTGGTCCTTCGGCGGAAGTTTTGCGAACTCGCCCCTTCTCCTGAGCGGATACCAGACAGCCCACGGCCAGTCCCTGTTGAGGACAACGCGCCTGGTCCTCTTCAGGAGCCAGTCCTCGAGGTCCTCTTCATGGCCCAAGCCATAGGTACGCCCGAGCATGGATTGCTCCTGCCTTAGCTCAAGTTGAGCGAATTCGGGCCTGGAGAGCATGTCGCGTACTGTTGTAACAAAGAACAGAGGGTCCTGGCTCATGGTGACGAGCCCGACGCCCTTGGGGTCGTGGATGTCCAGGTAAAGCGCCGCTTCTATCCCGGCACTCTCAATCAATTTTATCAGAGGTTTCGGGTCAGCGCATCCGGTAAATACATAGAGCTGGACGAAAAGCCTTTTGTCGAGTTTCTGGCGCGCCCCGTCCTTAAGGCCGCCCTTTTCGCTTATATCGACAAGGGCCTCGAGGTCCATGCCTGCGGCCTTTGGGGCCTCTGCGCCAATATTGCCCGGGTGTCCCGGCCTGCCGGGGTGACCCGGAGCGTGTTCATTGTTGTGCATCGCGATCCTCCTGGATGAGTTGAATATAAAATGCCGGCTCGCGGAGGGCTGTTGGACCCTTTCACCAGCCGGCATTTTATTATATCGGACCGCGTCGTTTCCTGCTTTAATACGCCCCGTAGCTTTGCTACGGGCTTGACCGGGGAGGGCAGGGGGCTGAATTCATTTTTCACCCTCCCCTCAGTCCCCTCCCGTCGAGGGAGGGGAAGATCACAGGAGATGCCCCGCAGCTTGCTGCCGGGGTACTGCTCGCCGTCTTACCTGAAGACCTTTTCCCCGCCGCCCTCGGCAGCTTTCTTGTCGTCACGGGCCTTTTTGGCGGCCTCGGAGGGCTGATAGGTGCAGAACGGCTCCTCGTCCATGTAGTCAGCGGTAAAGGCAAAGGCCCTTGCCCTGCATCCGCCGCAGACCTTCCTGAACTCGCAGTATCCGCACCTGCCGTTGTAGTCGTCCCAGTTCCTCATCTCCTGGAATACCTTTGAGGTGTCCCAGATTGCCGGGAACGGCTCTTTTCTGATATCGCCGCATTCGACATCGAGGAATCCGCATATCTGGACTTTGCCCGTGTTCGATACGAACGCGAACGACTGTCCGCCCATGCAGCCCTTGCTCATGGCGTCGAGGCCGTGGGTCTCGGGCGTGACGGTTACGCCCTTCTCCTTCTCCTTCTGCCTGAATATCCTGTAATAGTGGGGGGCGCAGGTGGGCTTGAACTGAAGCGGCACCTTGTCCCTCATCTCATGGAACCACGAAAGCGACTTCTCGTACTCCTCCGGGGATATCTCCTGGTCCTTGAGCTGGGCGCCCCTGCCGGTTGGCACGAGGAGGAAGGGATGGTGCGCTACCGCGCCCAACGAGATAACGAGCTCCAATATCTTCGGCAGCTCCTGAAGGTTATGTTTTGTAATGGTGGTGTTGACCTGGAAGGGGAGCCCCACTTTTTTGACGCTCTCTATGGCGGTCATTACGCTCGCGAAAGCGCCGGGGACGCGCCTGAAGTTATCATGGCTCTCGGCGGTCGCGCCGTCTATCGAGAAGCTCACCCTCTGTATGCCGGACTCTATCATCTTTTTGACGGTCTCTTCGGTGACGAGGAAGCCGCAGGGGGCCATGACCATGCGCAGGCCAAGCTTGGTCCCGTACTTGGCGATATCCCAGATATCGTCGCGGAGCATCGGTTCTCCGCCGGTCATGATCATGATCGGGTTTGAGAACGACGCCACGTCGTCGAGGAATTTGAAGCATTCTTCGGTCGTAAGCTCGTTGGGGTAGGGGCCGAAGCGCGCCGCTGCCCTGCAGTGTATGCAGTCAAGGTTGCATGACCTTGTAAGCTCCCAGGCTATAAGCTTGGGCAGCCACTTTCTTCCGCCGCTTTTATCAGGTCCTCCGTGCCCGCCGGGGTGGCCGCCGGGATGTCCATGTCCCTTCATCCCGGGGACTTCGTGCGGATGGCCTTTTGGCATGCTGCCGTGCATATCGTCTCTCCTTGTGTGTACTGAGGTTACTTTCGCAGTAGCTTTGCCGCGTCCTTTGCAAAATAGGTAAGAATGAGATCCGCCCCCGCGCGTTTTATAGACGTGAGGGACTCCATCATGGCCCGGTCCCCGTCTATCCAGCCAGCCTTTGCGGCCGCCTTTATTATCGAGTACTCGCCGCTTACATTGTACGCGGCCACGGGGTAGCCGAACTCGTCCTTGATTCTCCTGATGATATCGAGGTACGGCAGGG
>MGPL01000049.1:2349-2737 GCA_001797415.1 Deltaproteobacteria bacterium GWA2_55_10
TGACCATTACTATGTCGGCCCCCTCCTCTATGTCGAGCGCGGTCTCGCGGATGGCCTCGTTGGAGTTGCCGGGGTCCATCTGGTAGCTCCTCCTGTCCCCGAACTTCGGGGTGGACTCTGCCGCGTCCCTGAACGGGCCGTAGAAGGCGCTCGCGTACTTAGCCGAATAGGCCATTATCGGCACATTTGTGAACCCGTTCTCGTCAAGGGCGTCCCTTATGGCCCCCACCCTTCCGTCCATCATGTCAGAAGGGGCTACCATGTCTGCCCCGGCCTGGGCGTGGGATATGGCCTCCCTGCACAGAAGCTCGAGGGTGGCGTCGTTGTCCACGTCCTTATTCCGTATGATACCACAGTGGCCGTGAGAAGTGTACTCGCACATGCAGAC
>MGPL01000049.1:2748-10570 GCA_001797415.1 Deltaproteobacteria bacterium GWA2_55_10
CGGCAAGACCCGGTGAAGCCGCCTTCAGGGCCTTTATCGCCTCCTGCACAGGGCCGTGCGGGTCGAATGCGCTCGTCCCCTCATTGTCCTTGTGCTCGGGGATGCCGAAGAGTATGACCGAGGGTATGCCTAAGGCCGTTATCTCCTTTGCCTCTTTTTTGAGCTGGTCAACCGAGATCTGGTAGTGGCCGGGCATGGATTTTATCTCTTTTTTGACCCCTTTGCCGTAGGTCACGAAGAGCGGGAGTATGAAGTCAGCGGGCGTTAAAACGGTCTCCCTGACCATCCTCCTCAATGTCTCGGTCTTCCTGAGTCTTCTGGGGCGGTAGATTGGAAAGTTCATTTATTAGCTCCATTTTGTACATTATTAAAATGGTACATCATCAACAATGTTCACTTTTAAAGAAGATAATTCTTCAAGAGCATTCTTGAATTTAGCTTCTGCGCTACTATCGTGGAGCACTCTTATAACATGAGCTATTGGTACTCTAAACCCATTTAAAGAATCTAAAACTGGCTGAGATATGCTAATTTCTTTACATGCCAAAATCAACAAAAGATATGAATCCAAAAGCTCTTCAATCATACGAGGATTTACATTAAACACCCGTGGCCTTATTTCTTTAGATAGCGTTCTGGATATATTGAGAATTTCGATAAGTAAGTCCTTTTCTGTACGCAGTTCTTTTTCTACAGCAGGGTCACGTTTCAAAATAGATTCGACTTTTTCATTTAGCTTTGGCCACCACATTTCAAAAACAGAATCAAAAACATGGGATGCTAAGGAGTGTTCACCTAAAATATCATTTATCATTTTTACTATCTTCCGAATATCTTGTTTAGTAAATAAGGAAGCTTGAAATTGCACAAGGGGTCCCTGAATATCAACGGGCTTAACTTCAAACAAGATAGGGCACACTTTGCTTTTATCAATATTTTTTGATAAAGCGCCACATTCGAACATCACCCAAGGTGCTTCTAAATTATCAGGTGTTAACATAATTAAACCAATTTTAGAATCTTCGAGCTCTTTACTTATTTCAGTATTCCATCTGGAACCTTTAGAAATATCGTCAGGAGAAAAATAAGGTTTCACGGCTTGAATAACACTCGGTAGCCATTCCCTAAAAGCCTCTCCTAAGTGCTTACTCTTTTCACCAGACCAACTAATAAAAACTTTCATTTATCATGGCTCCTTTTGAAATACTCTGCCATTGCCCTTGTAAGGGCCGGTATGGTGTAGTCGTTGGGCATGATATCGACGCTGAGTCCGTATTTTCTGGCAGCCTCTGCCGTAATCGGGCCTATGCAGGCGACCTTGCAATCTTTAAGGAGGCCCGGAAGCTCGCTCTTTTTAAAGGCGGCCGCGAAGTTCGTAACGGTCGAAGCCGATGTGAATGTGACCACATCGACCCCGCCTGAGGTGATCATCTCTTTTAACCCCGCCGCCTCTTTCGAGGGCTTCACTGTCCTGTAGGCAGGGACGACATCTATCCTGCCGCCGAGCCTCTTTATCTCATCCGGTATTATCTCCCTTGCCTTGGTCGCCCTTGCAAGGAGGAACTTCTTGCCCTTGATGCTTCTTTTGCCGAGCGCATCAAGGAGCCCTTCGGCCTTGAACTCCTTTGGCGTGAGGTCGACCTTTATGCCGAGCCTTTCAACGGCCTTTGCTGTCATGGGGCCTACCGCGCAGATTTTGACGCCCTTCAGCTCCCTTACATCGAGACCCAGCTTGTAGAGGCGGTCAAAGAAGTATTTGACGCCGTTTACGCTCGTGAATATGGCCCAGTCGTATGTAGAGAGCCTTTTTATGGCCCTGTCCACGGGCTTCCAGCTCTGCGGGGCGACGGTCTTTATCGTGGGGAAGGAAATTGGCTCCGCGCCCTCTTTTTCAAGGACGCGGGTGAAATCCCCTGCCTGCTCAAGGGCCCTTGTAACGAGTATCCTTTTGCCGAAGAGGGGCTTTGATTCGAACCAGTTGAGCCGCTCCCTCAAGTTGACCACGTCCCCGACCACGGTGATGACCGGGGGTTTGAGATCCAGCCTCTTTGCCAGGCCGATTATATTGTCGAGGGTACCGGCGCAGGAGACTTGCTTTGTCATGGTGCCCCACCTTATGAGGGCAACTGGCGTTGAAGGCGGCCAGCCGTTCTCAAGGAGCTTCTTCGTAATAAGGGGCAGGCTCTTCCAGCCCATGAGGAAGACCAAAGTCCCCCTGCCGGTAGAGAGCCTGTCCCAGGCTATGTTCGTCCTCTCCTTTAGCGGGTTCTCCTGGCCTGTTATGAATGTGACGGCGGACGAGAGGTCCCTGTGAGTAAGGGGTATGCCGGCGTATGCCGGGGCTGCTATGGCAGATGTCACGCCGGGGACTATCTCGAACGCTATCCCGGCTGCTGAAAGCTCCTCCGCTTCTTCTCCACCCCTGCCGAATATGAAAGGGTCTCCGCCTTTGAGTCTTACGACGGTCTTGCCCTTCTTCGCCTTCTCGATTATGAGCCTGTTTATCTCTTCCTGCTCAATAGTCTTCTGAGAGCCCTTTTTGCCGACATAAATGGTCTCGACCCCGGCCTTTGCGTGCTCAAGGAGGCGCGAGTTCGCGAGAAAGTCGTATATTATGCAGTCGGCCTCTTTGATGGCCTCCAGCCCCTTGAGGGTAAGAAGCCCCGGGTCGCCGGGGCCTGCCCCTACGAGGTATACCTTGCCAGCCATAAATTTTTTTGTCCCTTACACTCGGTATCTTTATACCAAGGGCGAATTAAGAATTATTTCCCGGATTCATTAAAAGATTTTAAGCGACCCATGAGCAATGGCATTATATCAGACCAGAGGGCTTGTAATAAACGGTAAAATCAGGGAAAATCCTGTTTTTTTGGCTTGGCGCGGGGGCAGGCAACATGCTCTTCCCTGCCGGTTGAGAGGTCGTGGATAAGGCACCTTGGGGGCAGGTCCTGCATCCTGCAGTTGTCGAGGACCATCCTGATGGTCGCGATATTCCCCTTTACTGAGACAAGCTCATAGCCGAGCGGGCTCTCCGATTCCTTGATGGATATCAACCTGCCATCCTTCCCATCGAACCAGGCCACGCCGTAATCGCAGTCATTATGGTAATCGCCCATGAAGGAGAGGTCGTTTATCCAGGCTATGTTCTCGAGGGCCGCCTTTTTCTCGGTCCAGGGGAACTCCGGGTTTAGAGAGACGAGCCTCGATGTGCTCGTGCCCGGTGCGCCTGCCCAGCCCTCCTCAGGCACTATCACGTAGTCCTCATAAGGGCTCCAGGTGAAGCTTTGGAAGATGTCCTTCATTCTTGCCGGTGCGCTCCCGTTATCCCAGCCGTATACGTCGGTGTAGTTTATTGTCGCCAGCGGCTCAAGCGCTCCGCTTGGTATAAAATCAACGCGGTACAGGACATTGCTTACGTTCAGAGCCCCCTCAAGCATCTCCTCTTTCGTGTACTTTTTGTGGGAAAGCTCGGTTATCACGACCATAAAGATGCCCTTTGGAGAGCGGAACTTCTCCTGGCGCATTAGCTCCGCGTCGGCCTCATGCGCGGAAAGGGAAAAAGACAAAAGCAGCGCAAGGAGGAGGAAGCGGGCAATTTTTATGGGTGTTTTGCCGGTCATTGGTTGAATGTTTGGATGAAAATAAAAAGGCCCACTCAAGATGGGCCTTTTTCAGGTTAATATTGTTTTCAGGCTGACCCGGGCGGCTTTACCTCGTAGAGGTCCTTCAGGATATCATAAGCGCCCTTTGCAAGGAGCCTCTCGGCAAGTTCGATTCCGAGCTTTTCGCACTCTATCTTCGGGCCTGTGACAGAGTCCTTTATTATGGTCTTGCCGTCGGTGCTGGCAACAAGCCCGTCTATCTTGATGTTGTTTCCTGAGAGTGTGCCGTGAGCCGCGATCGGGACCTGACAGCCGCCTTCGAGCCTCTTCAAGAGCGCCCGCTCTCCCCTTACGCAATACGATGTCTCTGGGTGGTCGAAGAAGGATACGAGCTCGTTTATGTACTTGTCCGCCGTCGGGGTCTCGATTCCAAGAGCGCCCTGGCCTATCGCAGGCAGGCTTATCTCAGGGGAAAGGAGCTCGGTTATCTTATCGGCCCAGCCGAGCCTCTTGACGCCCGCGCCTGCCAGTATGATTGCGTCGAAGTCTCCGTTGTCCAGCTTCTTCATGCGGGTGTCGAGGTTTCCGCGGAGCTGCAATATCTGAAAATCAGGCCTTATAGCAAGGAGTTGCGACTGCCTCCTGAGGCTCGAAGTGCCGATCCTTGCCCCTTTGGGCAGGTCCATGAGCTTTACATTGTTCCTGCTGAAGACAGCGTCCCTCGGGTCTTCCCTCTCTGTTATGCAGCGAAGGTGGAGGCCTTCGGGGAAGAATGTGGGCACATCCTTCATGGAATGGACCGCGAGGTGGCACCTGCCTTCGAGCAGCGCTTCCTCTATTTCCTTCACAAAGAGGCCCTTGCCGCCCACCTTGGCGAGCGGCACATCGAGTATCTTGTCGCCTGTGGTCTTTATCTTCTCGAGGCTGACTTCGAGCTCCGGGTGCCTCTTCTCAATCTCGCTCTTTACCCAGTTGGCCTGCCAGAGGGCGAGTTGGCTGCCCCTGGTGCCTATCACTATCTTTTTTTTCAAAATACGACCCTCTCTTCTATTTATTCATTCCCTTGAAAGCCGGTCAGTCATCGTTGCTCTGGGCTGCCTTCTTGACGGCCTCGTCGTCTATCGTAAGGTCAAAGAGCTTCCTGATGGTGTCGATATAGAGGTCGCCCTCTATCTTATTGGACTCTTTCTTGAGATGCGTGACAGGATGGTGGAGTATCTTGTTCACTATGGCAGAGGTCATCGCATCGAGCACCTTCTGCTCCTTCTCCGTGAGGTTCGGGAAAGAGGCGAGGGCCTTCGCGAGCTCGGCCTTCCTGACGGCGTCGCAGGTCTGCCGGAGGGCGATAATGGTCGGCACGACATCAAGGGACTTTATCCACCTGTAGAACTTCTCTATCTCGTCTATTATTATGGTTTCGGCCTGCTCTGCCTCTTTCTGCCTCTCGTGCAGATTGGCGACCACGACGCCCTGCAGGTCGTCTACATCGTAGAGATAACAGTTGTCGATATTATTGATCTCGGGGTCTATGTTCCTGGGTACCGAGATGTCTATGAAGAACATGGGCTTGTGCCGCCGCTCCTTCATCACATCATGTATCTGCTCGGGCTTTATGATGAAGTTCGGAGAGGCCGTGGATGCGATGACTATGTCCACATTCTTGAGATAATGCGGGAATTCCCTGAACATGATGGCGGTGCCGCAGAAGCATTTGACGAGCTCCACGGCCTTCTCGTATGTCCTGTTCGCGACCATTATCTCGCGCACGCCGTTTGACTGGAGGTGCCTTGCCGCAAGCTCCGCCATCTCTCCCGCGCCGACCAGCATGCAGTTCTTGCCCGTGAGGTTGCCGAAGATCTTGCGCGCCAGCTCGACTGCGGCAAAGCTTATCGATACCGCGGACTCGCCTATCTTTGTCTCTGTCCTTACCCTCTTGGCGACCTGGAACGCCTTGTGGTAGAGCTTATTGACTATTATTCCGGCCGTGTTGCTCTGGACTGCGTATCCGTATGAGTCCTTTACCTGTCCGAGTATCTGCGGCTCTCCCATGACCATCGAATCGAGGCCGGCTGCCACCCTGAAGAGGTGCTTTACCGCGTCCTCGGCCTGATGCACATAGAGGTGCTCATCGAGCTTCTCAAGCGGGATGGAATGATAGTCGGAGAGGAACTTCTTTATCTGCCAGGTGCCCTTCTCGATGTCGCTGGTAATGGCCAGTACCTCGACCCTGTTGCAGGTCGAGAGTATTACGGCCTCGGTAAGGCCGTAATGGCTGGTGAGCTTCGAGAGCGGCTCGCCAATGGTCGCGGAAGGGAAAGAGAGCTTCTCCCTTATCTCGATGGGCGAGGTCTTATGGTTGAGTCCAACGATAACGAGGTTCATCCCGAATTCCCTTAGGTAGCCGCTTCAGCATTCGGCAGGCGCTCAGCGTAACAGCCCGTGCGCTCCGCCGGAGAGTATGTTTATGATGAAGAAAGAGCCTATGAGACTTAAAAAGGCGACAGCCGAGAGTATCGCCGCCTTCCGGCCCCTCCACCCGGCAGTAAGCCTGCCGTGCAGGAGCGCCGCATACAGGAACCATGTGATAAGCGACCAGACCTGCCTGTGCTTCCATTCCCAGTAGCTGCCCATTGCGTATTCCGACCATATCGCGCCCGTTATTATGGCGGCAGTGAGGAGCGGGAAACCGTACTGGAGGCACTTGTAGTTGAGCTCGTCAAGCGTCTCCAGCGAGGGCAGGACAAAGTACATGCCCTTCAACTTCCTGGATTTCAGGTACCTGTCCTGGATTATGTACATTATCCCCAGGAAGAAGGCCAGCGCGAAAAAGGCGTTGCCGAGGAACGCCAGTATTACATGGACCGGAAGCCAGTAGCTCTCCAATACAGGGGAGAGCGGGACTATCTGCTTGGGCAGAAGCGAAGCTGTAATAAGGAGGAGCAGGGCAAACGGGCTTACGAAGGCTCCGAGCACCTTTGGCTTGTATTTAATAAGGAGAAGAAGAAAGAGGGCGACGGTAATCCAGGAAAAAAAGGTCAGAGAATCATGAAAGCTCGTTACAGGCGTGCGGCCTGAGGCAAGCCAGCGACTTGCGATGGTAGCGGTATGGAAGGCAAAGCCTGTGCTGATGGCTACCTGCGCAATAGTAAGGAGCCTGTCCTTTCTGGCAAAAAGGTATGCTGAATATAGAAGTGTAGCCACCAGGTAGACCGCCGTCGTAATATAAAAGAATATTTCGCTCACTTCGCCCTGATACGACCCTTATTTTGATATGCGCTTTTCGCGCTTGAGACCGACCCCGAGCTTCGAGAGGCTGTATCCCTCTCCGAGGAGGCCTTTGAGAACGGAATTTATTTCCCTTACCTGCCCCTCTTTTATGAGACCGGGCAGGGGGGATTTGACCAAATCCCTAATAATCCTCTCTTTTTTATCATGACTGAGGCCGGTTTTCAATAGCTTCTTCCTTGCCGCGCCCAGTATCTCTACAAAGGCCGCGAACTCCTCACCTATGCAGCCCTCAAGCTCTTCCCTCAATACCCGGGCAAGATAGGGGCTCTTTCCAGAGGTTGAGATGGCTATGAGGAGTGAACCCCTGTCAACGACCGAGGGCACTATGAAGCTGCAGCGCTCCGGGTCGTCTACTACATTTACGAGGACGCCTTCTCCCTGGGCCTCCTGGTAGACCCGTTCGTTGGCCTTTTTCGAGCCTGTCGCCGCTATCACAAGGAAATGCCCCTTCACATCCCCTTTACGGTAAGGCCTCTTTTGAACCGATATGATCCCCTTGCCCGCAAGTCCTTCAAGGGCTTTCGTAACCCTTGCGCCTACGAGATCGACCTTTGCGCCTGCCTTCAAAAGGCTCAGGGTCTTTCTCTCGGCTACCACGCCGCCGCCCACCATCAGGCAGGGCTTGTCTTTGAGATCGAGGAAAACCGGGTAATAGAGCATCATTTTTGTGCGGGGAAGTAAAGCGACCGCCATCAGCCGCTTCCGGAGGATTCTTGTTCCCGTTCGGGGAATCCCCCCTTCCCTGAAAGAATTATCTCCCAGGAAGATTAAAAATGGGTAAAAGGAATCTTTAAAAATTCGTAATCTGGATAATGGGCTTTTTGGCCTGAAAATCCCTTTTTAGACCAGCTCTCCCATGAACCACTTTTCGTTACCGTATATATCGGCAAATACGAGCATTACCTTACCCTTTACGGCTTCCACTGGGAAGC
>MGPL01000049.1:10603-11340 GCA_001797415.1 Deltaproteobacteria bacterium GWA2_55_10
TCGTATGGAATGAAGAGAAGTTGAAGACCTCTCCGTTGAAATCAAGGTCCAGCGCTACGGCCGACAGGGCCTCTTTGCCGCTGGCAGAGCCGGGGCTTGAGAACCGCTCTATCCTGACTACGCACTCGCCCGTATTATCGTCTATCAGGTATTTGCATTTGATCTCAGGCGTTTGGGTCTCATGCCCAGCGCACCCGCAATCCACCCCGAGCACATCAAAGGCGGCAGGGGGCCTGCCGTATTTCTTTTTCGGGTTCTCTATCTGCTTTGAATCCTTTATGGTAAGTATCCTTTTCTCTATCGTATGAACGGCCAAAGCGCCGGAGTCCATGCCCACCCACCTTCTGCCGAGCTTTTCAGCGGCACATGGCGTAGTGCCCGCGCCCGCGAACGCGTCGAGGACGATATCCCCCGGCTTCGAGGCAGCGCTTATTATGCGGGAGAGCAGCGCCTCGGGTTTCTGCGTGGGGTATCCGGTCTTTTCTGATTCCGAGAGGTGCATCGCGTCTGGGATATCGTCCCAGACGTCTCCCACGAGCTTGTCCTCTATAAGATAGTCCCCGTCTTCGCGGAGGAAATATTTTATCCTTATGCTGCCGTTTTTCGTTTTATAGATCCTGCCCTCTTTGGCAAGGGCTCTGATGCTCTCGTCCGTGTAGTCTCCCCTTGGCGAGGTCTTGAACCATCGGCCCTCTTCGTCCTTTTTGAAGCCGCTGCCCTTTTTATGCACCCTTTTT
>MGPL01000049.1:11363-12428 GCA_001797415.1 Deltaproteobacteria bacterium GWA2_55_10
GTGCTTTCCGCCCAACTTGTACCATAATATGATGTCGTGGTTGCGCGAGAACTGGCCTGCTATGGCCTTTGCCCCCCGGCCCCCGTAGCTCCATATTATATCGTTCAGGAAGTTCTCCTCTCCGAAGACCTCGTCCATGACTACCTTTATATAGTGGGCCTTCTTCCAGTCGAGGTGGACGAATATGCTGCCGTCTTCCGTAAGGATCTCTCTCAGCAGTATGAGCCTGGCGCGGATGAACTCCACGAACTCGGCCCCTATTATCTTGTCCTTGTATGCCTTCTGTCTTTGTTTGCCCCGGAACTCGAGGTTGGTGGCAAAGGGAGGGTCTATATAGATAAGCCTTGCGCCAGGAGAGCCGTCGGCGCACTTTATTCGGCCCTTTTTCTTGGCCGCGACAAGGGCAGCCAGGCCGTGCAGGTTGTCTCCGGATACGAGGAGGTTTGCCCAGCCGTTCTTTTTGCCGCAGAACGACTTCATAAGGGTAAGCGCCGTCGGCTCTATCGAGAGGACGCTTGATTCAGGCGTTTTGCCCTTATAGGTGAGCTCGTATTCCCTTTGTGGCAAGCTTAAGGCCTCCCAGGTATTCAGGCAAGATTATACCAACGAGCCCGGAATTAATAAAGCCCGTTGCGATTCCGCTTGATTCTATCTCGCTGAAATCGGATTATATTCTACTGTAAACGCAAGGGCGTGGAGGAAATTCCCGTGAAACCATACAGGCTCCATCTGTTCATCTGTCTTGGCAAGAGGTGCGCCGCAAAAGGCTCTGAGGAGGTCTATGAGAAACTCAGGGAGAAGGTAAAGGCGCTCGGACTCAAGGGAGAGGTGAAGGTGTCGAGGTCAGGCTGCTTCGGGGTCTGCAAAGAATCAGAGGTCGAGGGCCAGTACTCTCCGGCAGCCGTGGTCTACCCCGAAGGGGTCTGGTATAAAAATTTAACGATGTCCGATATAGATGAGCTTATAGAGAAGCATTTAAAGGGAGGCGAGGCCGTAGAGAGGCTCGTCCACTTCAGGCTTGGCGCCTGAACTTTGACTCTGTTTTTCGCTTCGGTAAAATAACAG
>MGPL01000049.1:12521-14822 GCA_001797415.1 Deltaproteobacteria bacterium GWA2_55_10
GCGGGGAAGCCAGCCCTTAAAAAAGTCGCGCTCCTGCCCTGGACCGTAAACGCGGCGGGCGACATGGAATTCGTCAAGAGCGCGATGGCCGACATGCTCGCTTCGCGCCTCGGCGGGTCGGTAGAGCTCGTAAGGCCTGACCTTGTCAGGGCAGCGCTTGGAGGCAAGGCGGCAACGACGGAGAGCGCGGCCATTGAGGCAGGCAAGAAGCTCAACGCGGATTTCGTGCTGTTCGGAAGCATTACGGTCTTCGGCAACGCGGTCAGCATGGATGCCAGGCTTATAAATCCCTCGACAGGCGAGGCCGCCCCGTTTACCGAGCAGTCGACCGGCATTGAATCGGTCATCAAACTCACTGACAAGCTTGCATCGGGCGTTCTCTCGTCCCTTAGCCCTGTGAAGGCATCTGCGCCTGTTGAAAAGGTAGAGCCTGAAATGGTTATAACCGGCACAACAGGCAAGGTCCAGGCAGCGGCAGCTCCGGCAGATGTGGCGGCCCAGGACGATTTCATCATCAAGCCCAAGCCCGAGCAGGCAAGGCCGGTTGTCTGGAGGAGCCAGAAGATAGAGGGCATGTATTCGGCAATGACAGCCGCTGATTTGGATAAGGACGGCAAGAAGGAACTGGTGCTCGTCTCAGAGCATAAGATAGTAGTCGGCGCGTACAGGGACAACGGCTTTCAGGTCCTGCAGGAGATAGAGGACAAGAAAGGCTCCAATATAACGGTTTTTTCGTTTGACGCTGACAGGGACGGCGCAGCCGAGGCCTACATATCGAGGCTGGAGGAGAACAAGGCCGCAAGCTCGATACTTGAATACAAAGACGGCGCGTACAAGATCACGGCCGGCAACATCGGCTGGCTACTGAGGACGGTCCAGGTCGGTTCAGACGAGCCGGTCCTCGTGGGCCAGCGGTTCAGGGACATAGACGGGCTCTTCGGAGAAATCAAGGTGCTTGCCAGGGAGGGCGGCAGAATAGTAGAGAAGGGCAAGTTTGAGATCGAGCTGCCGAAGAAGGTGGACCTCTACAGGTTCGAGGCCTTTGATTTTACCCAAACAGGTTCGTTCGACCTTGTAACCCTCGACGAGAGGGATTATCTGAAGGTCTATGCCAGGAAAGATGACGGCAAGGGCTGGAGCTCCGGGTACAGGAGCGCGGACTTCTACGGCGGCACGCTTAATTATATAGCCCGCAAGGAAGAACGTGCGGAGCCGATACCTGTGGAAGGCAGGTTCTTCCACGCTGACAGGGACAAGGACGGCAAAAGGGAGCTTTTCATAAAGAAGAACACGCCCGGCGGCCTGGGCAGGAGCGCCAAGACCCCTATGTCCTTCAAGACCGGCGAGATAATAAGCCTTTCATGGGATAAGGTCGGAGGCACCACGGCGGAGAACTGGCGCACAAAGGCGGTTGAGGGCTATGTGGCTGACTTTGTCATTGACGACCTTGACGGCGACGGCGCGGACGAGGTCACCATGCTGGTCGTGACCGGTACGGAAAGGCTCTTCGGAGAGTTAAAAAGTTATATACTTTCGCATAAGATTTCGCTATAATCGTCAGTCTGCAATTTTCACCAGCGCACCACTTCCCACAAACGGCGGCGTAGCTCAGTTGGCAGAGCAGGGGTCTCATAAGCCCCGCGTCGGTGGTTCGACTCCACCCGCCGCCACCAAGTAAAAACCCAAGCAAAAGCCGTAATTCTCAGAAAATACTCGCTTTTTCTCTCCCTTAATCCTCGTTGACTTCATCCCGATTCTTCCCTATAATTCCCGCTGAATCCCACAAATTCACCTTTTGAACTTACACTGTACTTACAATCATGGCGTACATCTATAAGCGCGGAAAATACTTTTGGGTAGGCTGGAAAGAGGGCGGTCAGAGCTTTCAGAAGTCTTTAAATGTGAGCTCGCGCGATGCAGCCAAAACCCTTCTTGCCGAGTATCAGCACAGGGAGGCCCGGAGCCGTCATAAGTCTACCCTCCTGATAATAAACAAAGACCTGTCCGAGGCCGTCGAGGAGTACATTGAGATCGGCAACGCTGGCCGGTCAAAGGAAACTATACGCGAGAGGAAAGGCGCTCTCAATCGGTTCAAGGCCTATCTCGAAGAAGGCTCTGGCGGCGTACTAAAGCCGGAGGAGCTCAGCCAGGGCGCAATCGAGAGGCACTATCACAAGCGCGTAAAGGAGTCACTGGCCGGCGCCAATAAGGACCTGAAAGTTATAAAGTCCTTTCTGAACTTCTGCATCAAAAAGGGTTACTGCCGAGAGAACCCTGCCAATGATGTCGAGCGCATCGAGC
>MGPL01000049.1:14845-18837 GCA_001797415.1 Deltaproteobacteria bacterium GWA2_55_10
GGGCTGATGTTGATTTCGACAGGAATGTAATCAGCATACGCTCGAAGCCCGAGAACAAGATAAAGGACTGCGAAGAGCGCAGTATCCCGATTAACAGTAAGCTCAAAGAGATATTGAGGGACTTGCCGAAAAGGAACCGCTGGGTGTTCCCAACGCCCTCAGGCGTGCCGTGGAAAAACAATCTTTACCGTGAGTTTATGAAGGTCGCAGAGGATTCCAGGCTCGACAATATCAACATCCAGACCATGCGCGAGACCTTCGGAAGCCATCTTCTGCGCCGGAAGGTTTCTGTCTACCTCGTCAGCAAGTACCTGGGGCATTCAAGCGTGGATGTGACCACGAAGCACTACGCCCATATCCCGATAGAAGAGACGCACAAGGAGATAGATCTGCTGTAGTAACATAAAGTATAAATTTAAACAAATTAGTTATTGACGATTTTGACGGATTTTGTATAATATAAATCTCACTGGGGCGGCGATGTTGACTAAAAATTCCTTCCTTTCTTTAATCTGATATACTTTTAATAAAGTCTCGGACAAAAAGGCCGATGCTATAAATAGTGTCTCTGGGTGGTTGTGTCCTTGATCAACTCCTGTTTCATTTAAAGGAGGATGCTCCTATGAAGCCTCAAAATTTGATTCTACGTTGTTATGCATATCGTACTTCTCGCGGTACATGGGTTGCGAAGTGTATCGATTTGAATATCGCTGAAGAAGAGAACTCCTTGTTAAAGGTCAAAAAGTCCTTGGAGGAGGCTATCACTGGCTATATCGATGCTGTTTTGGACACCGAGGATAAGGCCTCCATTCCCTCTTTGCTGAAGCGGAAAAGCCCCATCCGTGACCGTGCCACCTATTATGGCATCTATTTAATGAGCAAGGTCCGTTCTATCAAATCGAGGCGGGCATTTGAAGAAGCTATACCCTTTCATCTTTCCGGCGGCAGTGCTCACTGCTAAATGGGCCGGAAATTCCCGCTCTTAACTCGTCCTCAAGTCGAAGCAATTCTTACAGCTCTTGGTTTCTTGAAAAAGAAAGCAGGCAGCGGATCATCCCATACACAATGGGAAGCATACATTAATGGGCAAAGACGAATCGTCACAGTTAAAAAACTCTCCAGGGATACAGACCAGTATTCTGACTTCCTTATGCGATCGATGATTGAACAATCCGGTCTTACTAAAGAAGAATTTTATCTCGCCGATTCAAAGCTCGCAAAAAAACTCGGTCTTGCTTAGGGGACTTATCTCTCCTCAAGGGTTGAGGTTTGTCGCGCAGATACCGTTGAAAATATTCCGGCTGTAAGGGCAGTCCCTTTTACATCCCAATTCCCTTAGGCTTTATTGGGAATGTCTTTTCTGTAAAGTACATGCCTCCACAAAGAATTTTCCCAATAGTGTTGGATTGACTTTTGAAAATAATTCCCCGCCACCCCATGTCCTTGTAGGATTTATACATCCTAATCTTGCTAAATTTGAAAGTGCCAATTGTATCTCTTCCTTTGGTTCCAAAGGATTAAGTCGTTCGATTTGGTTCGCAAGTCTTATCTCTTCTGGAAGTCCTTCGGTTATAACTCCATTGTGTTGCATCACTTCATAAGGCTGAGAATATATTTTCTTTAGAATGAGAGCTTCCATAGGAGTTAAGCTTTTTAAAATTTCGATATATGAATTTTTGAAATTCATGCAGCTCTCATTATTCGCTGCGTTCACCAGAAGATTGGCCCAAAGGTCCTGCAAATAAATATCATCTTCAAGCGAAGCAGCCTCGAGCAGAGGGATTGCAAACTTTAAAGGAATTGGTCTCGTGGGTGCTGATAAACCAATTTCCTTGAGTAATTGAGAGGCCCTTTGCATCAATCTGATTTGATTTTCAAAACGGTAATATTTGAGTTTGTCCTCAAATATTCCTAATGCCTGTTCGACAGTACCTCCAATGTACTTGGCGATAAAGCCTCCAAACTCCCTTGCTCCGTCTATGGCTTTCCCTGAAGTCTTCGCGACTTCTTGAACAGCTTTTGCGGATTCTGTTAATGGCTCTTCACTATGCATACGTCAATTCTCTTGCTGAATTTGGTCCTTTAAACTTGATAGGCACGCTTTTATAAAGAGCTGTCCAAAAGATGTGATCTCAATTTTGCGGCGTTTTAATTCAGGCTCGTGGGTTTCCTTGCTGTATTGAATTAGATCGAAAAGTGGAAGGTTTCTCTTTTCAATTGGGTCATATAGGGCATCATTGACAATAAAAATGTCTTTGCGAATTTTTATAAGGCCAAGACCTTCGAAATTACTCAAATATGAAATTAGATTGTCTGGGAATGCCAGCTTATCTACTCTTAAATCCGTTAAGAGTTCAGCAACTGTCAGCCATTGGTTTCTATTATCCTTTTTTACTAAACGTGCTTCCACGTATGGTAATGCATCTGTGTCTCTAAATTGCTCTAATAATAAAGCCTCATCTGGAGATAAATTGTTTATAATATTTACGAAACTCGGGTGGGCACTTTCAGCTGTCTTAAATGTGGAAGCCTTTGCTAAAAGATTGACATATAAATTTGATAGCTCCTCATTTGTCACATAACTCAATTTTTCAGTAATGGGAACACCAATCTCAGGTGGAACCTCGGTCAGTTCATCTTCTGGTACTTCTTTAATTTGCTCTCTATATTTTTCAAGATTTCTTTTGAGAGCGATATTTGCTTTCTCATTCATTAAGGTTATAGGCCATAAAATCGTATTCCCGAGACCAAGAACAGAGCCAAGAGCCTTTCCAACCTGGGAAACTCCGGGTTTGGCCAAATCACCATAAAGCTCTTTCAGCAGGCCCGGCGCTTGAGCTATTTCCTTTAGTATCGCTAAAACGGTAGACATCTACTTATCCTTTTTACTCCTCAGATTTTACTCTGCTTGGAAAGCAGAATAATTCCTCTTATATAATCTAAACAAATCAGCCGCTTACTAAATTAAGGGTAGAAAACATACAGCATACTGTATAACTCTTAAAGGAGGCTGCAGCATGGGGAAGGGGAAGATCATAGTAATGTCCGCGAAGAATCCTTTTAAAAGATTTCCAAAAGCATCGCCGCTGCACAGGCTCGTTCAGGGCTTTAAGCAATTACCCAGGCAAGAGCAGGAAACGCTTTTGACATTGCCGGATGCATTTCTTATTGCATCCGGTTCTGCTGGCAAGAACGCATGAGCTCCGGGGTTACTGTCCAAACTTTCAGGTTGAACTTTTCTGCCACGGTCTGAAGGCGCTCAAGATATCCCTTGTCGGTATCCTTCTCTAGTATCAGGACGATGCCGGGTTTACGCTCGGTCTTGATTCCGTAGTAAAGGGCCTGCCCCACTGCTTCGGCCCATTTGTTAGCAAAGTCAAATTCAACAGCGTACTCGTCTGTAAGGCAGTCTACGCGCGCCTTGTCGTCGAGCACGAACTCCATCGTTCCCTCGGTGCACCAGGCGGCCTGGTACTCCTTCTCCAAATGAAGGCGCTCACCGGCGAGGGCGAGGGAGGGGAGGAGGAGAATAAGAGCGAGCAAAAGGATTCTCAAATAAGGCTCCTGATTACTTCCATTTAGCCGTGGCAAATGCCCGGCAGGATGTCATACCTGAGAGGCCATTACGCCCCATAGAAATTTTAATCGTTTGCTCGTTAATGGGCGCTATTTGCCTGCCCTTCTTTTCGCTCACTTCCCATGCGATTGAAGTGAGGGAAGATTTGCACGCCATCGCGACAGCATCACTTGCGGGTATAAGCTCATACTTCGAATATAACACGGCTATATCGAAACCATCGGTCCGGTCTTTTATGCCGTATTCGGTGTTCTTGTCGTATCTTGATAGGGGCATGTCCGAGAAACTCATCGGTGCGGCGCAGGAGGTGATTGCCAGCACGAGCGTGAGTAAAAAGATTTTCATAGGCCTCCTGATTTAATTCAGACACGAAAAATTAAAAGAGGTCAGGGCATATTCAAAATCACGGATTGCG
>MGPL01000050.1:0-978 GCA_001797415.1 Deltaproteobacteria bacterium GWA2_55_10
TGATGAAGAGCGCCAGAAAGAGAAACTCGAACCTTGCGAAGTAACCGATTACGGTGGCGACGTGGTCGATGTATATCTCCGGCCTGAACTTATATATCGCGGACGCCGCCCGCGCGACCTCCATAAACCTGAAATATAATACAAGCGGGATTATAGTCAGTACCGACGCGAGCAGCGGCACGAAGGGCTTGAGGTCTTTCATCCCCGGCAGCGCGAAGGCCCTGCCTGGCCCTTTTGACGCGCGCATCCTTTTTATGAGCTCAATGAATTCGTAAAGGCCGACGGCGCCCATGAACGCGGCATAGGTCGGGTAAAATGCGTTGAACATGAGAAATAGCATGCTTACTGAAACCGCGGCGTAAGTTTTGAATCCCAGCCGGCCGAGCAGCCTGTGCTTTATGAAGACGTAGAGTATGCAGGCGGATAACAGCATCACGGGCGAGTAATAGCGGGCCTCTCTGAGGTGCAGCGCCAGCGAGACCGAGAGGACCCCAAAGAGAAAAAAGAGCGCGTAGAAAAGGAGCCTCCGGGGACGGCCCTTCTCAAACAGGAGCGCGCCGGCCAGCGCCAAAATGATCATCCCGAGAAGCCCTGTAGCCGCGAAAGGGGCCCTCATGAGGAGCGTCTTCATGTAGATGTCTTCGGTCCCTTTGGCGAGCCACGCGCCGGGGGCCGCCCAGTAATAGCACAGGAGCGGGTCGGCGGTGAACATGTCATGCTCGTTTACGCCCAGCTGCATGTCGATGAAATGGACATAGAGCACGTTCTTGCCGTCGTGTACCTTGGGATAGCCGTACTCCACCACCCGGTTCGCGAACATGGCCGTGTCGCCCTCGTCGTTCCAGAGCAGCGGATAAGAGATATGCTTGAAGAGGCTTACGCAAAAGAGGAGGAACAGGAGAGCCGCAAGCGCGCCAAAAAGCAGGTTCAGGTTTCTTCCATTTCCGGTCATCACATGATTTTTATACGTTTTTTTCA
>MGPL01000050.1:984-6624 GCA_001797415.1 Deltaproteobacteria bacterium GWA2_55_10
AAACAAGCCGCAAAAAAGGCGGCGGCCCATGCCCCCAGGTCCCTTTTTTATTGCCATTCAGGAGCCGTTGACATAAAATACAGACAAAATCCGTATGAAGATAGTACTCGTAGACCCTCCTTTTGAAGAAGAACTTTCCGTCGGCGGAAGCAAGAGCATCCAGCGGGTATTGAACGTCATCCCCGCCCTCGGGCTCGCCTACATTGCCGCTTCGGTGGAGAAGGCCGGCTATGAGGTAAAGATCTTCGACTGCAACGTCGGCACATCCCATTCCGAGTTCATGGAAGCTCTCAAAAGAGAGCGCCCTGACGTGGTCGGCATAACAGGCACGACCCCTTCCTCCATGAGCATGTACCAGGCGGCCCGGACCGTCCGGGACCTTCTGCCCGATGCTTTTATCGTAGCCGGCGGCGCTCACCTTACCGCGCTGCCCAGTGAGGCTATGGCCTCCGCTCCGTTTGACGCGGGCGTCCTGGGCGAAGGTGAAGCTACTTTCGTAGAGCTTATAAGGCATATCGAGGAGCACGGGCGCAGGAACCTGGGCGACATCCAGGGGATAGTCTTCAAGGAGGGCGGCAAAATCGCCTTCACCGACAGGCGTCCCTTTATAAAAGACCTGGACACCCTGCCCTTCCCGGCCAGGCACCTGCTGCCCCCTCTTTCTGCATACAGGCCTACCCCGGCATCCTACAGGAGACTGCCGCTCGGCGCGATGATAACGTCGAGGGGCTGCCCCTTCCAATGCACGTTCTGCGACCGCGCCGTCTTCGGCACCACATACAGGGTGAGGAGCGCCGGGAACGTGATGGACGAGGTAGAAGAGCTGATAAAGAAGCACGGCGCCAGGGAAATAAGGTTTTTTGACGACACGCTGACGATGAACAAAAAGCGGGTCTTCGAGATATGCGACGAGTTTGAAAGAAGGAAGATAGACATCCCCTGGACATGCCTGACAAGGGTCAGCTCGGTCACGCTGGAGATGCTCAAAAGGATGAAGAAGGCCGGCTGCTGGCAAGTGCTTTAAGGCCTTGAATCAGGCGACGACCGGATGCTGAAACTCCTGAGCAAGGGCATCACCGTAGCGCAGAGCGAGCAGGCCACAAGGTGGGCGCAAGAGGTGGGCTTAAGCGTCAGGGCCGACTTCATAGTAGGCACCCCGGGCGAGACGCTTGAGAGCATGAAAAAGACCCTTGAGTTCGCCAAGAGGCTCAAGGTCGATTACGCCCACTTCAACAAGTTCGTTCCGCTGCCCGGGACCGAACTCTACAATTCTCTCACCTCAAAAGGGTATAAGTTCGATTTCACGCAGAAATCCAGCATACTCGACCATTCGGCCCTTATGTACGTGCCCGAGAGCATCGACAAGGACGCGTACAGGAAATACCTCGACAAGATGTACAAGGGCTTCTATCTCAGGCCTTCTTACATACTGAGAAGGCTCCTCTCCATACGGTCCCTCGACCAGCTCAAGGGTCAGATAAACGGCTTCCTCGCCATCTTCGAACTATAAATCCTGATAAATGAAAAGGGTGCGCTGAAGGGCTGTAAGGCGGCTTGCCTATGGTTTTTTCGCGATGCAGAGGATTGAACTCCCGACAGGGAGGTCGAACCTCATCAGCAGCCAGCCTTCGAGCTTGAGGACGAGATAAAAGACCGTGTTGAGTACCGGGTTGACCCTTCGCACATCTGACTCGGATTTGATTCCGCTCAGTTTCTTAAACAGCCTGTAGACGAGGATCAGGGGGAAAAGGAGGAAATTCAAATAGGAGAGTCTTTCTATTACAAGACCGCAGGAGGCCAGAAGCTCCCTTATCTCCGCGGCGTTATAGCGCGTCTTGCCGTGCATCGATTCGTCATGGGGGCCGTAAAGGAACATCAGGGCAGGTTCTCTTAAAAACAGGCGGCCGCCCTTTTTGAGCGTCCTTGCCAGCTCTCTTAATACCGTCTCGTCGTCCCGGATGTTGCGGTGGTAGAAAACATCAACGGCGGTTATGACATCAAAGGTCCCGTCCTGAAAGGGCATGGCTTCCGCGGTCCCCCGGACGAGCTTGGTAAGCCCTCTTTTTCTGCAGTACCCTATCGCCGCCGGTGAAAAATCAATGCCGTAAGGACTCCCGTATTCACCTAGCCTGGCCAGCAGCCCTCCGGTGCCGCAGCCCACGTCAAGTATCTTCCTCCGGTCTTCCGCAGGCAACCTTTTGAAGAAACCGAGGAGGATTTCGTGCCCCCCCCTGAACCACCAATGGGAGCTCTCCAGCTCGTACATCTTTCCATATTCCCGTTCGTCCATGTCAACGGCGCGCGCCCTCTTTGATCTCCTTTATGGCCGCGCAGATATAGTTGAGGTCGTCCTCGGCGAGGCCGGACGAAGATGGCAGATACATGCCCCTGGAGCAAAGGGACTCGGAAACAGGATAGGACTGCCCGGCATATTTCCCGTGATAGATGGGCTGGAGGTGCATGGGTATGAAAAACGTCCTCGTCTCTATGCCGCGCTCGGCGAGCTGCTTCCTGAGCTCGTCCCTGTTCATCCCGAAATCGTCCTCCACGAGGATGGCGTACATCCAGAAGACGTTCTTTACGCTCTCAGCCTGGGGAGGAAGCGTAAGGCCGGAGAGGCCCTTCAGAAGAGCGTTGTACCGGGCGGCGTTTCTTATGCGTGATTCGACAAGCTCGTCAAAACGCTCTACCTGCGCGAGTCCTATTGCGGCCTGCAGGTTTGTCATCCGGAAGTTGAAGCCCACGTACTTGTGCCAGAAGTGCCTTTCCTCGGAAAAGGCGTGGTCCCTTATGTTCCTGGCCTTGTCGTAGAATTCCCGGCTGTCCGTGGTTATCATGCCTCCCTCGCCGGTCGTGATTATCTTGTTGGCGTAAAAGCTGAAAGTCGTGGCGTCGGATATAGAGCCTATCTTTCTGCCGCGATAGGCCGCGCCGTGCGCCTCGGCCGCGTCTTCGATGACCGCGAGGCCGCGCCTTTCGGCGATATCGAGTATGGGGTCCATGTCGCACGGATGACCGTATATGTCGACCGGCACAACGGCCTTTGTCTTTCCGGTTATCTTCTCCTCTATCCTGTTCACGTCCATGGTGTACGTGTACGGGTCAGCGTCCACGAGCACGGGTTTCGCGCCCAGGTGGGTGATGACGTTCGCGGTGGCTATCATGGTGAACGTGGGAATGATGACCTCGTCTCCCGGCCCGACCCCGGCGACGTACAGGGCAAGCTGCAGCGCGGTAGTGCCGTTCGTGCACGAGATGCCGTATTTGGCGCCCACTGCCCTGGCAAACGCCTCTTCGAACTGGATTATCTTCCGGCCCGTTGACGATATCCAGTTCGTCTCAACGCACTCAGTCAAATACTTGAGCTCGTTCCCCTGGAGCGTAGGCTCGCAGACAGGGATCATCTTCCCGGTCTTCTCGACTACCGGAATGCGCTTGAGGCTTATCTTGATCTCCGGGTCCTTGTCCGGAATTACTTTGAGGAGCTTTTCTTCGGGGACATAGTTTTCAGGCTGGATGGTCTTTTTGAGCATACCCGTAACCCACCTTTAATAAGTAGTAGCAGTAAATGCCTTAAAGATACGAGTACAGAAGCGATGAAGGACTTGAAATGCGAGTTCAGCAGCACTCAATCTACTATATAACCCCGCAGTATTCAAGAGCTTTATGCCGCTATCCACGATTCGAGAACCTCAGTCTCAACATCGAGTATATGTACTTTCTGCCGCGCACAAAGAAGCCGAGTAGATTGGTCGCCGTCTTTGACTCGCCTTTTATCCTGGGCACGCAGACGTACGGCACCTCGACAATGCTATAGCCCAACTTGTAGGCGCGGTACAGAAAATCAAGGCAGTACTCCCCATAGTCGCCCCTAAAGCCCAGTTCCTCCACGAGCTTCTTCCTTGCAGCCACAAAACCGGTATTGAGGTCCGTGACAGGTACGTTCAGGACGGCCCTGGCAACGAGGCCCAGCGTGCGGCTCATAAAAACGGCGGTACGGGTGTCGCCCAGGTCCTTGCCGCCCTTTGAGTAGCGCGAGCCGATGGCGATGTCGTGGTGGGTAAGGCCGGAAAGCAGTTCGTTTATCTTCTCAGGCGGCATGGAAAGGTCCGCGTCCATCCACACCACGATGCCATAACGGCTCTCGACTACGCCGCGCATTATCGCGGACGTAAGCCCCTTTTCGTCCGTCCTGCGTATGACACGGACACGGGGATCTCCCATTTCCTTGACGGCTTTCCATGTGAGGTCAGGCGAGTCGTCGTCCACGACCACGACCTCGACACTCCCCTTCACGGAATCGAGTATCCTTCGGGCGAGCTCCCTTATATTGTCTTTTTCATTGTAGGTCGGAAGTACGACCGATACGCCTTTTTGCGACATTACTCGTTTTACCCCCCTCAAAACAGGCTGGGCCTTGCCCTTCTGAACTCATCATCGGTGTGCTCGAAGAGGGATTCCCTCAGGAACATCAGCTTCCGGACCTCTTTTTCATCGCCTATGGACTCATAGAACTCCATCTGCTCGTTCACTGAGCCGATGTTCTCCTCCATGGTAAAAAGGTGCGGCTTTATTACCACCATCTCTCCTGCCTCGACATATCCCCTCAGCAGCTCCGCGTTCCGGCCGTTGTTCACGTAATTCATAACCGAGATCGCCGCATAGGCAGCCGCGCAGTAGAAGACAAAGCCGGCGACAGCATGGCGCACCCGCACCCTTCGAAGCAGATAAATAAACGGGGCCGCAACGGCCAGAAGAAACGCGAGCAGGCCTATTTTTTCGATGCTCGCGGCGAGCCCGATATTTTTCAGGATAAAAGCGTAAAGTCCATGCAACGCGGCCCATCCGTTGGCAAAATCCACATAGGAAATGAAATTACGAGGCTCAAGGAATGTCATGAATTCCGCTATTTTGAGAATATTCCAGATGAGCATCACACATAGGACGCTGAATGCAACTCGCAGGCCCCAGCCGCGAAGACCTTTCAGGAAAACCGCGAGGAACACGGCAAAGAACGGGACCTCAGTCAGCAGTATCCGCCCGCCGTAGGTGCCGCCGTTCCAGTTGAACCGGAAAGAGATGATAAAGAGCTTTATGATTATTATGAAAAACATCCCCCACAGGATGAGCGGCCCGCGCGTGCCAAATGACTCCGGCTGGCCGCGGCGGAAGAGTAAAACCCACAACCCTGCCAACATTGCAAACAGGAATACGGGAGAATAAATGAAGTAGCCCCGGAAAGGCGAGAAGAGCTGCGTAAAGAAATAAAAGCCGCTCGAATTCACCACGGACAGCTCATTCGAGAGGATGTGCCCGAACTTCAAAAAGTCATTGCCGAACTTGAACGCAAAAAGCACCATAAAAGACAGGCCGAACCACATCAGATGACGCCATCCCGCTTTTTTGCTCCTCAAATGTTCAAAGAAGACCAACGCGGCCAGACCGGCCATAGGCCAGAGATCGACCTTGGTAAGAAAAGAGACCGATAACAGAAAGCCAGGGACAACCCAGGACCGTGCCGCTGTCAAGTCCAGTTCCAGAAGGATATAGACCAGGAGCGCTGAAAGGAAGAGCGCATAAATATTCGCCTGGCCCGGCTGGATTATCATATAGAAGATATAAGGAGTCCCAAAAAACATC
>MGPL01000051.1:0-8880 GCA_001797415.1 Deltaproteobacteria bacterium GWA2_55_10
GATACCGGCCTGGGTATCCTTGAGCGCACAGAGTCCGAGGAAGAGGAATTCTAACGCGGCTTCCAGACTGAATCATCCAAGAGCCGGGCCTGAGGCCCGGCTCTTTGTTTTTGAGCGGCCTGAATTGCCCATAATATCTGCAAGCTAAAACACAATGCCTAAACAACGGTTCTCTACCTACATAATTATCTCCGCCTCGGTCATCACCCTCCTCGCGGCCGCGTACTTCATCAACTCGCGCAAGCCAACGGAAAGCGTCAACTACACCAGATCAGCGATGGGCACTGTCGTCGAGCTTACGCTCATGAAAGGCGACCAGACCAGGTACGACGAGGCTGCCGAGGCCGCCTTTGCCGAGATAGAGAGGCTCGAAGCGCTCTTGAGCTCGTACAGGCCGGAGAGCGACCTCTCGAGGATAAACCGGAGCGCCGGAGAGGCGACGGTCGAGGTAGCGCCTGAGGTCATAGCTGCCGTAAAGGCAGGGCTCAAGGTCTCTCTACTCTCAAGCGGCGCGTTTGACCCGACCGTCGGCGTGCTCGCAGGCGTCTGGGGCCCCTCAGGCGAAAAAGGGATAGTGCCTTCACAGGATGATCTGCAAAGGCTACTGCCCCTTGTCGATTACAGGGGCGTCGTCGTGGACGAGGCAGCGGGCAAGGCCGGCCTCGCCAAGCGCGGCATGGCGTTAAACCTGGGCGGCGTGGCCAAAGGCTACATAGCAGGCAGGGCTGCTGAGGTACTGAAGGCGCACGGCGTAAGGCGCGGCATAGTGCATGCCGGTGGCGATATGTTCGTATTCCAGGAGGGCCGCGAGGAGCCCTTTACCATAGGCATCCAGCACCCGAGAAAAAAAGGGGGGCTGCTCGGAGAGGCATACGTATATAACGGCGCTGTCCCGACCTCGGGCGATTACGAGAGGTACTTTGAAAAGGACGGCGTCAGATACCACCATATACTCGACCCGAAGACCGGCTTTCCGGCTCAAGGGACTCAGAGCGTCACCCTTGTGGCCCAGGCCCCGGCCATGGCCGACGCGCTCTCTACAGCCGTATTCGTGATGGGGCCGGTGAAGGGGATGGAGCTCGTAGAAAGGCTCGAAGGGGTCGAAGGCGTCATAGTGGACGGGGACGGGAATGTTAAAGTCTCAAGCGGGTTCGAGGGGAAGATATACTGACGGGCCGGTGTAGTAAGCAGCCATTCCGTCTGTCATCGCGAGCCGCAGGCGAAGCAATCTCATCTTTTCAGATTGCGCGCCGCTTCGCTCCTCGCAATGACAGAAAAAAATGATTCTGAGAAGTGCCTCCCTTACTTACTTACTTCCTTCCGGCGTCTTTTCCTGGGCTACCTCCTGCACCTTCGCCTCCGCCTTCACGGCCTTTGCCTGCCTCTGGAACTCCTCGACAGCCTCGTTATGCTCCTTTAGGGTCCTTGAGAACTGGTGCGTGCCGTCGTTCCGGGAAACAAAGTAGATATAGTCCGCCTTGGCGGGCCTCAGCGCCGCGCCTATCGACTCTTTCCCGGGGTTGGCTATGGGCCCGGGCGGCAGGCCGTAGATCACGTATGTATTATAGGGCGACCTTATAGAGAGGTGCCTCCTGGTGATATTGCCGTCAAAACCGGCTATGCCGTAGATGACCGTCGGGTCGCTCTGGAGCTTTATCCCCTTCCTGAGCCTGTTGTGGAATACGGACGATATTATCTCGCGCTCGGCTGGCGCGCCGGTCTCCTTCTCTATAATCGAGGCGAGTGTCACTACCTTGCGCATGGACATTCTCCTGGCCCTGGCCTCGCCCTCGTATTCGGAGTAGACCTTTTTGAAGTTCTCGACCATCCGGGCTATCATCTCGTCCGGCGCCGTGCCCCTGGTGAACTCGTAGGTATCCGGGAAGAGATAGCCTTCGAGCGTGGGCCCCTCTACGCCCAGGGACTCGGCGAGCTCAGGGTCAAGGGCCCTCGCAACAAAGACATCCGGCTCTACAAGCCCGGCGGATTTCAGCGCCGCGGCTATCTCGCGGACGTTGTAGCCCTCGGGTATGGTGACGAAGTACCTCTTTATCTTTCCCTTTACGAGCTGCTCGAGCACCTCGATCGGGGTCATGTTGGTGGTGAACTCGTACTCCCCGGCCTTGACCTTCTTGTACGCGCCCAGGATGCGCGCCGCGAGGCCGAAGCTCTCCGCGTCCCGCACTACCCCTGCCTTCTCCAGGTCCTCGGCTATGAGTCTGAAGCTCATGCCGCGCTCGATGGAAACGGTCTTTAATACCCTTTCATCCGAAGGAGGGGTATAAAAGGTTATATAGAGGTGCGTGGCAGCCAGGAGGAGCCCCACTACAAGAACGATTATTAGTGTCTCTATGTGTTTACGCATGGGATTGCGGGCTGCTGAAAAAATCTATATCTGCTTGTCAAGTCACTCGTCACTGCGGCGTACGTGAAGAGTACGCCTCATTCCTCGCTCCCCGATTTAACCGGGGCCTCGCATATGGAACTTTTTGAGCAGCCTGAAAAAATCGGAGTTATAAACCCCCTTTTATTCAGCTCTCTTTCTCAAGCTATCCAGATAGCCCTGCAGGATATACGATGCCGCAAGCTTATCGACTACTTCTTTTCTCCGGGCCCTGGACATATCATTCTCTATGAGAAGCCTTTCCACGGCCGCGGTGGAGAGCCTCTCGTCCCAGGTCTCGACGGGTAATTCTGTTGCCTTCCCGAGCTTGTCAAGGAACTTCAACACAAATTCGGTCTGGGGGCTCGAGCTGCCGTCCATCTTGAGGGGCAGCCCGGCTATTATCTTTTCCGCCGCATTCTCTCTGGCTATATTGAGGACCTCTTCGATGTCCCTGGAGAGCATGGTCCTTTTAATGGTGGTAATGGGCTGCGCGATAAGGCCGTCGGGGTCGCTCAGCGCAACTCCGATGGTCTTTCTCCCTATGTCCAGGCCCACTATCCTCATTATTATATTTAAAGAAAATATACCCTTTAAGGGCACATCTCTTCAAGGTAATTCTTGACTGGCACAGGCTTATGCCTGTAGAATATATGTTCATTTCAAGCCGGGCGGTTAACTCAGCGGCAGAGTGCCACCTTCACACGGTGGAAGTCACAGGTTCAAATCCTGTACCGCCCACCATCTACTTAAAGGCCCAATATTCAAGACGTTTTTATTCAAAGGGGGCAGATTCAGGCCAGCTCTGTTTAGAATTATTTCAGGAAAGTAATATTTATCAAACCTGTTGACAGGATTTTTCAAAAGGTCTATAATCAGTTGAATTATCAATTGGGCCGCTGAGATAGCTTAACACCGGGTGAGAAAGCCATAAGCCAGTCCTATTCGCTGATTTTCTTAAGTCATACCGCTCTCCTTCTGCGCGAATACTTCCTGTTTCTCCCTGGGTTCCAAATCAATCAGTTTCATCTGGAATTTAGCTTCAAAGAAGAAAGATAAAAAGAAAGGGGAATTAAATGGGAGTAAGTTATTCCGATATCATCGAGAGGATGAGGTGGGCCGGTAAGCTCAAAAACGACTCCGCCGTTGCGCGCGTCCTTGGCGTAACCCCTCAGGCGCTTTCTAATTATAAGAAACGGGGCGAGATGCCCACGGACCTGGTGCTCCGCTTCGCAAATATCTACGGCCTTTCAGTAGATTGGCTCATCTCAGGCGAAGGCGAGATGTACAGGCCGGGCAAGGGCGGCGAATTCGAGAGAAAGGGTTACATGATGGCCGCTGAAGAGACCTCGGCCTATGGCAAGGAGTTCACCAGGCCGACGGACTTCAGCTCTCTAAGCCCTGACGAGATAATCTACGTTGGAAAGCTCCTCAAGATCCTGAGAAGCCAGAACAAGAGCACGGCCGCTGCCATCAAGTACAGCGTCGATGCCTTCCTCAAGGCATCTGAGCTGCCGGTCGAGCAGTACGACACAGAGAAGGAAGCCGCTGGAAAAGGCCGCTAAGGGCCCTCCCGTTACAGGTCAAAAGCCGCACCCCTGCAAAGGGATGCGGCTTTTTGCATTTAGCCGGGCTGCTGAAAACATCGGAGTTTTTAGCAAGCTGTCAGGTGCCCCTCAAATGGCGGTACCCCGTTCTATTGACCAAAAGGCCCTCTATATGGTAATTTTACCCGTTATGGCAACAGGTTTCTCATACACGCTTATAAAGGATTGGACAGACGCGCTCGAGGCGCGCCACATTCCTCTTTTGGAGGGGCTTCTGCCTCATCAGCTCCTGCTCCTTTTCTCGGAGGGCTCGATGACGACAGAGCTCGAGCTCCTCTCAGATGGGCGGGTCGAGGCTGAGATACGCTTCAACGGCCCCACTGCCTTATCTGCAGCAGAGGCGGATTTCCTGGGCGCAAGGCCTGGCAACGACGCCATCGAAAGAGAGGTCTGGCTGAACGCCGGCGAAAAGAGGCTTCTCTATGCGCGCACTCTCATACCAGTGAACATGATAGACCGCTTTGTCAAGGCCGCGCTCGACGAAAAGGGCTCTGAACCATTGGGCCGCGTTCTCTCATCCAACGGAGTACTCTTTGCCAAGGAGCGCCTTGAGATAGGCATAGTGCGCTGCCCCGCGGCATCGAAAGACCTGAACCTGCCTGAGCAGACGCCCCTTTTCGCGAGGAGGTATATCCTTTTCAACAGGGGCGCTCACGGCTGGATAATAAAGGCGGCCGTGACAGAGATATTCAGCCCAGAGCTCATCGGCGCAGGGATCCGTAATTAAATGGTTTCCGCGCTCTCAATACATAAGCTCCGGGCAATATCCGACCTCATGAGGCTACCGAGGCAGCAGGGCACGCTTCTTCTACTCTGGCCCACGCTCTGGTCCCTTTTCATTGCCGCTGACGGAAGGCCGGACTTCAATATACTCGCAATCTTCGTGGCAGGGACCTTTCTAATGAGGAGCGCGGGCTGCATCATGAACGACATAGCAGACAGGGGCTTTGACCCCCATGTCGAAAGGACCAAAGACAGGCCGCTGGCGAACAAGAGGCTCAATGTAATAGAGGCGATCATTGTGATGACCGCCCTCTCGGCTGCGGCGTTCGCGCTGGTGCTGCAGCTCAACAGGCTCACGATAATGCTCTCTTTCGTGGGAATTGCGCTCGCGGCAATCTATCCATTTGTAAAACGCTTCAGCCACTTTCCTCAGGTCGTCCTTGGCATGGCGTTCGGCTGGGGCGCTGTCATGGCGTGGAGCGCGGTTCGCGATGAGATAAGCCTTGTGCCGATACTGATATTCCTGGCAAACATTTTCTGGGCAACCGCCTATGACACCATATACGCGCTCATGGACAAGGACGACGACCTGAGGATAGGAGTGAAATCGACCGCCATATTCTTCGGCAGCTCTGTCTATAAGGCGCTATCGGTCTGCTACATCTGCTTTGCCGTCCTGCTCGGCGGAGCTGCCTCCCTGATGGCGCTCGGCCCTGTATTCTGGGCGGGGCTTGCGATAACGCTCCTGCTCCTGCTTGCGGTCGTGGCAAAGGTAAAGAAGAACCCGACAAGGCAGACGGCATTCAAGGGCTTTGAGGCGAACGCCCTGCTGGGAGGGATAATCCTCCTCTTTATTTCAATCGACATGAACCTGTGAGACTGAGATGCCATACAACGACCTGAGGGAATTCATATCAGAGCTTGAAAGACGATCTCTACTTAAGCGCATAAAGGCCGAAGTAGACCCTGTACTTGAGATAGCCGAGATACAGGAGAGGCTTGTGAGGACCAAAGGGCCTGCCGTTGTCTTTGAGAATGTCAAAGGCCACGGCATGCCGATAGTCGGCAACCTCTTCGGCACGGCCGAACGGGTTGCCCTGGGCCTCGGCGTAAGCGAGGAAGAGCTCAAGGACATCGGCCAGTTCATCGCCACGCTCCAGCGGCCCCAGCCGCCTGATGGGCTATGGGACGCCGTAAAGAAGATACCCTTCTTCGGCAAGATACTGACGCTCGGCCCAAAGACCGTGAAAAGCGGGCCGTGCCAGGATGTCGTTCATACGGATTCGGCTGACCTCTCTACCATCCCAATCATAAAATGCTGGCCCGGCGATGCCGCGCCCCTTATAACCTGGCCGCTCGTCATAACGCAGTCGCCTGACGGCGGGCCGTACAATGTCGGCGTATACAGGATGCAGTACCTCGACAGGAAGCGCGCCATCATGCGCTGGCTTGCCCACCGGGGCGGAGCGACCCACCAGAGGGAGTGGGAAAAGCTTGGCAAGCCGATGCCCGTGGCAGTCGCGATCGGCGCAGACCCCGCAACCATCATAGCAGGCGTTACGCCTGTGCCCGAGGACGTGGGTGAGTTCCACTTCGCGGGGGTGCTCCGCAAAAAAGCGATAGAGCTCGTCGAGTGCAAGACCATACCTCTAAAGGTGCCTGCCACTGCCGAGATAATCCTCGAGGGAGAGATAAGGCACGGAGACCTTGCCATGGAAGGGCCGTTCGGCGACCATACGGGCTACTACAACGCGGCAGAGCCCTTCCCCGTATTCCACCTCAAGGCCATAACGCACAGGAAAGATCCGTATTATCTCACGACCATCACGGGCAGGCCTCCCAAAGAGGATGCCGTAATAGGGACCGTGCTGAACAAGCTCTACCTGCCCTCATTGAAGCTCCAGTTCCCGGAGGTCGTGGACTTCAGCCTTCCCATGGAGGCTGTCTCCTACAGGATAGCGGTCGTTTCGATAAAGAAGGAATACCCCGGACACGCCCGGCGCATAATGATGGGTCTCTGGGGCGTGTTGAAGCAGTTCATGTATGTGAAATACATTATCGTGGTCGACGACGACATAGACGTGCACAACTGGTCTGATGTCATCTGGGCCATAGCCACGCGCGTGGATCCCGCGAGGGACACGCTTATTATCGACAAGACCCCGATCGACTATCTCGATTTCTCCTCGCCAATAGAGAACCTCGGCAGCAAGATGGGCCTGGACGCAACGAACAAGTACCCGCCCGAGGTAACCCGCAAATGGGGCGAGAAGATGGAGATGGACAAGACGATCTCCGAGCTGGTTGATAAGAAGTGGAAGGAGTACGGGTTTTAATAGCTGAAACCGGGTCAATGCGAGCAGCAGGCGAAGCAGTCTCATCTTTTAGATTGCCGCGTCGCTACGCTCCTCGCAATGACAGACTTTATTTTAAAAAAACTGACACATACTTTTTACCCTCCCCTTATCTCCCTCTCCCCACCAGGGAGAGGGAGGGCGAAGCGCGGGGTGAGGGGGACTGAAGATATGACGACTGAATCGCAAAAATTCGAGCAATACGGCCAGGAGTGGTGGAACCCTGCAGGAAAGCTCATTTCGCTCCACAGGATAAACCCGCTCCGCTTCGGGTACTTCTCTTCGCGCGCCGGTGATCTCTCCGGCAAGACCGTCCTTGATATCGGCTGCGGAGGCGGCATACTCGCAGAGGAGTTCGCCAAGGCAGGCGCGAAAGTCGTGGGCATAGACCTCTCGCCCGTTGCAATAGAAGCGGCAAAGAGACACGCGGCAGAGACCGGCGTCAATATAGACTATCGGGTCGTGGCAGTAGAGAAGCTCGTTGTCGACTCGCCGCAGTTCGATCTGATCGTCTGCGCAGAGGTATTAGAGCATGTGGATGATATAGATAAATTTCTCAAAGACGCCCTTTCCATGCTCAAGCCTGGCGGCCTCTTCTTCTTCGGCACTATAAACAAGACGCTCAAGGCGCGCTTCCTGGCCCTCTTCATGGCAGAGGACGTGCTCGGAATGGTGCCGCGCGGAACGCACTCCTATGAAAGGTTCATCCGCCCGTCTCTATTAAAGGAGATACTCGAGCGGAACGGAGTCGAGATAATGGAGCTGAAGGGCATGAGCTACGACCCGCTGAGGTTCGAGTTCAAGATATCCAACGATACTTCAGTAAACTATCTAGGATACGCCAAAAAACGATAGCAGGCTGCTGAAAAAATCCAACTGCTTTGTTGGCTTCAGAAGCTCGTTACTGCGACGTACATGAAGAGTACGCCTCATTCCTCGACGCCTCGCATATGGAGCTTTTTGAGCAGCCTGAAACAAAAATCAAAGTTTTTCAACAAAGGTAAGCCTCTCCGATGCTCGCAGTCCTCATCTCAATATTCATAATACTGGCCATAGCGCTCCCGCTTCTTTCTATCGCATGGCTCTGGAAAGGCAAGTTCACGAGCCGAGTCGATTGGATAGTCCGCGTGCTCGCGGCCGCCTCCATAGTCGTCTTTTTTGACCTGGCAGGCCCGTGGGCATTCGCGAGCATCTGGCTCAAGTATGTTGTAAAGGCGCTCTTCGTTGCGGCGGCCCTGTGGACCTTCCCGCGGCTCGAAGAGAGGGCCATATTCAGCAAGCGTAACAGCAATGGGCGCGTAAGCTACAGGCCGAGGATAATCATCATAGCGGTATTCCTGCTCCTCGATGTACTGGCCATTAAAGGCAAGTTCCACAAGGAAAATCCGGTTGACCTCGCATTCCCCATGAAGGACGGGAGGTACTACGCCATCCAGGGCGGGGCAAGCCCGCTCCTGAACCCCTTTCACAGGTCTGAGAAGTCTGAAGGGTACGCAGTGGATATCGTGAAGCTCAACCTTATAGGCAACAGGGCTGGCGGGCTATTCCCCTCAGAGCTGCCTTCATACAAGATTTTCGGAGAGGTGCTCTACAGCCCGTGCTCAGGCAAGGTCACATTCGCAGCCGACGGAGTGCCAGATAACGCGCCGCACGAGGTAAACGAGAATAACCCCGCAGGCAACCATATTATACTGGAATGCAAGGACGCGAGCATACTGCTGGCGCACCTTTTGAACGGAAGCGTAAAGGTAGCCAAGGGCCAGTATGTGAAGGAGAACCAGGTGATAGGCAGGGTGGGAAACTCCGGCATGAC
>MGPL01000051.1:8976-9082 GCA_001797415.1 Deltaproteobacteria bacterium GWA2_55_10
TTACGCCTTATGCCCGAAGTTGATTAAAAAAACAAACCTAGCAATGAAACTATACGCCTGTCATTGCGAGCCGAAGGCGAAGCAATCTCATGAGATTGCAGCGTCG
>MGPL01000051.1:9146-12038 GCA_001797415.1 Deltaproteobacteria bacterium GWA2_55_10
GCCGCCTCGACCGGGTCCTTCGCATTCCTTATCGGCCTGCCCACCACGATATAATCAGCTCCGTTCGATATCGCGTCATAAGGAGTAACAACTCTCTTCTGGTCGCCGACAGCGTCCTCCGCAGTCCTTACGCCTGGCGTTATGATGAGAAAGTCAGGGCCCAGCGCCGTACGCACTGCCTTTGCCTCAAGGCCTGAGCAGACTATTCCAGCGCACCCGGAGGCCTTGGCCGCCCTTGCCCTGTGAAGGACAAGACTTTCGGGAGTGAAGCTGTCGTCTATACCTGCCTCTGGGAAGGCTTCTTTAGACAGGCTCGTGAGTACAGTTACGCCGAGCACCTTTGTTTTTCCTGCTGATTCAACTGCGGCCTTCAATATGGAACTGCCGTCAGAGGTATGGACTGTCACAAAGTCCGCGCCCAGGGCTGACGCCGACCGCATCGCCCCCTTCACTGTCTCGGGTATGTCGTGGAACTTGAGATCGAGGAATATTCCACGCCCCCCCCTCTCCCTTACAGTCCTTACGACCTCCGGGCCGCAAGCCACGAATAATTCCAGGCCTATCTTGAAGACGCCCACATGGTCTTTGAGGAGGTCGACATATTTTTTCGCGCCCTCTACATCAGGCACATCGAGCGCGAACATTATCCGGTCTTTTGGAGAGAGCGGCATGGCAGTTCCTTTCAAGTCTTTTCAGTCTCCATCCCTAATGGGAGGGGAACAAAATCACTCGTTGTCATTGCGAGGAGCATCAGCGACGAAGCAATCTCATCCTTTTCTCCCCGCCCTGACTGGAGTGAATTGCAGGGGTAAAAGGAGATTTAAAACCTGAGATTGCTTCGCTACGCTCGCAATGGACCAAAAGCAGATTCTTCGCTTTGCTCAGAATGACACCCCCCTCACCCCAACCCTCTCCCCCAGGGTAGAGGGAGTGTGCCCTTTCAGCAGCCTGATAAAAAAAGAGGCTGGCCCTATAAGGGCTCAGCCTCTTTATGTATTCAATAAAGACCCAGTATCAGAATACCGGCTTCTCCTTGAGGGCCTGCTGCTTCTTCTTTTCCTTCTCCTCTTCTTCCTGCTTCTTCTTGTGCACCTCGAGGAGGTCGCTCATCGTGAATATCGAATCGACCTTCACGCCGGTCTCCTTCTCGATATTCTCGGCTCCGCCCTCTTCCCTGTCCAGGAATGCTACGACTCTGAGCACGTTGAACCCGGCCTCCTTGGCCTTCTGAACGGCCTTGATGGTAGAGCCGCCCGTCGTGATGACGTCCTCGACGACGACCACATTGGCGTCCGGCTTCACGTCGCCCTCTATCCAGGCCTGGGTGCCGTGGCCCTTTGCCTCTTTCCTGATGATGAAGACGTCGAGGTACTTGCCCTTCAAGGTGCACATAAGGGCCGCGGAGTAGGCTATTGGATCGGCGCCGAGGGTCATGCCGCCAATGGCGTCGACGGGCGCGAGCTTGAGCTTAATGAAGTAGGCGTAGCCAATTAGCTCCATGGCTACCGAGCTCAGAGCGGTCTTCTTTACATCGATATAATAGTTGCTCTTCTTTCCGCTGGTAAGGGTAAAGCCAGCCTCGTCGTACCTGAACGATTTGGTGTAGAGTATGTCGAGGAGTTCCTTCTTATAGTCCTCGTCCATTATCTGGTGTGAAAAGTCCTGCATGCTTATTGCTCCTTTGGCTGTGGGATTCCACAATAATATAGTACCTTGAAGGCCGGAAATCAAGGAGCGTATGGGGCTGTGCTTACCTGCGGGGGTTTTTGAAGGGGACCACTTTATTGCAAGGTTCCTTGAGGAGGGCAGAAAGGACCGTCTCGAGGCGTTTTTCCTTGTCGAGTTCCACTGAACGGAGCGACCTCATCTGGCCGGGCTTTGCCGAAAGCCAGGAGAGGAGATAATCCTGCTCGCCTTTGATGCCCTCAGGCCGGATGAGCTTCAGGAGCTCATCCATCCCCATGCCCGAGGGTTGACAGATCTCCTCTGGCTTTATGCTCATATCTTCTACTCTGGCTCCGAGTAGGTGAAGATCTTGTTCTCGTAGTTCCTCAAGGTTATCTTGCCCTTTGCCTGGGAAATGAGGTACGTGGGCGCAACAGGTATCTTGCCCCCTCCCCCCGGCGCGTCTACAACGAATGTCGGAACGGCGTACCCTGTCGTATGGCCGCGCAGTTCCTCAATTATGTTCATGCCCACGGATACAGGGGTCCTGAAATGGCCCGTGCCCATTGCCATGTCGCACTGGTAGATATAGTAGGGCCTGACCCTGATCCTCATGAGCTCCTGCATGAGCTTCTTCATCACTGACGGCCTGTCGTTTACCCCCTTAAGGAGCACGGTCTGGCTGCCGAGAGGGATGCCGGCGTCAGCGAGCATGGAGCAGGCCTTTTCCACCTCAGGGGTTATCTCCCTGGGATGGGAGAAATGTATGCTGATGTAGAGCGGGTGATACTTCTTGAGCATGTTGACGAGCTCGTTGGTCACCCTCATCGGGAGGGTCACCGGAACCCTGGTGCCTATCCTTATTATCTCGAGGTGCGGTATGGACCGGAGCCTCTTTATGTAGCTCTCCAGGACCTCTGTCTTCATCATGAGCGGGTCGCCGCCCGATATCAATATATCCCTTATCGACCTCTTTGACTTGATGTACTTGAGCGCGTCGTCAAAACGCTCTATTGCCATGGGCGGGTGCTCTTCGCCGACCATCCTCTTACGGGTGCAATACCTGCAGTACATGGCGCAAGAGTCGGTAACGATAAGAAGCGCCCTGTCCGGGTATCTGTGCACGAGCCCTGGCACCGGGGAATGGGAGTCCTCGCCGCACGGATCGACCATCTCGGCCGGAGATATGCTGAACTCCTCTATCCTCGGGATGGCCTGCTTTCTTAT
>MGPL01000052.1:0-1045 GCA_001797415.1 Deltaproteobacteria bacterium GWA2_55_10
GCACAGGTTCGAGCAGTGGCACAAGATGCTCGGCCTGCTCTCAGCCACTTCCAAATGGACCCTGACAAAGGAGGAGAAGGAGAAGTACTTCGCCATCTCCGTCAACACCATAATAGACCTCCTTACCTTCTCGCAGAAGGCGCACTGCCTCAAGAAAGACCCGACCGGCAAGCACAGCCTCAATGCTGCGAAGTTCATAAGAAAGCGCCTGCTCACCATCCGCAGGAGCGGCAGGGACTGGGAGACCGCAATGGAGAACGCGCTCAAGTGGGTGCGTATCTGAGGCGTTGTGGCAGGTAAAGCTAAAAAGCTCCAAAACCGGAAAACAAAATGGCGGCCGTCTTCAAGACGGCCGCCATTTTCATTTGATATTGGCAAAGAGTTGTAAATCGATTACTTCTTAAGTCCCACCACCCTGTCGAGTATCCTGTCAGCCACCTCTTCTTTTTTAAGAGGCGGCAGCTCTTCCTTTTTCCCCTGCGGAGTAAGTATTGTCACCTGGTTGAAGTCGCTGTCAAGGCCTGCCGGGGTATTTGCAACGACAAGGTCGAGGTTCTTTTCCTTGAGCTTCTTCCGCGCGTTCTCCTCGACGTTGTCCGTCTCCAGCGCAAAGCCTACGAGTAATTGCCCGTTCTTCTTGTGGCTGCCCATGTATTTGAGGACGTCGGCGGTCCTCTCCATCTCTATGGCGAGCGAGGTCGCCTCTTTCTTGACCTTTGTCGGGTAGCTCTTTGCAGGCCTGTAGTCTGCGACAGCGGCGGCCATGATTACAATCGTTGACTGGGTAAAGTACCTTATGCTGGCGTCCAGCATCTCCTCCGCGGTCACAACCGGCACATGCGTTATTCCAGCCGGTATTGGCAGATATGACGGGCCTGAGACGAGCACGACCTCCGCGCCCCTGCTGCGCGCCGCCTTCGCAATCGAGAAGCCCATCCTGCCTGAAGAGGCGTTCGAGACAAAGCGGACCGGGTCAATGGCCTCCCTTGTCGGCCCTGCGGTGACGAGCACCTTCTCGCCTTTCAAGTCCTTGGGGCTCAAGGCC
>MGPL01000052.1:1060-1192 GCA_001797415.1 Deltaproteobacteria bacterium GWA2_55_10
AGTATGTTCTCGACCGAAGCGAGCCTGCCCTTGCCCTCGTAGCCGCAGGCGAGCTCGCCGCTCTCAGGCCCCACGAAAAGGTATCCGCCCTTCTGGAGCTTTTTTACATTCTCCTTCACGATCGGGTTCTCC
>MGPL01000052.1:1236-1457 GCA_001797415.1 Deltaproteobacteria bacterium GWA2_55_10
TGAGGCAAGCGTTATCGTGGTAAGGAGGTCATCGGCAATGCCTGAGGCGGCCTTGCCGATAAAGTTGGCGGTCGCAGGCGCGACTATGACGAGGTCGGTCTTCTGCGCCAGGTCAATGTGGCTTATCCTGGTCTCGTTCGTAAGGTCAAAGAGGCTCGATGAGACCGGGTTACGGCATAGGGTAGACAGGCTCAGAGGCGTAATGAACTCCGCCGCGGCCT
>MGPL01000052.1:1479-6687 GCA_001797415.1 Deltaproteobacteria bacterium GWA2_55_10
CGCCTCTCCCTTGATGAGAAGCCTTGAGAGCTCAAGGGCCTTGTAGGCCGAGATGGCCCCTGTAACGCCCAGGGTTATGTTTTTGTTTTTTAGTATCAAGTCAAAGCACCACTTTAAGATCTCAAGTATCCCCCCACTTTTCTAAAGAGGGGTCAGGGGAGATTATGATGTCATTCCGAGCGAAGCGAAGAATCTCTGACGGCTCCTCAGAATGACAGACTGAATAATCCCCCTCAGTCCCCCTTTAAGAAAGGGGGATGCAAAACTCTAACGAGGCCACCCTCGGAATAACTACTTATTCAAACCCGCCTGCCCCGGCTATGAACGGATTGACTTCCTTCTCCTCGCCGATCGTCGAATCCGGGCCGTGACCTGGAAAAACCGAGACATCATCGCCGAGAGTCAGTAGCTTCCTTTTTAACGAATCCATCAGGGCCTTTGTCGAGCCGCCCTCGAAGTCGGTCCTGCCGACAGAGCCTGCAAAGAGCGTGTCGCCCGTAAAGATGACCTTCTGCGCCCTCATGTAAAGGCATATCCCGCCCCTTGTGTGGCCCGGCGTATGGATCACCCTCATCTTCAATCTGCCGAAGGAGATATCCTCTCCGTCCTTGAGGAGCATATCCGGCTTGGGCTGCCTGGGCGTCTTGAGCCCGTACATGATGGCCTGGTCATGGGCGTATTCAAGAAGCGGCTCGTCTTCCTGATGTATGGCTACGGGACAGCCGAGCGCATCTTTCAAGAGGCCGTTGGCGCCCACATGGTCGAAATGCCCGTGAGTGTCTATGATGTACTTTGTTATGACGCCGTTGTCCTTGAGCGCGGCCTTTATCTCTTCCGCATCCCCGCCCGGGTCTATCACGACCCCTTCTTTCGTATTCTTGTCAAAGACTATGTAGCAATTTACTTCGAGCGGCCCTACGACTATCTTCAGGATCTCTGCCATTCCTTGATCTTCTCCGAATATCTATTTACGAGGCTCCTTGCGGCCTCTTCGGTAGACGCCTCCGCCACCAGCATGAAGTACGGCATGTCCTGGCTCGGGTAGGCGACTATCCAGTCTTCGCCGAATTTTATCTTTATTCCGTCCAGAAGTACAGTCTCAAGACCTCTGGAGTCCTCGGCGAGCCTCCTCATTATCATCCCCTTGTTCTCGAAAGAGCACGAGACCCTCTCCTTGAGTATTATGGAAGGCGGTATCTCCCTCATGAGCTTGTGGAGCCTGGCCCCGTGCTTCGCGAGCATCTCCAATATCTTGGCTACGGCATACATGCCGTCGAAGTTGGGCTGGAAGGCCGGGAACATGTACCCGCCTGACTGCTCGCCGACAAAGACCGCGCCCGCGGCAGCGGCCTCCATCTGGCCCCTGGGGGTCGTCTTCGTCCTCTTCACGGTAAAGCCGTACATCTCCGCCATCCTGTCTATGGCGCGGGACGCTGTTATCGGGACAGCGATATGGCCTATCCTGCCGGCCTCCTTGCTGGTCTTCAATACCAGGAGCGTCACTATATTGAGCGCCGTGTCGCCGTCGAGCGCCTCTCCGGTCTCGTCGAAGAGGAATACCTTTTCTCCGCCGGCGTCGAGGTAAAAGCCCATGTCGGCGTCAAGCGACCTTACAATGGATGAGAGCTGGTCCATCGCCCTCTGGAACTCCTCGGCCGATTTCGTCGTCTTGCTGCCGTCGAGGTTCGCGTTCAGGGCTATTACCTCGCAGTTGAGCTTGCCCAGTATCGACGGGAATATCCTCGATGAGGACCCGTACGAATAATCGACTATGAACTTGAACTTCGCCTTTGAGACCGTATCAGCGTCCACCATCGACATGAACGCGTCCTGGTACGATTCAAAGGCGTGTATCGGGAAGCTCATCTCTCCGGTCTCCTCCATGGGGACCCTCGGGAAGTCCTCCTTGAAAAAGAGCTTCTCTACCGTCTTCTCGTATCCGGGGTGCAGATCGAGGCCCTTGCCGTCAAAGAACTTGAGGTCAAGGAGCTGGGTATCGAACGGCGACCTTCTCGTGTGGATGCCCCCGGCCTCGGTGCCGCTCCTCGCGAGAAACCTGACGACCGGCATGGGCGTCACGCCGTAGTCATGGACGCTGACGCCGGTCGAGAGTATGCCCGTCATTATGGCCCTGTTTATCATGCGCGAGGTCTTGTGCGCGTCCCTGCTCGTGGAGACTACCGAGCCCTTCTTCAAGGACGCGCCGAAGGCAGCGCCGAGCTTCGCGGCGAACTCGGGAGATAGCTCTATGTTCGCGAGTCCCGTGACGCCGTATGTCGAAAAGATGTTCCTGCTCCACTTCTCGCCCCAGATAAGGCTCGAAGCGAGCGTCGCGTCGTCCTCTACGATCTTGTAAGGCCATACCTTGACGTTGGCCTTCAGTGTGGCGTTCCGCCCTATCCTGCAATGGTCGCTTACGATTACGCCCTCGGCGATATGCGCCTGGTCGAGTATCTCGCTCGAGCTTCCGACAACGTTCTCGTGCAATGAAGCCCCCCTTGCCACCCTGGTCGAATCCCATAATACGGAATCCCGGATGACAGCCCCCTCTTCGACCGTGGAGTTCGGGCCTATGATGGAGTTGGATATCCTTGCGTCCGCCTCTATGCGGCAGTTCTCTCCTATCACTATCGCGCCTTCGAGCCTTGCGGTGAAGTCTATGCGCGAGCCCTTGCCGACCCAGAGCCTCCTGCCCTCTATCCGCTCCCCGGGTATCTCGACATGGACATTGCCCTGGAGTATGTCCATGTTTGCCGCCCTGTATTCCTCAAGACTGCCCACGTCCTTCCAGTAGCCTTCGGCTATGTAGCCGAAGAGCGGCTCCTTTTTCTCGAGCATGAGCGGAAAGAGGTCCTTGCTGAAGTCGAATTCCTTGTCCGTCGGTATGTAATCGAGCGCCTTCTTCTCGAGTATGTATATGCCGGTATTTATGGTGTCGCTGAAGACCTCGCCCCAGCTCGGCTTCTCGAGGAACCGCACGATGCGGCCCTCTTCGTCGGTTATGACGATGCCGAAGGGCAGCGGGTTCTCGACTCTCGTCAGGACTATCGTGGCAACGGAGTTGTTCTTCTTGTGGAACTCTACCGCCCTGTTCAGGTCTATGTCCGTGAGAACGTCGCCGCTTATGATGAGCGTGGTCTCGTCCCCGCCTGTCTTCCTCATGGCGCTGCCCACCGCGCCCGCGGTGCCGAGGTCGACGGTGAGGGTTATGTAGTCGAGCTTTACCCCGAAGTTCGATCCGTCCCCCAGATAGCCGGAGATCATCTCCGGCTGGAAGTACAACAGGGCGGTGAGGGCGGTGATGTCGTTTTTCTTGAGGAGCTCTATTATGTGCTCCATCATGGGCCTGTTAGCCATCGGCACCATCGGTTTTGGGAGGTTATTGGTGAGTGGGCGAAGCCTTGTGCCGAAGCCGCCGGCCATTATGATGCTCTTCACGATGTCTCCTTTTGAGAGAGAATTAAACGGCTCCTGCCAGGGATGCCGGGGAGGTCAATGGAAGGTGTAAAAAGCGCCAATCGATTTTATCATAAAAAACGGGGGCGTCAAGAAAAGCTGAAGGCTTGTTGTAACGCGATTTAAGCCCTCATCTCCCCTCAGGGCTATACTCGAATATGGGGGATACGGTGACGCGGGACTCACCGGAGATTTCCTTTGACTTTCAATTAAGCCATGTGATAATAAAATCCGGTTACATGGCCTCCCCCGAAAAAACAGTCGCTAAATCAAAGACAAAGGGGGCGCCTATGCCTGAAGACAATCAGGGCAAAGGGGTTTTCAAGGGTCTTGCGATGCTCGCCTCGATGGGCATCGCCATGGTCGTATCCACGTTCATAGGCCTGGGGATCGGCATTTACCTGGACGGGGTTTTCGGCACCAAACCCTGGCTAACGATAATTTTCCTTATATTCGGCATAGCGGCGGGCTTCAAGAACATGTTCGAGATGACCAGGAGATATGGGCTTTAGCGTAACAAAGACGGAGAACATCGACTCTCTTGCGTTGGCCATATCCGCCAGGGTGCTCATCACAAACCTGGCCGTGTGCGCGGTCTTTTCAGGCGCGCTCCTCGCCCTCTCAAAGACAGGACTGGTCCCGAGCTTTGCCGCCGGGTTTCTCGTTGGTACTTTAAGCATAATGTGGCTCATGAAGATGGTGCGCAAATCCATGCGCATGAGCCCCGAGCGGGTCGAGAGGTTCGTAAAGTTTTCGTATCAGGTCAGGCTTATCTGCATCGCGGCTCTGCTTGCCCTTCTCACATCCCGCGGCAAGCTCGAGCTCTGGCCCATGCTGGCAGGCCTCACGGCCGCGATATTCACGACGATCTGCACCATGGTCTATTTGGCAAAGGAGGAGCACAAAAATGCATGACACCATAGTCCCGACATTCGGGCTGCCCGTACATACGGCCTTCATGATTTACATAAGCATCGGCCTGGCGATATTCTCGATACTGCTGGCAAAGGGCTTGAAGCTCGTGCCCGGCAGGACCCAGTCGGTCATAGAACTCGCGCTGACCTACTTCGAGCGCATGGTCGACGAGACCATGGGCCACAAGGGCAAGAAGTACTTCCCGTTCGTCATGACGCTTGCGGTATTCATCTTCGTATCTAACCTGCTGGGCCTCATTCCCGGGCTCCTTCCGCCGACCGCCAACCTCAACACCACGCTGGCGCTCGCGTTGATAGTATTCGTCCTTACTCACATAGTGGGCATCAAGGAACACGGCCTGGGGTACCTCAAGCAGTTCTGCGGCCCGATCTGGTGGCTCATGCCGCTCATGATACCTGTCGAGGTGATTGGCCACATAGCGAGGCCCGTATCCCTCTCGTTCAGGCTTTTCGGCAATATATTCGGCCATGAGAAGGTGGTCTTCGTTCTTTTGATGCTCATGCCGCTCGCGTATCCGCTCCTTGCTTTCTCGACGGTGCTGGGCGTAATGGTCGTGTTCCTGCAAGCCTTCATTTTCGCGCTCCTCTCGATGATGTACATAGGCAGCGCGCTCGAAGAGGCGCATCATTAATTTAAAAGGCTGCTCAAAAAGGTCCAGCTGCAAGGCCCCAGTTAGATCGGGGAGCGAGGAATGAGGCGCTCTTCATGTACGTCGCTTATGCCGCCACGAGACAACACAGCAGATGGGGCTTTTTCAGCAGCCTGATAGTTTTTTCAAGGGAGCCACACCTGATCGGGGCACCGTACGGGGCCGGG
>MGPL01000053.1:0-1134 GCA_001797415.1 Deltaproteobacteria bacterium GWA2_55_10
TCATGAGCTGGGCCGCGAAATAGAAGGGCAGCATGCCGCCGATGAAGAGGCCCACGAGCACGAGCGGGTCCGAGAGGTCGAATACGACCTGCACTCCGTTTGTCGATATCGTCCGAGTGTACTCTGCGAACAGGACTATTGCCGCGAGCCCGGCAGAGCCTATGGCGTAGCCCTTGGTAACGGCCTTGGTGGTGTTTCCCACCGCGTCCAGCGGGTCTGTTATGCCCCTCACGGCGCTGCCCATGTTCGCCATCTCGGCTATGCCGCCCGCGTTGTCCGTGATCGGCCCGAAGGAGTCGATCGCGACGACGATACCCGCCATCGTGAGCATGGCCTCAGCCGCTACGGCAACGCCGAAGAGGCCCGCAAGCTCGAAGCTCGCAAGGATCGCGCCTGCTATCACGAGCACCGGCAGGGCCGTCGCCTGTTTGCCCACGGCAAGGCCCGCGATTATGTTTGTCGCGTGCCCTGATATCGACGCGTTCGCTATCTCCTGCACCGGGCTGTAATGCTTGGCGGTGTAATAGTCGGTTATGACGACCAGGCCTATAGTGACCGCCAGGCCTACAAGGGCGCAGAGGTAATAATTCGACCAGCTTATCCCGCCCACGCCGTCCATCAGGTAATAGGTAACCGGGTAGAAGGCTATGGCCGCGAGCACGGCGGTCGCTATGAAGCCCTTGTAAAGGGCTGCCATGATGCCGCCGCCTGAGCCGACCTTTACGAACCAGCTTCCGATTATCGTCATGATTATGGCCACGCCTCCCAGGAGCAGCGGGAAGAGCATCGCCGGCTGGGAACCGGGGAAGAGTATATGGGCCAGGGCCATTGTCGCGACGGTCGTGACCGCGTATGTCTCGAAGAGGTCCGCGGCCATGCCAGCGCAGTCGCCGACATTGTCGCCGACGTTGTCGGCTATGACGGCCGCGTTCCTCGGGTCGTCCTCGGGGATGCCTGCCTCGACCTTGCCGACCAGGTCCGCGCCCACGTCAGCGGCCTTGGTGTATATGCCGCCGCCTACCCTTGCGAAAAGTGATATGAGGCTTCCGCCAAGTCCGAGAGAAAGGAGAGCGGATACGGCGTGGCTTTCTTCGGTCACATTTATAGCTATTGCGTAGAAACCGGTCACGGCCA
>MGPL01000053.1:1146-2774 GCA_001797415.1 Deltaproteobacteria bacterium GWA2_55_10
TGATAAGGAGGAGGCCTGTTACGGCGCCGCCCCTGAAGGCGACCTGGAGAGCTGCGTTGAGGCCGTTGTGCGCTGCCTGGGCCGTCTTTGCGTTGGCACGGACGGCGACCATCATGCCGACATAGCCGGATATGGCTGAAGCCGTGCCTCCGACCAGAAAGCCGCAGGCGGTAAGAAGCCCGAAGTGCGCTGACCATGCGCCTGCTGCCCATAGCAGGACGAAAATAATAGCGGCAACGACGGCGACCGTCTTGAACTGCCTTGCCATGTAAGCGCTTGCGCCTTCGTGAATCGCGGCCTGGATCATCTTCATCTCAGGGGTCCCGCCGTCCAATCCCTTGACCCAGAACGCAAGCCAGGCCGCATAGATGATGCCTATTACGGCGGAGCCCAGAGCGAAAAGGATCGTAAACATTGAGCTTTCCATTAAGCGTTTTCTCCTTTGCCGAGTTTGGTGGACCGCTTGCAGGTTACAAGGCACTCCCGGATTGAGATTTCAGGCCGGTTATGCCGGTGAAAACCGAAACAATCGTAACTCGAAACTCAGTGCTACTTCTCCAAAGAAACCGTCAGGCTCTATCTATGCTATATTAAATTTTCTTTTTCGTTTTAATCTGTTGGATGGGGAGCCCGCCGCGGGAGAGCCGATGAGCTCTGAATGAGGATGTTTCTTTGTACCATTTCCAGGGCCGGTTATCAATATTTCTATTTTTTGATCCGGCCCGCAAACCTCAAAGGAGATGCCTGTTGGCCTTCTCCCATTTTGTCGCAGCCTCGAACCCCCTGAATTCCTTCTCTTTTTTCCGGAAATCCCTTGAATGTATGATAGACCGTCCGGATTTGCGCTCCACACCAAGTATAGCATGGAGCATCTCATGATAAACTATGAACTCCAAAAAAATCGGCGGCACTGCCGGGCTGTCGAGTATGGGGTTGATCCGTATGGTCTTTGATGAGAAGGAGTAGCTCCCGAGCGTCCTCCTCCTTACCCGGCCAGGCTGCCTCCTTGACCATGTTATTGATGCGGCAACGCTCGCATCAAAATACTCATTATTGACCCTGTCAAAGACCTCCTTCAAGTCATGGCTTTTGCCTTTCGTCCTGACCCGCACCCTTCTCGGCTTCGCGTCTATATCGGCGCGCCTCTCCCTTATGAAGCGGGTTATCGCCGGGGTCTTCTTTGTGCGCAGGCTCAGAAATGAGGCAAGCTCAGAGAGCACCTCATCGGGCGCGGAAAGGAATATCCTGTGCAGCCGGAGCGATATAGCCCTTAATGCGCCTTTGACGGAGACCATCCTCGAGGAGTTGTCGGTGATGACCAGGTCGAGGAGCCTTGCGGAGGCCTTCTCAAGAAATACTTTGAGGCTCCGCAGGTCTCTTTCGAATTTTATTGGAAGCTGCTGCATAGGTCGGCGTATTGTAAATGCCGGAGAGGCAGGTTTCAATCGAATTGTGATGAATTGCCAATACTCTATTTTTTCAGGCTTCAAATAAGCTCCATATGCAAGGCCCCGGTTAAATCGGGGAGCGAGGAAGGAGGCGTACTCTTTGCCGTACGCCGCTACTACGCGCGACTCGACAAGCAGATGGGCCTTTTTGAGCAGCCTGCTAAAGGCCGCTTGCCTTCT
>MGPL01000053.1:2796-9352 GCA_001797415.1 Deltaproteobacteria bacterium GWA2_55_10
GTCCGTTATGGCCTTCACGAAGAGCTGGTCGTTCAGGTTCTTCTCCAGCCCCTTTATGAACGAGCCCGCTATCTTGATGTAATCGACCTGCATCTCCCGCAGATACAGAAATGAGGTGAAACCGATGCCGAAGTCGTCGAGCGAGATGCGGCATCCTATCTCGCGCAGTCCCATTATGAACGATATCGCCCGGTCCAGGTCGTATATGGAAGCAGTCTCCGTAATCTCGAAGACGATATTACGCGGGTCGATGCCAAGCTCGAAAATCCTGCCCTTGAGAAAGTAGAGGAACTCCCTGTCGCCAAGCTCCTTGCCCGAGACGTTCACGCAGAAGCTCAAATCCTTGCCCGCATTTTTAAGCGATGCCTGCAGCGCGAGCGCCTTGCCGATTATCGACCTTGAGATCGCGCCCACAAGGCCGAACCTCTCGGCTATTTCAATGAACGGACCGGGGAGGACGATGCTGCCGTCCTTTTCCCTCATCCTCGCGAGCACCTCGTAGTGGGATACGCTGTTGTCGGAGAGCCTCATGATAGGCTGGAACCAGGGCTCGAACCTGTCCTCCTTGAGCGCAACGAGTATCCCCTCCTTGCATTTGAGCCTCATGTGCATCTGCTCTATCTCGCGCTCCTCGGGGCTGTAGAAGTGGAACCTGTTCCTGCCCTGCTCCTTTGCGCGGTACATGGCGGCGTCAGCCCTCGTGAGGAGCTCGGAAGTAGTATCGCCGTGCTCGGGGAAGAGCGCCACGCCGATGCTCGCGGTCAGGTGGCACGGGAAGTCCGGCTGGTAGAAGCATTCAAGCCCCTTCCTTATATGCTCGGCTATCTGAACAGCCTCTACCCGGCCCACCGGAGCGAATATCGCGAACTCGTCCCCGCTGAGACGGGCCACCATGCACTCCCCGTTGCTGCCGAGATGGCGGGGGATGATGTGCATCATATTGAACTGTATCAGCCTGGCTATCCTCATGAGGAACTCGTCCCCCATGCCGTGGCCGTAGGAGTCGCTTATGAACTTGAACTGGTCCATGTCGAGCAGGAAGAGCGCGCCCGGCCCCGGGTTCTCCTCTATCCAGCCGGCGAGGGAGTCTATGAAATAGCCTCTGTTGAGAAGACCGGTAACAGGGTCGTGATTCGCGAGATAGTTTATCCTCTCATGCGAGGCCTTCTTTTCAGTAACGTCCTCGAAGACCGAGAGGAAATGGGTTATCTCGCCTGTCTCCTCTCTTATCGGCGATACCACGCCCTTGCACCAGAGGGGCGTCCCGTCCTTTTTTACATTCTTCAAGGCGCCCTGCCAGCCCTCTGATGAGAGCATCCCGCTCCATTCATGAGAGTGAGCGCCTGCCGCTGAAAACAGCTCGCCCGGCGTCCTGCCGAGCGCATCAGCCTTTGAGAAGCCGGTGGCATGCTCAAAAGACCTGTTGACGTACTCTATCTCTCCGCCCTTTCCGGATATGAAGACTATGCTGGTCGAGTGCTCGAGGACGGCGGAGAGTTTCTTGAGTTCAAACTCCGCCCTTTTCCTCTCGCTTATCTCCAGCATGAGCTCTGATTTCAGAGAGCTCATCTCGGAGATTATCCTGTCCATGTCGCTCGCGTGTGCCCCGCAGCAGCCTTCGAGCGCGCCATGCCCGCATTTAGAACCCCCGTTATCCCCGTCACTGTGGAACATCATAGTCCTCCGGTGTGTATCGCGCTGCTTATTCCGTTGAAAAACCAAATAGACCATTTACTCCCATCAGCTTTATATCGGCAATTCTTTAAAAAATTGAATAAAATTTTAAGGAAACCTTTAGTCTCCAGCCTCATTCCCGATAATCTGATAGAGTAGATTTTATCGGGCGGTGAGGAGGATTAGCATGAAACAGAGAAAAGGGTCAGAGCATGGCAAGGGTGATACCGGGCTCTCGGCAGCCGAGAGGTACTTCAGGGCGGTAAACTACCTTTCAGCAGCCCAGGTCTATCTAAAGGACAACCCTCTCCTTGAGGAGCCGCTCAAGGCTGAGCACATAAAGGAGCGGCTCCTGGGCCACTGGGGCACGGCCCCTGGCATAAACCTCACCCACCTTCATTTAAACAGGCTGATATTGAAGACAGGGGCGAGCATACTCTTTGTTACCGGCCCTGGTCACGGGGCAGCCGCAAACCTCTCGAACATGTATTTGGACGGCTCGCTCTCAGAATTCTATCCGGAGCTCAGTCTTGACAGGGAAGGGCTTCGAACGTTCATAAAATGGTTCTCTTGGCCTGATAAGTTCCCAAGCCACCTGAACCCCGCGCTACCCGGCGTAATACACGAAGGCGGCGAGCTGGGCTACGCCCTTGCGACATCGTACGGAACCGTGCTGGACAACCCGGAGCTTATAGCGGTCTGCCTTGTCGGCGACGGCGAGGCAGAGACAGGCCCCACTGCCGGCGCCTGGCACTCGAACAAGTTCATAAACCCTGCTACGGACGGGGCTGTCCTTCCCATACTCCACCTTAACGGCTTCAAGATCTCCTCCCCTACGATATTCGGCACAATGACGGACGAGGAGCTTATCTCCCTTTTCACCGGGTACGGACACGGGGTCGAGATAGTGTCAAACGGGCCTGATGTCCACAATGATTACGACGCTGCCCTGGAGAGGGCGCTTTCGAAGATACGGGAGCTTCAGAAGGCGTCTCGGGACGGCAGGATGCCCCAGAGGCCGCAATGGCCCATGATAATCCTGAAAACTCCGAAGGGCTGGACAGGCCCTCAAAAGATAGACGGCAAGATGATAGAGGGCTCGTTCAGGTCGCACCAGGTGCCTGCGAAAGACTTGAAGACAAACCCGGCTCACCTCAAGGTTGTCGAGGAATGGCTCCGCTCGTACAGGCCCTGGGAGCTCTTTGACGCTGAAGGCAGGCCTCTTGACGACATCCTTTCACAGTGCCCGGAAGGGGATCTGCGGATGTCCATGAACCCGCACAGCTTCGGAGGCGAAAAGAGGGTGCCGCTCAAGCTCCCCGCGCTCGACGAGCATTGGGTGGATATAAAGGCCAGGGGCGCGAAAGAGGCGAGCGCAATGGAGGCGCTCGGCCGTTATTTCAAGGAATTGATGGTCCAGAACCGCTTGGAGCGGAACTTCAGGATAGTCTGCCCAGACGAGCTGGAATCAAACAGGCTCGAGGCCGTACTCGATATCACAAACCGCCAGTACGTCTGGCCGGTGCCGCCGGGGTCTGAAAAGATAGGCCCCGAAGGCATGGTGCTGGAGGTCTTGAGCGAGCACAACTGCCTCGGCTGGCTCGAAGGCTATCTGCTTACGGGCAGGCACGGCGTATTCCCCTGCTACGAAGCTTTCCTGCAGATTGTCGACGGAATGGCAAATCAGTATTCGAAGTTCTTGAAATCCGCGCTCGAGGTGTCCTGGAGAAAGCCGATATCGTCTCTTAACTTCATACTCACCTCAGAGGCATGGCGACAGGAGCACAACGGATATTCCCACCAGGGGCCCGGCTTCATAAACAACCTCCTTACGAAAAAAGGCTACATATACCGCATATACCTGCCGCCGGACGCAAACACGCTCCTTTGCACGATGAAGAACGCCCTTGCCTCGGTCGACCAGATAAACCTGGTGATCGCGAGCAAGCAGCCGATGGTGCAGTGGCTTACCATGTCGGAAGCCATTGAGAACTGCAGGGCAGGCATCGGCATCTGGGAATGGGCGTCGACCAACAACGGCGAGGACCCGGAGCTTGTATTCGCTTCGAGCGGGAACAACCTCACGCTCGAATCCATGGCAGCTGCGCAGATATTGAGGGAAGAGGCCCCTCTTTGGCGCATCCGCACGGTGAACGTAATAGACATACTCGTCCTCGGCATACCGCAGAAATATCCCGGCGGCCTCGACGAGCCAAGGTTCCAGCGGATATTCCCGCTTGGCTGCCCGGTGATATTCAACTTTCACGGCTACACGGCGGCCATAAAGCAGCTCGTATGGGAGAGGCCTGAGAACGACAGGTTCCTCATAAACGGATACAGGGAGGAAGGCACGACTACTACGCCCTTTGACATGCACGTGCGCAACCGGACCAGCAGGTATCACCTCGTCATTCAGGCGGCGGAGAGGGTGGCGGCCTTCAACCCGGCCAGGGCAGCGGCAGCCGAACGGCTTATAATGAAATATTCCAAAAAGCTTCTGGACCACAGGGCCTATATCGACCAGTACGGGGTCGACCCGCCGGAAATACTGAACTGGAAATGGCAGCCCGACGGGGGCAGGAGGTAAGAGAAGCCCCTGTCCGTTGACTTATCAGGATACCGATATAGAATCTAACCAGAACATCTAACAGCATGTTGAAAAAATCCGTCCATGGCTTTTTCAACAACGGCTTGTCCGAAGTGAATTCGGTCAAGCCTCACAAATTGCTCGACTTTCAAGTCTCGCAATTTGGCAATCCATCCATGGATTGCTTGGCAGGTTGTTTTTTCGACAACCTGCCAGATCACGCCGTTAACCAGGCCTGTTCCAGGCCAGCCGCAGACAAATTTCCGGACCAACTCATAAGAACGGCGCGCCTGAGGCGCGGCCGCCTTAACTGGATGAAAACAGGAGCCTTTCTCGAAGAAGGGACCATTTGGTTCAGAGTCTGGGCGCCGAAAGCCGGAGAGGTCAAGCTCGTAATATCAGCACCCGGGCCTTCTCGCATCATCAAGATGAACAGAGAAGACTTCGGGTATTGGAGCGTCTCGTATTCAGAGGCAGGCGCAGGGGCGAGATATGCCTTTCTCGTTGACGGCGTGGAGAGGGCAGACCCGGCATCGCATTTTCAGCCGCTCGGGGTGGAAGGGCCTTCCGAATGTGTCGACCATTGCGCCTTCCTCTGGAATGACGGCGGATGGGAGGGCATCGAGCCTGCCCAAATGGTCATCTACGAGATACATGCCGGCGCGTTTACGCCGGAAGGAGACCTCGACGCGATAATCCCGAGGCTCGACGACCTTCGCGACCTCGGCGTGAACGCCATCGAGCTCATGCCGGTCGCCCAGTTCCCTGGAAGCAGGAACTGGGGATATGACGGAGTCTTTCCCTTCAGCGTGCAAAATACTTACGGCGGGCCCGACGCGCTCAAGAGACTCGTGAACGCGTGCCACAGGACCGGCATCTCGGTGATTCTCGATGTCGTCTATAACCACTTCGGCCCTGAAGGCAACTACATCTCCGAATTCGGGCCGTATCTTAACGACAGATACAAGACGCCCTGGGGCGCGGCATTGAACTTCGACGGCCCCCAGAGCGACCATGTAAGGGACTTCTTCATAGAGAACGCGCTACACTGGTTCGAAAACTACCATCTCGACGGCCTCAGGCTCGACGCGGTGCACGCGATAATCGACATGAGCGCAAACCCGTTCCTCAAGGAGCTCAAAAAAAAGATCGCGAGGCACTCTTTCGAAAAGGGCCGTACGTTCTATCTCTTTGCCGAATCCGACCTCAACGACACAAAGGTCGTATGCTCCGGTGAGTACGCATACGGGCTTGACGCCCTCTGGTGCGACGACTTCCACCACTCGGTCCACGCGCTCATGACCGGAGAGCGCGAGGGCTACTACGCCGACTTCGGCAGGGCCTCTGACCTGGTAAAGTCCTTAAGAGACGGATATGTCTACACCGGGCAGTATTCGGCTTACAGGGAAAGGAGCTTCGGCTCGCCTTCGGCTCATATTCCCAGGGAGCGCTTCATAGTCTTTACTCAAAACCATGACCAGACAGGGAACAGGCTCCTGGGCGAGAGGCTCTCTAACCTCACATCCTTTGAGGGGCTCAAGCTCTCAGCAGGCATTCTCCTTCTTTCGCCGTATATTCCCCTTCTTTTCATGGGCGAGGAGTACGGCGAAGAAGCGCCTTTTCTCTATTTCGTCAGCCACAGCGACAAGGGCCTTACTGACGCGATAAGGGAGGGGCGGAAAAGGGAGTTCGCGGAATTTAACTGGAAGGCCGAGCCTCCTGCCCCTGAAAGGCCGGAGACATTCCGATCATCAAAGATAAACTGGAACTCAAGGCTGGAAGGCAGGAACAATATACTCCTCAACCTGTACAGGACACTCATCCGTATCAGACGAGAGGTAAGATCGCTCGATATGTCGGGAGGCGGCATCGTCGATTCATGGTGTCTGGAAGATGAAAGAGTCGTCTTACTTTCAAGGCAGACGGAAGGGGGCGGCGCATTCGCCGCGTTTAATTTCAACAAGAACGCCGTGCGCGTCAATTACCCTCTGCCGCAGGGCAGATGGGCGCTCGCGCTTGATTCATCAGGCGCAGAATGGGACGGGCCGGGCTCCATCCTGCCCGGAGTTTCCGGAACAGAACAGGAAATCGAGCTTAACCCTTTAAGCTTCGCCCTTTACCTCAAGGAACGGTCCTTTGGATAAGTATATCTGCATACACGGGCATTTCTACCAGCCCCCGAGGGAGAACCCCTGGCTCGAGTGCATAGAGCTGCAGGACTCCGCCTATCCCTACCATGACTGGAACAGGAGGATAACCGCGGAGTGCTATGAGCCGAACACTGCCGCCCGCATA
>MGPL01000053.1:9398-15813 GCA_001797415.1 Deltaproteobacteria bacterium GWA2_55_10
TCTATAATCACATGATAATGCCGCTCGCTAACAGGCGGGACAAGATGACACAGGCCCTCTGGGGCATAAGGGATTTCAAATACCGCTTCGGCAGAGAGCCTGAGGGCATGTGGCTTCCGGAAACGGCCGTAGACACGGAGACGCTCGAGGTCCTCTCCGAGCTCGGCGTCAAATTCACCATACTCGCGCCCAGGCAGGCCAAACGCGTGAAGCGGAACCAGAAGGGCGCGAGGTGGAAGGACGCCGCCAGCGAGGGCATAGACACGACCGTTCCGTATCTCTGCCACCTGCCCTCGGGAAGGTCGATAGCGGTATTCTTCTACAACGGCGAGATCTCCCACGAGGTCGGCTTCGGCCACCTGCTTGACAACGGCGAGGAATTCGCAAAGAGGCTCTCAAGCGCGTTCCCGGCGGACAACGGGAACGCCGCGCTCGTGCACATAGCGACTGACGGAGAATCGTACGGCCACCACCACAGGCACGGCGAAATGGCGCTCTCGTACTGCCTTTACTTCATCGAGTCGCAGGGGCTGGCGAAGCTCACGAACTACGCCGAGTTCCTCTCCATGTTCCCGCCCGAGAGCCTTGTAGAGATTCACGACAACTCCTCATGGAGCTGCGTACACGGAATAGAGCGCTGGAGGGCAGACTGCGGCTGCTCTACAGGGGGCTATCCGGAATGGAACCAGGCATGGAGAGGCCCGCTGAGAGAGGCCTTTGACTGGCTCCGGGATACGCTCGCCCCGATATTTGAGAACACGGCGGGAAAATACCTCCAGGACCCCTGGGAGGCAAGGGACGACTACATAGAAGTCGTCAACGACAGGTCGGTCGGGAATATAGACGCCTTCTTTGAAAGGCACGCGAAAAGGCCGCTCTCGAAGGAGGAGCAGATAAGGTCGCTTAAGCTCCTCAGCATGCAGAGGAACGCACTTTTAATGTATTCGAGCTGCGGCTGGTTCTTCGACGAGGTCTCGGGGATTGAAGGCGTACAGGTCATGATGTACGCCTCGCGCGCATTGCAGCTCGCGGAAGAGGCCGCCGGCATAACCCTGGAACCCGAGTTCGAGACAAGGCTCGAGGCTCTGCCGAGCAACATCTACGGCAATGCCCGCGACCCTTATAATAAGTTCGTTAAGGTGGCCAAGGTCGACCTCCTGAGGGTCGGCGCGCACCACGCCATCTCATCGCTCTTCAGGGAATACGGCAGGAACTCCGGGATATTCTCATTCAACGCCGAGAACGAGTTCTACGAGAAGATAGAGGCCGGCCACCACAAGCTCTCGATCGGCAAGACAAGGATCTACTCAAAGGTCACATGGGAGGAGGCCTCCATCTCCTTTGCCGTGCTCCATCTCGGAGATGTGAGCATATACTGCGGCGTCAGGTTCTCCGGCGGCGAGGAGGAGTTCGCCCGGGCCCAGACCGAGATCAAGGGCGCGTTCAACAGGGGGGAGATACCCGGCGTCATACGGCTCATGGACGATCACTTCGGGAAAGGCAGCTATACGCTCTGGCACCTGTTCAGGGACGACCAGAGGAAGATAATAAACGAGATGCTCCTTTCGACGAACAGGGACATCGAGGCCTTTCACAGGCAGGTCTTCGAGACCCATTACGGGACAATGGACCTCCTGAGGAAGCTCGGCATACCCCTGCCTAAGCAGCTGGGCATCACGGCCGAGTTCATACTGAACCTCGACCTCGAGGAGCTTCTCAAAAGGCCCGGCCTCGACTTCGAGGAGCTCAAGGCTGTTATAAGCCGCCTCCAAAACCTTCAGATACCCATAGACCCCGAGGCCATAGGCTATGTATCGGGCAACTGGATAACGGCGCGCATGGAAGAGATAAGCTCTGATTCGGCAAGGCTCGATGAGCTTGAGAGATTGAGGGACGTCCTGAAGCTCATGCGCGAAACGTCCGTGAAGCTCAACCTCTGGAAGGCGCAGAACCTGTATTTCGCCCTCGGCAAAAAAGCGCTGCCCGAAGCCAGAAAAAAGTCCGAGCAAGGCGACGAGGCATCGAAGAGGTGGGCAGAGGTATTTGTCGACCTGAGCAACTATTTCCATGTAAGGGCCTGGTGATGAGGGTCCCCTCGTCGACCTACAGGCTGCAGTACAACTCCGCCTTCGGCTTTAAACACGCGTCCGGGATAATCGACTATCTCTCTCTTCTCGGCATCTCGGACATCTACGCCTCCCCGGTCTTCAAGGCCCGCAAGGGCAGCCTGCACGGCTACGACATCATTGACCACAACAGGATAAACCCGGAGGTCGGGACGCCCGAAGAGCTCGGAGCCCTGTTGAAGAGGCTCGCCTCTCTCGACATGGGCTGGGTGCAGGACTTCGTGCCCAACCACATGGCCTACGACGGCTCGAACGCGGAGCTTATGGACGTGCTGGAGAAAGGGAAGAGCTCAAGGTACATCGGCTTCTTCGACATCGAGTGGGACCATCCGTATGAGGGCATAAAGGACAAGGTGCTCGCTCCGTTCCTCGGCAGGATATACGGCGAGGCGCTCGAGGCAGGCGAGATACGGTTGGGCTACACGGAAGACGGCCTGAAGGTAAGTTATTACAATTATTCATTCCCGTTGAGAATCGAATCATACTCGGCCTTCCTCACGCACGGCCTCAAAAGGCTCACCTTCAAGCTCGGCAGGGAGCACCCGGACTACATAAAGATATTAGGCATACTCTATGTCCTCAAGAACCTCTCGCTGACGAGCGAGAGCGCGGATCTCGATGACCAGGTGATCTTCGTAAAGAAGATGCTCTGGGAGCTCTATACGAAGAACCCCGAAATAAAGAGGCATGTGGACGAGAGCCTCTCCGCGTTCAACGGCTCTCTGGAAGACCCGGAGAGCTTCAACCTCCTGGACAGGCTCCTCTCCGAGCAGTTCTTCAAGCTCTCGTTCTGGAAGGTCGCGGCAGAGGAGATAAACTACAGGCGGTTCTTCAACATCAACGGGCTTATTACGCTCCGCACCGGAGACGAGCGCGTATTCGACAACACGCATTCGCTGCTGCTCAAACTCATTGAAAGCGGCGTGACCGGCATAAGAGTAGACCACATAGACGGCCTGCAGAACCCGCTCAAGTATCTCAAGACGCTCAGGAGCCGGGCCGGAGAGGCCTATATTGTTGTCGAAAAGATACTCGGGAGCGAGGAGGAGCTTCCGCGCTCATGGCCCGTCGAAGGCACGACCGGATACGATTTTCTCTCAGCCCTCAACGGCATCTTCTGCGACCAGGGCAATGAATCCCGGTTCACGCGGATATACGCCAACTTCACCGGCCTCAAGGCGCGTTATCCCGCGCTCTTCCATGAAAAGAAGAAGCTCATAACCGAGATGGACATGATGAGCGACGTCAGCAACCTCGCTCAGATGTTGAAGCTCACGCTCATGCGCGACAGGTACGGCAGCGACATAACGCTTCCGGGCCTGAAGAGCGCCATAGTCGAGGTCATGGCCGCCTTCCCGGTCTACAGGACGTATATCTGCTCCGAGTCCGTAACGGACGCGGATATCAGGCACATCAAGGATGCCGTATACAGGGCCATCGCCAGGAGACCTGACCTCTTGAACGAGCTTACGTTCATAGAGAAGGTGCTGACGCTCAATTACAGGGAGTACCTGAGCGAGGACGAGAAGAAAGAATGGCTGATGTTCGTTATGAGGTTCCAGCAGTTCACCGGCCCGCTCATGGCAAAGGGCATCGAGGACACGCTCTTCTACGTCTACAACAGGCTCATTTCCCTTAACGAGGTCGGCGGCTCGCCGGGGCGCTTCGGGCTTCCTCTCGAGGACTTCCATTCGCGCATGAAGGGCGCGGCAGGCTTGACGCCCTATTCCATGAACGCCACCTCGACGCACGACACCAAGCGGGGCGAGGACGCGCGGGCGAGGATAAACGTACTCTCCGAGACGCCGGACGAATGGGCGGCGGCGCTCAGGAAATGGAGCGCGCTGAACAGGAGGAGAAAGAGAAAAGCGGGCGACTTGAGCGTTCCGGACAAGAATGACGAATACTTCCTCTATCAGACGCTCCTGGGGACGTTTCCCTTTTCAGGCGGAATGGATAAGTACCGCGAGCGCATAAAGGCATTTACAATAAAGGCGGTCCGCGAGGCCAAGATACATACCGCATGGCTCAGGCCGGACAAGGAATATGAGGAGGCGTTCATCAAATTCGTAGAAGGCATCCTCAGGGACTCTCCTGAAAACCTCTTCTTGAAAGAGTTCCTTCCCTTTCAGGGCAAAATTGCCTGGTACGGTATCCTGAACTCTCTTGCTCAGCTCGCAATAAAGGCGGCGGCGCCGGGCGTGCCGGACTTCTATCAGGGGGCCGAGCTATGGGACCTGAGCCTCGTCGACCCTGACAACCGCCGTCCGGTTGACTTCGCCAGGAGGGCGGAGATGCTCAAGATCATCCGGACGCGGATGGCAAAGGACCGCTCTGTCCTCATTGATGACTTGCTCGCCTCGCCTGAGGACGGCAGGATAAAGCTCTTCACGACCCACGCGGCGCTTGCCGCAAGGAAGTCCAGGAAGGAGCTCTTCAGGGACGGCGCTTACCTGCCTGTTGAAATAAAGGGCAGGCTCAGGAGAAACCTTATAGCCTTTGCGAGGACTCTGGATAAGGAGGCGGCAATTGTAATCGCGCCCCGCTTCATGACTGCCGTAATCCCGGAGCGGAGCTGGCCGGTCGGAGAGGTCTGGGCAGGCACTTACCTGGATTTGCCGGACGGACTTCAAAGAGTACGCTTCAGGGACGCGTTTACCGGAAAGGCCATCTCCTTTTCCGGCCCTGTCGAGGCCGCGGCAGCGCTCGCACAATTTCCCGTCGCCTTCCTCGTAACAGACTGAGGCCCGGCCTTACCTGCCTGTAATCTGCCTTAATATCTCGGCCGGCCTTAGCCCGGTCATTAAAGAGGCGGCAGTCCCGTATGCGGCAAGGCCCAGGACGACCTGAAGGAGGGCGTTGGGGAAGAAGTATACGCATGCCAGCATGCACCCCGCCGCAGCCATGCACCTTGTGATAAAGCCGATGGGGAGATCGAGCCCCTTGTGCGACAACAACACAATATTCACAAGAAGGCCGAAGCCTTCGGCTGCCGCGAGCGACCACGGCGCGCCTGCAAGCCCCCAGGCGGGTATGAGCGTGAACGCGATGCCGGCAGAGACAGCCAGCATCCCCACGGACGAGACGAGGTTCAATCTGCCGAGTTCAACGGCGTTGAACGTGAACCTGGCGCAGGTATTGAGGAAGGCGAAGGCCGTAGCCCAGATGAGCACCTTTATGGCTCCGCCCGAAGGCGCGAAGCCAGCCCCGCCGAGGATGACCGCTATCGGGTCGGCGGCCGCCATTGTGCCAATGGCCAGCGGCAGCGCGATAAGAGAGACCGCGCCGAAGCTCCGGGAGAAGAGAACAGCCTGCTGAGCGCCCCGGGATGCCGCGATAAGCGGAAAGACCGAATGCATGAGCGCTTCGGGTATTATCCTGACTGATGTCGTTATCCTGAACGCCAGCGCGTAGTAGCCCATATCCTCCATGCTGCCGAAGAAGTAAAGAGCTAATGGGCCGAGCATGAGGTAGGCAGTATTTATCGTATTCGCTGTCCCGATTGGAAAGGCCTCTTTCAGGACCGAGCCGAAGGAGACCTTGCTCCCCCGGCAGGGCCTTGCCTGTTGCCGCGACATTACCGCGAGGAGCGCAAAACCGGGAAGATTGGAGAGCACATATATGGCGAGCACGGCCTCTACGCCCTTGCCGAGCCAGACGGCGGCCATAACGCCCAGGAGCCCCAGCAACTCCGATCCCATGCCGAGCAGGGCGGGCACTCGCATCCTGAGGCCTGCCCTGAAGGGCACCTCGAGAAACCACCTGAAGGTCGTGTCCCGGAAAGAGATGAAGAGGCCCAGAGCGGCTATTATTATGAGCGTCGTCATGCCTCCGTCAAAGCCGAAGGCAAAGGCGCAGAGAACGAGAATGGCCACTGTAAGAAGAGTCGAGGAGAGGCCCATGATGATGCCCTTCAAGAATATCTCCCCTGAAAGGCCCGGCTCTGTCTTGAGGCGCCTGATGAGGACCGGCGTTATGCCTGCCTCGGCTATGGCACTGAAGAGCGTCACATAGAAGAAGGCGAAGGAGAACCTGCCGAAGTCAGCGGCCCCGAGATAGCGCGAGAGTACGAGCACGAGTATTATGCTCGATGCCTTGTTGAATGCGCTTGCCGAGAGTATCCAGAAGGTGTTGTTTATGACCTTGCCCACGCCACACCCTTCCTGGCCGCAGTCTTAGCCGCACTCTTCTCCAGAAATAGAAGTATGTCGTCGGCTCGCGCGTCCCAGTCCCATTCCGCCGCGAGCGATACCGCGTCCGCTTTGGTCTTATCGTAAAGGAAAGGGTCT
>MGPL01000054.1:0-885 GCA_001797415.1 Deltaproteobacteria bacterium GWA2_55_10
CAAAGGCCGCGTAGACCCCGTCGCCGGGGACGATCTCGCTCTGGGTCCTGATGTTCGCCGTGGGAAAGCCTATCTCTTTGCCTATCGTCCTTCCCCTTACGACCTTTCCCTTTATTGCAAAGTTACGGCCCAATAGCGCTGCCGCCTCCCTTACCTCGCCCTCCGTAATACGACGGCGAATGCGGGAGCTGCTCACTACCTCTCCGCCCTTTTTGTATGCGGGTATCACATGGACGCCGAAGCCCAGCTCTTCTCCAAGCTCCTTCAAATAATCCGCAGTGCCTGTCTTGCCCTTGCCGAATGAGAAGTCGTGGCCGACGCAGACATCCGCGGCGACGGGCCGAAGCTCCGCCTCGACAAACTCCCTCGGGTGCCTGGCCGCAAACTCCTTCGTGAACCTGGCTATTACCATGTAGTCGATTCCAAGCGCCTCGATGATCCGCGCCTTATCCTCTATGTCGAGTATGAGCGCCGGGCTTTTATTGGGGGCGACGACCTTCAGGGGATGGGGCTCAAAGGTATACACCACGGAGCTAACACCGAGAGAGGCTGCCCTTTCCCTTACTTTCCTGATTATCCTCTGGTGTCCGAGATGGAGGCCGTCGAAGTTGCCGAGCGTAAGTACCGCCTGCTTCGTCTTTCGTTTGAGCCCCTTCGAGTTACGGAAAATCTGCATAAGGTTAAAATTTACCTGACCTCAATATCTGCACCGCGAGCCAGAAGCCGAGTACAGACGCGATGATAAAGCCGAGAATGCCGAGCACGGGCAGGCCCATGACCGTCGGCGCGCTCTCCGCCGCTATTACCATCGAGGAGCCTACGATGAGCGCCGCGATGATGACCGCGAAGGTGAGCCTGTTGGAGGACCTGTCCACCTCGCCCATG
>MGPL01000054.1:1174-2981 GCA_001797415.1 Deltaproteobacteria bacterium GWA2_55_10
TCTCGTGCCGGGCCGCGAGCCTTATGTAATCGAGCAGTACCTCGCCGATCCTCACGTACTTCAGAGGCCTGCCGAAATAATGGAGCAGTATGTCATGGTACTCCCTTTCAAACGCGGACCGGTCTATGGTCTCCGGCAGTATATCCATGCGCTGGTAGACCTTTATGGTCGACTCGTAGTCCTGGGTCGCGAACCCGATCAGGATATCGGCCAGGTTCTGCTTCATGGACGCGTCTATCCTGCCCACGATGCCGAAGTCGACGAACGCTATCTGGTTTTGGGATACTACGAAGATGTTGCCTGAATGCAGGTCGCCGTGGAAGAGTCCGAACTCGAATACCTGCTTGAAGAATATGTCGGAGATCAGGTGGGCGATTGCCTCTGTGTCTATGCCCGCCTCTTTGAGCTTCCCGACCTTGTCCACCTTAATGCCGTGGACGCGCTCCATCGTAAGGACATGCCTGGCAGTGCTCTCCCAAAAGACCCTGGGCACCTTGACCCTGTGGTCGCCCTCGAAGTTCTCCCTGAACTTCCCGGTGTAGCTCGCCTCGAGGGTAAAGTCCATCTCCCTCTTTATGACCCGCGAGAACTCATCGACCATGCCCAGCGGGTCGTAAAGCCTTGCCTCCGGGATGTACTTCAGGGCCAGCCTCGCGAGATACCCCAGGATGGCGATATCGGTCTCTATGACCGCCTCTATGCCTGGCCTCTGAACCTTGATAACGACTTCGTCGCCGTCGCGCGTTACTGCCCTGTGCACCTGCGCGATCGAAGCCGCCGCTATGGGCGCTTCTTCAATAGATGAGAAGAGTTCGGTATAGGGCCGGTTGAACTCCGCCTCTATGACCTTGATGACATCCTTAAAAGGGAACGGGCTGACAGAGTCCTGGAGCTTCAAAAATTCCACGACGAAGTCATGCGGCGCGACATCCGGCCTGGTGGAGAGTATCTGGCCGAATTTTATGAAGGTCGGGCCCAGCTCCTCGAGCGCGAGCCTGACCCTTACTGGCTCTGTAAGCTCCTCTGCCTCTTTGGTAAACCTGCGGCCCGCGAGCCGGAGCGGTATGGAGACGACCCTGGTGAGGTGCATCCTCTCCATTACCGGAAAGAATCCGTGGCGCACCAGCACGCCCGCTATCTCGCGGAGCCTCCGGGCGCTCTTGTACGCGGCATGGAACCTCAAAGGGCTCATCTCTTCCTCTTTTTCTTTCCCCTGTCCTCTTCCTGGGCAAGGACCAGGTCGATCCTGCGCCGTTCAAGGTCGACCCCGGCGACCTTGACCTTTACCTCGTCAGCTAGCCGGTACGCCTTTTTTGTCCTCTCGCCTGTAAGCGTATGCCTCTTCTCGTCGAAGATGTAATAATCGTCGGTCAGCATGGAGACATGGACAAGCCCCTCTACGAAGTAGTCCTTGAGCTCCACGAAGAAGCCGAAGCTCGTCACGCCTGATACGAAGCCCTCGTACTCTTCGCCGACCTTGTCCTTCATGAACTGGCATTTCTTGAGGTCCGCTATCTCCCTTTCAGCCTCCATCGCCTTTCTCTCGCGGGCAGATGTGTGGCCGGCTATCTCAGGCAGGGCCGATTCCATCTCCGAGCGCGCCTCTGCCGTATACTGCTTTTTAAGAAGCAGCTTCAGGAGCCTGTGCACGACAAGGTCAGGGTATCTCCTTATGGGCGATGTAAAATGCGTATAATCGTCGAATGCCAGGCCGAAGTGGCCGACATTCTCTTCCGAGTAGACCGCCTGCTTCATGGAGCGCAGAAGAACATGGTTTACGAGCTTCTCCTCTGCCTTGCCCTCTACG
>MGPL01000054.1:3022-6789 GCA_001797415.1 Deltaproteobacteria bacterium GWA2_55_10
GAAGCGGATGCCGAAGGTCGCGACGAAGTCCGCGAAATCTGCAATCGAGTCTTCTGATGGCTCATCGTGCACCCTGTAGATGAAGGGGAGGTTCCTGGCCGAGAACTCCTCGGCTACCGCCCTGTTGGCGGAGAGCATGAACTCTTCGATGAGCCTGTGGGCAATATTCCTCTCGGATTTTACTATTCCCTCAACTTTTCCCTCGATGTCTATTATTATCTGCGGCTCAGGAAGGTCGAAGTCTATCGAGCCCTCCTCAGATCTTCTCTTCATGAGCTTGTGCGCAAGCTCGGCCATCAATTTCAGATCAGGCGCTATCCGGGCGTATCTCTTCGAGAGCTCCGCGTCCTCGTCCATTATGAGCTTCTTTACATTCGTATAGGTCATGCGCTCTGCGCTTTTTATGACGCTCTCGTAGAACCTCTTTTTTACGACCCTGCCCTCTTCGTCAAGGTCGAGCTCGGCGGTCATGGTGAGCCTCTCCACGTTGGGGTTCAGGCTGCATATCCCGTTCGAGAGCGCCTCAGGCAGCATGGGTATGGCCCTGTCCGGGAAATAGACCGATGTGCTCCTGGCATAGGCCTCTTTGTCTATCTCGGCGCCTTCAATTACATAGTAGCTCACGTCCGCTATCGACACCCAGAGCCTGTAGCCTTTCGCCGTCTTCTCAATCGAGACCGCGTCGTCAAAGTCCTTTGCCGTCTCGCCGTCTATGGTAAAGATTATCCGCTCCCTCAAGTCTACCCTGTCTTTTATCTCAGCAGGGAGGACCTCCCTGGGAACGCTCTTTACCTCGTGCATTACGGCCGACGGGAACCTGTTCAACAGGCCGTACTTCCTCAATATGACCTCTGCCTCGACATCCGGGTCGTCCGGGTCGCCGATTATCTCCAATACCTTTCCCGTACCGCCCATGTTCTTTGCAGGCCAGCGCGTTATCTCCACGGAGACTATCATGCCGTCTGAGGCGTTCTTTGCCTCCTTCGGCGGTATTATTATCTCGTTTATTATCCTCTCGTCAGACGGGATGATGACGCCGAAGCCCCTGCCCCACTCGAACCTGCCGACTATGGTCTTGTTGGCGCGGGATATCACCCTTATTATCGAGCCCTCGCGCCTCTCTCCCCTGGCGCCCCTCTTTATGCCTTCTACCCTGGCGACCACTGTATCATTGTGCATCGCGCCCGAGAGCTTGCGGTTGGCTATGAAGATATCGCCCTCCCTGTCCTTACCTCCGCCCTCAGGCACGACAAAACCGTAACCGTCAGGGTGGCATGTGAGCCTCCCTGTGACAAGGTTCATTTTCGATGGCAGACCGTACCTGCCGCCGCGGGTCTTGATGAGCAGGCCCTCAGAGACCATATTCTTCACGATGCGCTTGAAGCGGTCCCTCTCTGCCCTGGGCACGTCAAAGGCATGGACAAGCTCTTTGAGCGTAAGAGGGCCTGCCTCCTCCTGCTCCATGAAGGCCTGAATATTTTTCTTAAGCTCTTCCGTATCCTTCTCAGGATTCATAGTCGACTACCGCTACCGACTCTCTTATTGTGGCAATGTACTGCGCGACCTTTACGTGCTCGGGGTGTGTCTGGTAGAGCTCCAGGTCCTTGAGCGAGCCTAACTTTACCGTGAGCGAGATATCGTACGACCTCTCTGACATCAGGACGTCCGTGCCGACATCGATGCCCTTTATCTGGGGCACCTTTGTGCTGAGGCCCTTGAGCATCCTTACAGTCCTTGCGATGGTCTCGGAGGACCTGTCTTTAAGTTTAAAGAGAACTACGTGAGTAATCAATTTTCACCTCTTGGACGTATTCCGGATATCAAAAAAAGATGCTAACCTGATTATATATCCTCAGGGCAATTGGCGTGTTTTTCCGGGGAAAATAGAACGGAACTGCCCCGGAAAGGGGCAGTTCCAGATGAATATCCTTGGCTGGGGCTGGAACAGGTCTGGATATGGGGGAACCCCCTATAGAGGATTATTTTGGAACCTTTTCCCAGTCCTTGAGGAACCTTTCTATGCCGATGTCCGTAAGCGGGTGCTTTGAGAGCTGCTCCAGGACCTTGAACGGGATAGTGGCCACGTGCGCGCCCATCCTCGCGCTCTCCAGCACGTGGACAGGGTGCCTGATGCTGGCCGCTATTATCTCCGTAGTAAATCCATAATTCTCGTAGATATCCAGTATCTGGCCTATAAGGTCCATGCCCACCTGGGAGATGTCGTCGAGCCTGCCTATGAACGGGCTCACAAAGGTGGCCCCCGCCTTGGCCGCCATAAGGGCCTGCACAGCGGAGAAGACGAGGGTAACGTTGGTCTTTATGCCTTCCTTTGATACGGCCTTTACCGCCTTGAGGCCGTCGAGCGTCATTGGGACCTTTACGACGACATTCTTGTGTATCTTTGCGAGCTGGCGCGCCTCGGCGATCATGCCTGCCGCGTCAAGGCTTATGGCCTCGGCGCTCACCGGGCCGTCTATTATCGAGCAGATCTCTTTTATGCGCTGCTTGAAATCGCATTTCTCCCTGGCGACCAACGACGGGTTTGTAGTGACGCCGTCTACAAGGCCCCATTCGTCAGCTGTGCGTATCTCTTCCAGATTGGCGGTATCTATAAAGAACTTCATCAAAAACTCCCTTGACTAAAGGTTTTTACTATGCGAATATTTCGTGTTGTCGCTGTTGCCCTGCATTCGCAGGGCCCCGTTTTTCAATGATATTAGCCTGATTCAGGCCCTATTTCAAGGTCAAATTGGCCCTGATGAAGCCTGAAGGGTCAAACGTTGCCGAAGTGGCGGAATTGGCAGACGCGCAAGATTCAGGTTCTTGTGGGTGAAAGCCTGTGGGGGTTCGAGTCCCCCCTTCGGCACCATTTTAAAATAAAAAAGGTCAGGTGAAACCTGATTCCTTTTTTATTTTAAAGGTTGATGTCGGGACTCGAACGGCTTCCACGCGCCTCGCGGAGCGAGGATGAGGGCGCAGGATGCGCCCGGAAGCGAGGAAGACCGGAGCCGGAGCGAGACGGACAGGACGTCCGGCGAGCGTAGGCCGAGTCCCGACGCATGCAGACGGACAAAAGCGGGTCCGAGCAGAGGCCGAGCCCCCCTGCATACTGTAACACCGCACTTTTTCCCTTTACCTTTCATCAGTCCCTTCCGAAGAGAAATCCGGCCCTGAGGCCCTAAGAGATAGATGAACCCGCATAGTATCCTGATAATAATACCGGCCTTCAACGAGGAGGCCTCCATCGCCAATGTCATCGCGTCTGTGCGAAGGTGCGTGCCAGGGGCCGATATCGTGGTCATAAACGACGGCTCCACGGACCGCACCCGGAGCATTGCCGAGGGGCTCGGGGTCGTGGTCCTGAACCATATCTACAACCTTGGCATCGGCGCGACCATGCAGACAGGCTACAAGTACGCAGTAGCGGGCGGATACGACCTGGCCGTACAGTTCGACGGAGACGGCCAGCACCCGGCCGAGCAGATAAAGGACATCATAAGGCCGGTCCTCGATGGCAAAGCCGACCTTGTCGTAGGCTCCAGGTTCCTTGGAGAGGGCAACTACAGGCCGTCCATTGCCAGGGGCGCCGGCATGGCGTTTTTCTCAAGGCTGGTTTCCGCCATATTGAAAGAGCGGCTCACGGACACGACATCCGGCTTCAGGGCAGCGGGGCGCGAATGCATAAATTATTTCAGCTCCCGCTACCCGGACGACTACCCGGAGGTGGAAGCTCTCGTATTGCTTCATAAAAAGGGTTTTAGTATAAT
>MGPL01000055.1:0-2539 GCA_001797415.1 Deltaproteobacteria bacterium GWA2_55_10
CTTGCCGGGCCGTCTGTTTTGCCCTTCGCAGTCCTGAAATGAGAGACCAGCTCCTTGAGTTCAGAGGCAAGGCTTGCCAACTCCCCGGTTGCCTTCGATACCTCGCCCGTGGCGGCCACGCTGTTCCTCGCGACTTCGGCAATGGAATCCATGCCCCTCGTTATCTCGCCGGTAGCGGCGCTCTGCTCCTCCGCTGAAGTCGCTATCTGTCCTATCATGTCCGTGACCGTCCCTACGCCCGATACTATCTCCTTCAGGGCCTGCCCGGCCTCGTTGGCAAGCTTCACGCCGTTCTCGACCTTGACGGTGCCCTCGCTCATGGCCGATACGGCCTTTAATGTCTCGCCCTGTATCGCGTTTATCATCGCGCTTATCTCCTTTGTCGCCCTCGTGGTCCTTTCAGCGAGCTTTCTGACCTCATCCGCGACAACGGCGAAGCCCCTGCCCTGCTCTCCCGCCCTCGCGGCCTCTATGGCGGCGTTGAGCGCAAGGAGGTTCGTCTGGTCGGCTATGTCGTTGATGACCGAGACTATCGTTCCTATCTCCTCAGAGCTCTTTCCAAGCCTCTTTATGGTTTCAGCCGAAACCGATGTCGCGCCAGCTACGTCTCTCATGGCGGCTATGGCCTCATTCACGACCTGCCCGCCCTTTGCTGCTATCTCCCTGGCATCCCTTGCCCTGCTTGATGCCTGCTGGGAGTTGCGCGCGACCTCCGTTACCGTCGCGCTCATCTCTTCCATCGCAGTGGCCAGATAAGACGTCTGGCCCGACTGCGCGGCAGCGCCATCCGAGATGCTCGAAGAATTTGATGAAAGCTCTTCTGTAGCTGACGCGAGATATGCGGAGGTCTCCCTTATCCGTTCGACTACGCCGGATACCTGGCCTGCCATGCGGTTGACGCTCCTGCTTAAATGAGTGAACTCGTCATCGAGCTCTCTGCCGAAAAAACCGGCCCTCACGCCGGACCTGCAGGTAAAATCCCCGTTCGAGAGCCCCTCTACCGTATGCTTTATTTCAAGCACGGGGTCGAGCACATGTTTTTTCGCAAGAAGCATGAAAGAGGCTGCAAAGACGCAGAATAGAAACGCCGGTACGGCGAGTATGGCAAAGCCCGAGGCATTATCGATCATCCGGAACGCTGCAACAGTCTCTACGAGAAATAGGCCCAGCAAAACCGCGTAGCTGCCTATAAGCCTTGTCTTCATAGAATGCCAGTTCATGAATTCTCCCCATTGAAAAGTACCATCCCCATTATCTCGAGGAGCCCTTTCGAGCTGAACGGGCTCCCTATCCAGCAAGTCGCGCCGGCAGACCTCCATTCCTGCTGCCTGTCCAGGTCCTCTCGCCCGGCCATAACCACTATCGGGGTCAGCTCGGATGCCTGGATTTTTCGCAATGCCCTGAAAAGGGCCTCTTCATCGATGCCCGGCCTTTCATATCCCGAGAGGACTATGTCCGGCTGAAATCCGGAGTCGATCTCCCTTAACGCCTCCGTAGAGGTAGCCGCCTCCCTGACGTCCATATCGTTGAGCATAAGGAAGGAACCTACCATTGTCCTCAAGGAGCGGCCCTTTGCGACCACGAGTACTTTGACTCCCTTATACCGGTCGCAGGATGCCATAAGGCGCCCCCGTTTCAATTCGTCTTGTAATACTTATCGGAAATTACAGGGCGGAGGATAATACTGATTTAGGTTTAAATTTATCGTGGATTAGAGATGATTTTGGAGGTAGTGCTTTGGGATGATGTGCGGACGTACAAAGGGTTGAGGCCCGGTCTAATCCGTATGGACGATGCCTTTTCTGATGGCGGTCTTGATGAGGCTCGCCATGTCGTTCACCTTGAGCTTCTTCATTATGTTGTTCCTGTGGCTCTTGACCGTGGCAATAGAGATGAAGAGCTTCTCGGCTATTTCCCTGCTCGTCGAGCCGTCGGCAATGTGCTTCAGTATCTCCTTCTCCCTCTGGGAAAGGGTGTCGAAGGGGTCCTGGGCCTGGTCCTTCTTGATGACGTCGACGAAGTCGTTCAGGAGCTCTTCTGTCACGGCCGGGCTCGCGTACTTGGCGCCTGATTTGACCTTTTCGATGGCCTTCAGCAGCTCGGAAGGGTTGGAGTCCTTGAGCACGTAGCCGAGCGCGCCTGCCCTGAACGCCTCTATGGGCCGGGACAGGTCCGTGTGCATCGAGAGTATGATGACTTTTGTATCGGGGAACTCGTCGGCGATCCTCTTCGTGGCGGCTATGCCGTCCAGGTCGGGCATTGTGATGTCGAGGATGGCGATATCGGGCTTGAGCGAGGCAATGCCCTTGAGCGCGGCCACGCCGTTGTCAGCCTCGCCAACCACCTCGAACTCTTCGGGATGGAAAATGGCCTTTATCCCGCTCCTCAGGACCGGGTGGTCGTCAGCTATGAAGATCCTTGTTTTTTTCATGTTTCGCGGGGAAAAGACTGTCGGAGGTATTATAAAGTATGGAGAGGGAGAAAAGCAAGGGGTACCTGGACGGGTGATATCAGATTGCGGGAAACGCAATCTGATAAG
>MGPL01000055.1:2626-9573 GCA_001797415.1 Deltaproteobacteria bacterium GWA2_55_10
ACGGCTGAAAAGTCCAGGAAGGACTTTTCAGCATCCAATCAGTTGATGATCTTTCTCAAGGGTTCAACCCCTTTTGTCCTGTTTATGATCGCCTCGACCTCTTCCTTGTCCAGGGACTCGTCCTTTATGAGCGCGATGGAGAGCTCTTCGAGCGATGCCCTGTCCCTGAGCAATATCTCGTCAGCCTTCCGCTCGGCCTCCAGTATCAGGGCCCTTATCTCCTGGTCCATGAGCCAGGCCATCGACTCGCTGTACCTCTTCTGAATCGAGATGTCCCTGCCGAGGAACGGGTGCTCCTCGCCCCTGCCGAAGTTTATGGGCCCGACCTTGTCCGACATGCCCCACTGCGCGACCATCTTCTCGGCAAGCGCGGTGGCGTTCTTGAGGTCGTCGTTCGCGCCGCTGGAGACGTCCCTGAAGACCAGCTTCTCGGCCGCCCTTCCGGCGAGCGCGACGCAGAGCCTGTTTATCAGATAGCTCTTCGGGTAATAATGGCGGTCCTCCTCGGGGAGGAACTGGGTGATCCCCATGGCCATGCCCCTTGGGATTATGGACACCTTGTGTATGGGGTCGGTGTGCGGCAGCTCCCAGGAAACCAGCACGTGGCCTGCCTCGTGGTAAGCGGTTATCCGCTTTTCGTCTTCCGTAAAGGTCTCTTCCCTTTTGGAGCCCATTATTACCCTGTCCCTGGCCTCCTCGAAGTCCCTCATCTCTATCCTCTCCCTGCCCTTCTTGACTGCCTCGAGAGCGGCCTCGTTGGCGAGGTTCTCCAGATCCGCGCCCGTCATGCCCGGAGTGCCCTTTGCGATCTTCTCGAAATCGACGTCAGGCGAGAATTTTTTATTCCTCGAATGTACTTCGAGTATGGCCTTGCGGTCCTTCCAGCCCGGCCTGTCTATGACAATGTGCCTGTCAAACCGCCCGGGCCTCAAAAGGGCCGGGTCGAGCACGTCTGGCCTGTTGGTGGCAGCTACGACTATTATCTCTTCGTGCGGCTCAAAGCCGTCCATCTCCGAGAGGAGCTGGTTCAATGTCTGCTCCCTCTCGTCATGGCCGCCGCCGAGGCCCGCGCCCCTTACCCTGCCCACCGAATCTATCTCATCTATGAATATGATCGAGGGCCTGGTCTCCTTCGCCTTTTTGAACATGTCCATTACGCGCGAGGCGCCTACGCCCACGAACATCTCCACGAACTCGGAGGCGCTGATGCTGAAGAACGGCACTCCGGCCTCCCCTGCCGTAGCGCGCGCAAGCAATGTCTTTCCGGTGCCGGGCGGGCCCACAAGGAGTATGCCCTTGGGGACCTTCGCGCCTATCTGCGCGAACCTCTGCGGGTTTTTGAGGAACTCTACCGTCTCCTGCAACTCGCTCTTTGCGTTCTCAAGGCCTGCTACATTCCTGAAGGTAACGCTCGACTTTCTCACATTGTAGAGCTTGGCCTTGCTAAGGCCGAAGTTGAACAGGCCCGGCTGCCCGCCGCCGCCCTGCGCCTGCTGCATCCTTCTCATCAGGAGCACCCAGATGCCGATTATGAGCACCCAGGGGAGTATGAGCACTGCGAACGACCAGAACGGGCTCCTCTCGCCTTCAGGCTCGACATCGACCGCTATGCCCTGCCTCTGGAATTCCCCGATTATCTCCTGGCCCTGGAAGGGAGGCAGGTACGAGACAAAGCCCGAAGCGGTTGAAGGCCCTTCACGGCCCGGGACATCCGCCTGTATGGGCCTGTTGAACCTGCCTGTGACCTCCTGTCCCCTTATGGTAACCGTGGCTATATTGCCCGATTCCAGCTCCCTTACGAACTCGGAATAGGTTATCCTTTGCCGCTCGCCGGGGCCTCTTGTATCCACGGATTGGCCCCAGATATAGATGAACACCCCGAAGAGCAGCAGGGCTATTATTATCTTCCAGCCCGACCCTTTTTCCCCTGGGAGGTTTTTTGGTTCATCAGCCATAATTCAATTCTATAAGAGATTCACGCAAAAGCAATGTGGCGGCCCCCAACTGCAGGATTCGCCTGATTTTTTTGGGGTATAATCTATTTGAGCCATGAGAGGGATGAAAGGCCGCGAGATGGAGACAAAGAAGGACTATCAGGAAAGAAAAGAGCGGCAGGCCAGGGAGTGGAGCCAAAAGGTCGAAGACCTCGGAAAGAAGACCGTTCAGGCCAGGGGCGAGATGCTACTGCGGGTTCAGGTTTGCAACCTGAACCCGAATGATTCGCAAGGGGTATTACGAAATTTCGGGTTCAATTTACAAAATTGAACCCGCCAAAGGAACTTCGTGAATCAAGCGAGGACAAGTGGATGGGCCTCAAGGACTCGGTAGAGGAGGCCTTGGCCGATTTCAGGCGCTCGATAGAGAATACGATGGGGCGCTTTTCGCGGCGATAGCGTGGAATTCGCTTAAGCTGTTTACCTGTCATTCTGAACGCAGTGAAGAATCTCTGGGCAAAAAAATACGAGATTCTTCGTCGCCTATGGCTCCTCAGAATGACAACTTGCAGTTATTGTCTATCGGACATAGAAGGCCAGCACCATTTCCAGGGCTATTAATATAAGTATGCCAAGCTCGATGAGGTACGCCCTCCTTATCGATATCTCGTCGTGTATCATATTATAGGTGTTCATGACAGTCTGGAGCTTGTCCCTTATGCTCGTCTCCCAATCCTTGCTGCGCAGCACCGACATGGAGGTCCTGTATATCCTCGCGTAATAGATGTCCTCCGTGACCTTTAGCGAGTTATTGACCTTCTCGGTAACTTCCGTTATGTCCGTAACGGTGCGCACGAGCCTCCTCGATAGCCGCTCGTAATCCCGGAGCCTCGAGAACGAAACGCCCCGCCTGCTCGATATCTGCCTGTATATCCACTGCAGCTCCTTGTCTATTACCCTGTCATAGTACCTGAGCTCGAATATCTGGGCGTTGGCAAACTCGAGTATGTCCGGCAGGTCGAAGCTGCCCGAGGGGTCTATTATGAACGCGTTATCGACGTGGATTATTATGAGGTCGTCGGGATAATAACTGAAGCTGTTCCTGAGGGTCTCTTCCCTGGTGAAGCGGCTCAGCTCCCTCGATTCGTAAAGGAGCAGCCTCGAAAGGTCGTACTGGTCGAGCAGTTCCGGCGCCTTCAGCCCTTCCGCGAACTCCTCGACGTATATGACCGTGTAATCCTCGACGAAACCCTCCTTTATCTCCGGGCCAATGATAGCTGGCCCGAGGGTCTCCATAAGTCCTACAACGTACTCCCTCGCGTCTACGTCGATGGTCTTGTCATTGTCCAGTTCCCGCACCGTCCTCTCAAGTTCGCTCATGGAAGCGCCGGATGGCACGGGCACCTCGAACATGATAGAGAGCACGCCGAAGTCAAAGGCCTTGGCAATGACGTTGACGATCGTATCGCTCCCGAAATAACCTTTTTTAAGGCTGGGCAGCTCGAGGGCTACCGGAGGGTTCGCGAACTCCAGAGCCTTCATGAAAGGCTGTTTGGAGAATTTGAGCCTCCTCGTGCCCTCTTTCGCGCTCTCCTCTATCCTGGCAAGGTCTATCTCGAGGGCAACGTCGAAGAGCCTGTATATGAGGATGCGGCCTTTGTTTACGGTTATCATGAGTGCATTAGAACGGGGAGCCTCAGGCGTGCCGTGGTCCCCTTTCCCGGTTCGGAATCGAATTCGAGCATACCCCGGTGTTCCTTAACTATGGAATATGAGATGGAAAGGCCCAGGCCCGTGCCGCCGGCATCTCCCCTGGTCGTGAAGAACGGCTCGGTTATCCTCTCGAGCACCTCTCTGGTCATGCCGGCGCCCTCGTCCTTCACCTCTATCACGACCTGCCCGGCCTCTGCGTCGTGCCATGTCGACACAAACACGCCCTTTCCCCTGTCAGGGAGGGCGTTAAGCGCGTTGAGCGCCAGGTTGATGACGACCTGCTCTATTTTCTGCGAGCTTCCCTTTACCGGCGGGAGCCCTTCGGCGCAGCTTACCTTGAGGCAGTCCGTCGATTTCATTATCTGGCTGCTCAACATGGACACTGCCGCGAGCACGGCCCTGTTCACGTCCAGCTCCCCTTCGGGATTCGCCCTGTCGGTCCTGGAGAAGTCCTTCAAATTGTCGACTATGCCCTTTATCCTCCTCGACCCCTCGGTTATGCCGGACAGGAGCTCCGGCACAACGTCCGACATCTCTGAATACGGGAGCCCCCCCAGGGAAAAATCGCCGTTCTCGCGGTAGTACCCATCGAGGATCTTTCTCGCGTCGTTCCACGCGTCGGAAAGGAGGGTCGAGTTGAAGAGTATGAAATTGTTCGGGTTGTTTATCTCGTGCGCCACGCCGGACGCGAGCGTGCCTATGGAGGTCATCTTGTTGGCATGGATGAGCTTGGCCTGCATGAGCCTCGCCTCCTCCTCCATCCTCAGTATCTCGGTAAGGTCCTTTATGGTGCAGAGCACCATCATCCCTTCATTGAGCTTTATGGTCTGGCCGGTTATGGAGACGGTCACCTTGCTGCTGTCTTTGCGCCGCGCTTCTATCATCTCGAGCCTTGACCACGGCTTTGAGCCGGCTGGCTTGAGCCTTGACAAGAGATCGCCCGTCATGAACGGCGGGACGTCTTCGCCGACAAGCTCCTCGGCCGTATACCCGAAAAGCTCCACTGCCGCAGGGTTCGCGTCCATCACCTTCATGCCTTCATAAGCCAGCAGTATCTGCGCGTCCTGGTTCTGCTCGAATATCTGCCTGAAGCGCTCCTCGCTCTCGCGCAGGGCCTCTTCGGCGTTCTTCCTTGCCGTTATGTCCCTCTTGACGCCGAGCACAAGCTCCCTGTCGCCGACCTTGAAGGGCGTGATGGCAAGGTCCACCCAGACCGTTGTGCCGTCCCTTTTTCTGAGCGGCATCTCCGGAACAAAGCCGCCCTTCTTCCAGAGGGCCCTGTGCTCATCAAGCCTGCTTTCGCGTTCGGGGAAAATAAGCAGTCTTACATCGGAGGCGAGTATCTCATCTCTTGAATATCCCACCATGCGGCAGCCGGAGATATTGACGTCGACGTAGCGCCCCTGCATATCTATGACGAACATGCCGTCCATCGACGACTCGAATATGGTCCTGAGCCTTTTCTCGCTGTCCCTGAGCGCGACCACGGCTTTTTTATGCTCCTCGGCCTCGTCGATCGATTGCAGGGCAAAGCCTATGTCCCCGGCAAGGCTCTCGAGCAGGCTTATCATCCTTTCGTTGAATGCCCCTGCTTCGCCCGAATATACGCTCATGCTGCCGAATACGGAGCCCCTTATGAAGAGCGGAAAGGCGGCGCAGCCTTTGAGTCCGAAGCGCATTGCCCCTTCCATCCACGGCTCGGCGTCTTCGCATCTTTCCATATCAGGGCATACCACCTGTTTCCCGGTACGGATGGCCCTGCCCGTGGGCCCCATGCCAAGCGGCGATTCGTCGCATCTGACTCTTATGAGCTGCAGGCAGTCCCTTTCGCGGCCTGCCGCGGCAAGGGGCGCGACCTCGCCCGAGTCCAGGTCGGCCCTGCCTATCCAGGACATCCTGAACCCGGACTTCTCGACCAGTATCCGGCAGGCCTCGTCCATGATGCGCTTCCTGTCGGTTTCGCGCACCAGCATCTTGTTGACCTCCGCGATGGTCTCAAGGAGCGAGTTCAGCAGAAAGACCTCTTCCCGGTCCCTCCTGTGCGCCCTTTTAGTCTCGTAATAACGGAGCTCGCGCTCTACGGCAGGGACGAGCCTGAAGAGCCTGTCCTTCAAGATGTAGTCGTCGGCGCCTGCCTTCATGGCCGTTACGGCAAAGTCCTCTCCCATGAGGCCGGAGACGATTATAACGGGCAGATCAAGCCCTGTCTCCCTTACGGCCTTGACCACGTCGAGGCCGCTTATCTTCGGCATCATATAGTCCGAGATGACGAGGTCCCAGCGCTCCTTGAGGGCGTCCCTCAGGGCGTCCCCGTCATCTACCCTCAAGAAGGTCATCTCGTAACCGCCGCGCCTGAGCTCGTGCATGAGGAGTATGAGATCGTCTTCCGAATCTTCGGCTATAAGCACTCTCAGGAGTGCGGGTGAACCGCTCATCTGGTGTCCGGCTTTCATGGATACATTATGATCCGCGGATGCAGGTTCAGGGTTGCACCCTGAACCTGATGCTTCGTTATCGCTGTCATGAATATTCGGGTTCAATTTGCAAAATTGAACCCGCGGCGCGTATTTCACCCCCGTCATTTTAATCGCGGCGCGTCAAAGAGTAAAATAAAAAACAGCGCCCTTGTCTTTTTCGCCTTCGGCCCATATCGCGCCGCCGTGCCGCTGGATTATCCTGTGGACAGTCGCGAGCCCTATCCCCGTGCCCGGGAACTCGTCCTGCCCGTGGAGGCGCTGGAACGGGTTGAAGAGCTTCTCCGCATACTTCATCTCGAAACCGGCGCCATTGTCCTTCACGAAAAAAACCGTTTTGCCGTCCCGGACGCCCGCGGAGCCTATCTCTATCCTCGCTGTCTCCCTGTTGCCCGTGAACTTCCATGCGTTCCCGACAAGGTTCTCCATCGCTATCCTCAAGAGGCCGGGGTCTCCCGTAACCGAAAGGTTCTCCTCAATGACGAACTCGGCCTTGCGCTCAGGCTGCACCTTTCTCAGGTCCGCGGCAACGGCCCTTGCCATTCCGCTCAAATAGACCCTTTCGCTCCTCATCTCCGCCTTCATCACCTGCGAAAGCTTGAGGAGCGCGTCGATGAGCTGCCCCATGCGCTGGCTTGCGGCCTGGAGCCTCCTCAGGTAATCCGTACCTGTCGCGTCCAGCTTATCCGAGTAGTCCTTCAAGAGCATCAGCGAGAAGCCGCTGATGACCCTGAGCGGGGATTTGAGGTCGTGCGCCACGCTGTAGCTGAAGGCCTCGAGCTCTTTGTTAGCTGCCTCGAGCTGATACGTCCTCCGGGCTACTCTC
>MGPL01000056.1:0-6225 GCA_001797415.1 Deltaproteobacteria bacterium GWA2_55_10
GAAGGCCTGTATCTCTCTCTCGCGGTCGCAGATTATGCGCACCGCGACAGACTGCACCCTGCCGGCTGAAAGCCCCCTTCTCACCTTGTCCCATAATATGGGGCTTACCTGGTAGCCCACCAGCCTGTCGAGGACTCTCCTTGCCTGCTGCGCCTCGTACTTGTGCTGGTCGAGAGTGGTCGGGTTTGTAATGGCCTCTTTTACGGCCTTCTCGGTTATTTCGTTGAAGAGGACCCTGAAGGTCTTCTCCTTCTTCTTGTCTATCTCCTCGGCTATATGCCAGGCAATGGCCTCGCCCTCCCTGTCAGGGTCGGGCGCGAGGAATATGCGATCAGCTGTCTTGCCGGCCTTCTTGAGCTCGCGCATCGTCGCGGCCTTGCCCTTGATGAGCTCGTAATGCGGCTCAAAGCCGTTATCTATCTCGATGCCCAATTTGCTCTTGGGCAGGTCCTTTATATGCCCTACCGAGGCCAGCACCAAAAAGTCCTTGCCCAGGAATTTGTTAATAGTCTTGGCCTTTGCCGGCGATTCCACTATGACAAGCGATTTTCCCATATACCTGTTCGTTCCTTATTTTTGTTCTGTAAAACGATGAAACTATCTCTCAGGCCGAAGCCCTTGTCAAGTACGTTGAAGATTATCCGGTTTTTTTGAGACGGTCTGCCCTGGTCATCCGGTGCGGTTCCAAAGAAAAATATTATATCACAGCCCGCTTCCGATGCAGGACGGATTTCGTTCATTAACCCCAGGCTTCAAATAAGCTCCATATGCAAGGCCCCGGTTAAATCGGGGAGCGAGGAACGAGTCGTACTCTTTCTGTACGTCGCAGTGACTCGCTTTGAGGCCAACGCAGCAGATAGACTTTTTCAGCAGCCTTAAAACCTCCTGACGAACTGCTTGCCCGGCTTCTGTTCTACATACCCCTTCAGCTCCATATCGAGGAGTACCGTTGCCGCCCTTGCCGCGCTGACGCCGGTCCTCTCAAGCAGTCCCTCTATGTGCATTGGCCCGTCTTCCAGGGCATCGAGGAAAAGCGCCTCGTCGCCTTCCACCACGGGCCGCTCTCGATTTCCGGCCTGCCTGTACGGTATTATCGATAGCGCGGCGGCAACATCCGCGGCGTTCTCTACAAGAGCCGCGCCTTCCTTTATGAGCTTGTTGGTCCCGCTGCTCTTAACAGACGTCGCCTGCCCGGGCACGGCGAAGACATCCCTGCCGTACTCCAGCGATAGCCTTGCCGTCATAAGAGACCCGCTCCTCTGCGGGGCCTCGACTACGACGACTCCGAGGGAGAGCCCGCTTATTATCCTGTTCCTCCGCGGGAAGTTGTACGGCAGCGGAGGGGTGGACATCGGGTACTCTGAGATGAGCACGCCCTTTTCGGCTATCTCCTCGTAGAGCTTCTTCGATTCGCCGGGATAGATCTTATCGACTCCGGTGCCGAGCACGGCGGCAGTGAAGCCGCCAGCGGATAGAGCGCCCTTGTGGGCCGCGGTATCGCAGCCCCTTGCCATTCCGCTCACTATCAAGGCGCCTGAACAGGCGAGCTCGCTTCCGAGCGTCTCGGCCATTCTAAGCCCGTAATGGCTTGGGTGCCTTGTCCCTACTATCGCCACAGCCGGAAGCTCTTCCCTGTACTCGTTGCCCTTCATGTAAAGAAGGCACGGCGGGTCAAAGGTCTTCCTGAGGAGCGCCGGAAAGCCCGGGTCGTCGAAGGGCACTATCCTGACATTGTGCTTACCCGCTGACTCTATTTCCTTCTCGACTCTGTCCCATGCGTCGAATTCCTTCATCGACCGCGCGAACGCGGCGGAGCTGCCAGCGAAGGCCTTTGCGCCGGCAGCGAATATCTCCTCAGGAGATCCGAAGGTCTCGAGGAGGGTCCCTGCGTTCATGCGTTCGATGCCCTTCAACATGCTCAGGGCAAGCCAGTATTCAAGCCTTTTCCTACCCAAACCATCTCCCCTTAAGGCTCAAGTCCGATTCGATTGTGGACGGGAAGTTGAAAGAAATGGGGAACGGCCTGAGCCGTTCCCCGATGAAATCGATGGACTCTATTCGGTACGGAGCGTGGAGACCTTATCGCCCCAGACAATGGAGTTGAAGCTCTTGACGACCAGGCCGGTTGAGGTGCCCTCATCAGTCTCGAGCACAACGAAGGTGCCGAGCTCTACAGGGGGCATCTCCACTTTTTTCTTCGCGCTCATCGGGTCAGCCGCTTTCTTCACGGGCCTGAATATGCGCATGATATTGCCTGACCTGAGGCCGTCATTAGAGCCCTTGTCTATGTAGACGATGTCGCCTGCCGAGATGTTCTCCTTTGATTCAAGCGCCGTAACGATTACGCCCGTAATCTCCGACTCGGCATTCGAGAGCTCAATTTCTGAAACAGGTTCGCTCCAGCCCTTAAGCCTCGCGCCTGCGGGGATCTCCTTGAACGACCTGTCGATTGTGCCCTCCGCGGTGCCGTCGGCCTTTGTGACCTTGACTGACCCGAGTACGTCAACCTCGTAGCCCAGCTTCTGGTCTGTCTCAGGATGCCGTATGATCTTCCTGGTCGTATATACGAGATAGCGGTCTCCGACAGCGGCGGCAGAGCCTTCCTTGAATGAGATGACGACCTGATCGCCCTCGCTCATGAAGAGCCTCTCGTCCTTCGGGGCGACTATCGCGCCGCTGCCCTCGAACTCCTTCATTGAGACAAAGCCGCTCCTCATTATGGCCTGGTCCTTTACGACAGGCCCCTTGGGAGGCGCGGGAACAACTGCGGGCAGAGCCTCTTCCGCTTCGGGCTCCAGCACGACAGTGCTCTCGCCCGTGTCTTCGACAGGCACCTTCTCAAGGGCATCGGCCTTCGCGTCCCCGGGCTCCAGTATCTCTATGCCGTCAGGGGTTATCTTGACGATGTTCCCCGGGTATATGAGATGCGGGTTCCTGATATACGGATTGAGCTTCCAGACGCCGGGCCATTTGAACGGGTCATTGAGGTATTTCCCGGTGATATCCCAGAGCGTGTCCCTTGGGACGATCTTGTGATAGATCGTCTCTTCGCCTTTCGGGGCGGCTGCCAAGGCAGCCGTCTCTTCCGCGAGCGCCGTAGACGAGCTTAAGAGTGTCGCGGCTGCAAGCGCAATCAAATACCTTTTCTGGGTCATCTTGGCCTACCTTTCGCCTTTGAGGCCATCGAGGGCCTTCCTTGCCTTTGAGGCGGCATCAGAGGAGGGATACATTGAAAGGAGCCTTTCGAAGTACTCCCTGGCCTTTCCCGGCCTCTTCATCTCTACATTGGAAAACCCCGCCTTCAGGAGCGCGTCCGGGGTCTTGTTCTCTTCGGGATATTTATCGGCTGTCTCTGCGAACTTCTCAAGGGCTTTTTCAAAGTCCTTCTCGGTGTAATACGACTCGCCTGTCCAATAGAGCGCGTTGTCCGAGAGGCTGTGCCTCGGATAGGCCTTCAGGAAGGCCGTAAACGCTTCCCTGGACTCCCCGTACCTTCCGGCCATGAACAGGTCCTGCCCCCTGTTGTACATATCCTGGGCAGCGAGCATGGTCTCCTTCACGGTGTGGGACCGCTGCATGGGGCCGGGATTATACTTCAAAGGCTCTTCAACGAGCGGCACGACCTTGAGCCCCTCCGGCGGGGCTGCAGGCACAGCCTGGGCAGAGAGCTTCTCGATCTCCAACCTCGAGCTTTCAGCCTTCTCATTCAGGAGCGTAATCCTGTTTCCGAGGTCGTCTATCCTCGAATTGGCGTCGCTGAAAGAAGCCTTCAGTTCCGATACCTGGGCAGAGAGCTGGTCGATCGCCTTCTGCTGCTCCTTCATACCGGCGCAGCCCGTGAGCGCCGCAGCCGTACAGAGTAACACAAGAGTTTTCAGCTTCATTTTCGGAAATTAATCCCCTTCCCCGGTTTTTGTCAAGCTAAATCATTGCGGCGGGGCCGGTTTACGCCTTATACCCGAATTTACCGCCGCTTCAAATATTAGTCAGTGACCCGAATCACTCTTCCCTTTCGAGCATCTCATTAATACGCTTCCCGAGCGCTATCTTGCCCTCGCCCGTTTCCGCGGAGAAGAGGACCGGGCTCTCAAAGGGTATGGTCTTTTTAATCTTCGACATCCGTGACGACAGCTGGTTCTTTGAGAGCTTGTCTATCTTCGTGAATACGACTGTCCGGGCGATGCCCTGTACGTCAAGCCATTCAAGCACCCCGGCCACCTCCTCGCCGACGTCCCTCCTCGGGTCAAGTATCAGGAGCGCGCCCCTGATGCTCTCCCTTTTCCTGAAGAACTCCTCCGTCATGCTCTCCCAGGACCTTCTCTCCTCTTTAGAGACCTTCGCGTACCCGATGCCGGGCAGGTCTACGATGTAGAAGCTGCCGTTTATCCGGTAGAAGTTCATGGTGCGAGTCTTGCCCGGCTGGGAACTGGTCTTGGCGAGCCCCTTCCTGTTGACGAGCGCGTTTATCAGGGACGACTTGCCGACGTTGCTCCTGCCTATGAGCACGACCTCCGGGAGGCTCGCTGCAGGGCACTGCGCGATCTTTACCGCGCTCGCTATGTATTCCGCACTGGTCACTTTCATCAGGTTACCGATACTATCTCCTCGTAGGTGGTTACGCCCTGGAGCATCTTTCTTATGGCCGACTCACGGAGCGTGGACATTCCGTCCTCCCTCGCAGCCTTGAATATGGCGCCTGTGTCGCTTGTCCTGGAGACTATCGACTTCATCTTCTCCGTGAAATCCAGTATCTCAAAGACTCCTGCCCTGCCCCTGTAGCCCGTTCCCCTGCACTCTGCGCAGCCCTCGCCGTACGAGACCTTGTACTCGCGCTCCTTCAACCTGAGGTTCTGCATCTCCTCGGCCGTAAGAGTACGCTCCTTCCTGCAGTGTACGCAGATCTTCCTGACAAGCCTCTGGGCTATTATGCCCGTCACAGTCGAATTTATCAAGAAAGGAGGCACGCCCAGGTCAGAGAGCCTCGTGATGGTCGAAGGCGCGTCATTGGTATGCAGGGTGGAGAAGACAAGGTGTCCCGTAAGGGCTGCCTGGACGGCGTTCTCGGCCGTATCCCTGTCCCTTATCTCTCCCACCATTATAATGTCCGGGTCCTGCCTCAGTATTGTACGGAGGCTCCCGGCAAAGTCCACGCCTATCTGCGGCAGAACGCCGACCTGGTTGAACTCCTCGACTATCATCTCTATCGGGTCTTCTATCGTGACTATGTTCACCTCTGGCGAGGATAGCGACTTCAAGGCCGAATATAATGTCGTGGTCTTGCCGCTGCCCGTAGGGCCTGTAACGAGCACTATGCCGTTGGTCTTCTTTAAAAACGAACCGAAGACCTCCAGCTCCTTCGGGGTGAACCCCAGTGCCGATATGTCCTGGAAAAGAAGCTCGGGGTCGAAGATCCTGATGACGACTTTCTCGCCGAAGGCGGTCGGCAGCGTGGAGACGCGAAGCTCTATCTCCTTGTCCCTGAACGCGGTCTTTATCCTGCCGTCCTGGGGCTTTCTCTTCTCCGCTATGTCCATCCTCGATAACATCTTTATCCTCGACACAACTGAGGGGTGCACGGCCTTTGGCACGGTGTGTATGTAATGAAGCACGCCGTCGATACGCAGCCTCACGAGCGACCTGTCGCGCTTGGGCTCTATGTGTATGTCGCTCGCCCTCTGGTCGTATGCGTAATGCAGCAGGTACTCGACCGCGTTGACTATGTGCTGGTCCGTCGCATCGAGCTCTACGGCACCCTTGAGCCTCACGTACTGCTCGAGGTTCCCCAGGTCGCCTATCGTCTGCGATTCCTTCTCCGCCGCCCCTACAGAGTACCTGAAGCCGTAGAACTCCCTTACTATCTTCAATATGTCTGTCTTGGAGCTCAAGACCAGCTCGAGCTTCATCTTGAGCGTGGACTTGAGGTTCTCCACAGCCTCGAGGTTGAAGGGGTCTGCCACGGCAAGGGTTATTACCCCGCCCTTTTCCTCTATCGGGACGATAAGGTGCTTTTGCGCGAACGGCCGTGGTATGTGCGAGGTGACCGTATCGAGGTTGAGCTTTAGCGGGTCTATCTTCCTGTACGGCAGGCCTACCTCAGAGGCCATCGCCTCTGTGATGGCGTCCTCTGTAAGGTACTTCTCCGTGCCGGGTATCTTGAGCTCGAATGACGATATGACCTCTGCCGGGGATACGGCCTCGGCAATGGTCTGAAGGCGCCTCGATGAA
>MGPL01000056.1:6306-6421 GCA_001797415.1 Deltaproteobacteria bacterium GWA2_55_10
AGGAGCTTCTTTTTCTTCAACACCCCTGCCACGAACTCGAGCGTAAGGGTCTTCTTTTCAGTCATCCTCTTCTCTTTCATCTCCCTGCCTTACAAAAAAAGAAGGCAGCAAAGAA
>MGPL01000057.1 GCA_001797415.1 Deltaproteobacteria bacterium GWA2_55_10
TGTGACAGAGGCGAACGAGGCAGAGTGCCTCTTCGGAAATACCCAGGTATGGAACGGCGAGAGCGCCGCGTAAGGTATGAAAGTCATGAAATGCTCCGTGTCCAGGATGACCCTTGAGCCGTCCTCCCTGTCCTTCTTGAGGACGGAACATATCAGGCACTCACCGGTGTCGTCGAAGTAATGGAGCGCGGCCTGCACCCGGTCCCGGAACTGCACCGGAACTACCGGCGTGGCTATGAGCTGCGAGTGCGGGTGATCGAGCGACGTTCCGGAGGCCTCCCCGTAGTTCTTGAAGATAATGGTGTGCTCTACCCTCGGGTCACGGTTGGCCTCTATGAACCTGGCCTTGTAGACGCGTATGAGGTCCTCAAGATGAACTGACGGCTGGAGAGCCGTCGTGAGGTTGTGGACCGGCGTTTCCACCATGACCTCGTGGATGCCCACGCCGGCTATGGTCCTCTTTATCCCGTCGATGAGCCTCTTTTTTTCGCCTTCAAGGGATAGGGCCGGGAATTTGTTCGCGACGACCCGTATGCGCCAGCCGTCTCCGTCAACGACTCTGAAACGCTCGGCCGGTGTCTTGTGCTCGTTTCCGGGGCAGAATGGACAGGTGGAGAGGTGCTCGGGGCGGTGCGGTCTTTCCTTGTTGTTCTTGAAATCCCTGGGGCGCTTGGCACGCTCGGTCGCTATGATGACCCATTCCCGCGTGACTACATTAAGTCTAAGCTCGGGCATGGATGCATTATATCACTTACTTTCTTTTTTGGAAAAAAGAAAGTAAGCAAAGAAAAAACAATTACCCGGCGATCATGGCCTCTATCTGTACGACGTGGGACTTTTCCTCTTCGGCAAGCTCCTTGTACATGCGCCTGCCTTCCTCGGTTTTTGATATGATCGAGAGGCCTTCGAAATATTTGACCGAATGTTTTTCAGTATCAAGGGCCACCTTGAGCGCCTTTTTAGGGTCGTCGATGGAGCGCACGAGGTCGTCGACGTTTATCCGCTTGGCGAATATGTCGGCCCGGCCCTCTTTCTCTATGAAATCCTCTATTTCTATCTCCTCTTCGGTTATCTGGTCCGAAAACCCCGCCTCAGGAAAAAAACGGGTCTCGATGAGCTTAAGGTGCCTCTTCTCGTCGTCCGCCAGCTTTTTGAATACTGTCCTGGCCTCTTTGTTCTCGGTCTTCTCGGCCAGGAGCTTGTAGAACCTGTAGCCGTTAACTTCAAGAAGCGCGGCCGTCTTTACAGCCTCCTTCTCTTCCATGTGCTCGAACATCTTCAAGACCTCCGGCTACCTGTTTTATAGTGATTCTATCGGAAACGGACCTTACCGGCAACAGGAAAAGGGGAAAAGCAGTTGAAACCACGGTAGATTAATGTTAGAAGGTAGAGTCCTTTGAAAATTTTTACCCTAAGCGGCCGGAGTCGGGGGCCCTGTATATCTCAGTTTTCCTTAGGAGGAGTCGATGGGAATGCTCAATGGCAAAAAAGGCGTAATCTTCGGGGTGGCCAATGACAGGAGCATAGCATGGGCCATTGCCGAGCTCCTTCACCGGGAGGGGATGGAGCTTGCCTTCACCTACGCCGGCGAGGCGCTCGAATCGAGGGTAAGGCCCCTTGCCGAATCCCTTGGCTCCAAGCTCATACTTCCCTGCGACGTCACCGACGACAGGCAGATAGACGCGGTATTCAGCACCCTTAAAAAAGAATGGGGGGGACTCGACGCGCTCATCCATTCGGTTGCCTACGCAAAGAAAGAGGAGCTAAAAGGAGAGTTCATCTCGACCTCCAGGGAGGGCTTCAAGCTCGCGATGGACGTAAGCGCGTTCTCCTTCGTAGCCCTTGCCAGGGCCGCCGCCCCTCTGATGGCAGGCAGGCAGGGCTCGATGATAGCCATGAGCTATTATGGAAGCGAAAAGGTAATCTCGAACTACAATGTCATGGGCGTGGCCAAGGCCGCGCTCGAGGCCAGCGCGCGCTATCTTGCCGCTGACCTCGGCCCAAAGGGAATAAGGGTCAACACGATCTCGGCCGGGCCCATAAAGACACTTGCCGCGGCAGGTATCAGCGGCTTCAAGAACATACTCGACATAGTCGAAGCAAAGGCGCCCCTTAGAAGGAACGTCTCCCAGGAGGACGTCGCAAGGACAGCCCTCTATCTCCTCTCGGACCTCTCCGGCGGAGTCACAGGCGAAGTGCTTCATGTCGACTCCGGGTTCAACATCATGGGCATATAAACCCGCAGACGGCGCTTTGAGCAGACTGCGTAATTTAGTGCATCCCAAAAGGAACTTAGGGCTTCCCATTTCCATATTTCCATGCTATAGTGACGTACAATCCGGCACTGTGGCTTCTAACCTCTTTCAAAACCCCTGATTTTATTATGAAAAGAAGATAACCCCGACCCTGCCTGAACTGCGGCAGGGGAGATGCAGAGGACTGCATAAGCAAAGATGGTCACTTAACTTATTATTTTACATAGAAAAACTATGCGAATAATAGCCGACCTGCACATCCACAGCAGATACTCGAGGGCGACGAGCAGGGAAATGACGCTCGAATCACTCGCTCTCTGGGCAAAGTTGAAGGGAATTGGCCTCATCGGCACAGGCGATTTCACCCATCCCGCGCACTTTGCCTCCATTGAAGAAAAGCTCGAACCCACAGGGAACGGGCTCTTCGTACTGAAAAACGGGATTGCAGGGGACGATGTCCGCTTCATGCTCTCCGCAGAGGTCAGCAACATCTTCTCTCTGGGCGGCAAGACCCGCAAGGTCCACAGCCTCATCTTCTCCCCCACAATCGAAGCGGCAAGGAAGATAAACGCCGCTTTCTCATCCCTCGGCAACATCAATTCCGACGGAAGGCCGATATTCGGCTTCTCGGCACAAGACCTCATCAAGATAGTGATGGACGCCTCGCCTGAGGCCATGCTCGTGCCGGCGCACGCATGGACGCCCTGGTTCTCGATATTCGGCTCCAAATCGGGCTTTGACTCGATAGAAGAGTGCTTCGGAGAGTACTCGAAATACATCCACGCAATCGAGACTGGGCTGTCGTCGAACCCGGAGATGAACTGGCGCATTTCGGCCCTGGACCGGATAACGCTCATATCCAACTCTGACGCGCACTCTCCCTCAAAGCTCGGCAGGGAGGCAAACGTATTCGATTGCAATATGGACTATTACGAAATACGGGATATCCTCATAAATAAGGACAAAAAAAGATTCCTCTACACCGTCGAGTTCTACCCGGAGGAAGGCAAGTACCACTCTGACGGCCACAGGGCCTGCGGGGTGAGGCTCGGCCCGGAGGAGACCAAGGCGCTCTCAGGCAATTGCCCGGTCTGTGGAAAGGGCCTCACCGTAGGTGTGCTCTCAAGGGTGGAAGAGCTCTCTGACAGGCCATCGGGTTATATACCTGAGAACGCGATACCGGCCAGGCACATGGTCCCGCTGGAAGAAATACTCGCCTCGGCAATGGGCGTAGGCGTGGCCTCAGTAAAGGTCCAGAGGGAATACAGACGGCTCGTCTCAGCCGCGCCGGAGTTCAGCTACCTGCTCGACATGGACAGCGATGAACTTACGGAGTCATGCGGAGAGCTTATCGCGTCGGCCATCCAGCGTGTGCGGAGCGGGGAGATCTCTGTCTCCCCCGGCTATGACGGAGAGTTCGGCCGGATTTGCGTCTTCGATAAAAAGATTGTTCCGCAGACACACCCAGTGCAGATAGGGCTGCTTTAGAGGAAAGGGCGAAAGACCCGTTTCCTGCTTAATCCAGTATCGAGAATTGACCGGAGGATTTCTATGGACAGGCTATATAAAGGCATCCGCAAGTTCCAGGAGACCCGCTACAAGCAGGAGGAGGCGTTCTTCAAGGAGTTAGGGAAGAACCAGTCTCCCGACGTCCTCTTCTTCACCTGCTCGGATTCCAGGGTCGACCCGAACCTGATCACTCAGAGCAAGCCCGGCGAGCTCTTTATAGTCAAGAACGTAGGCAATATAGTGCCTCCGAACGAGCCCATGAGGAAGAAGACCTGCACGGCCGCGGCTATAGAGTTCGCCGTGATAAAGCTCAAGGTAACGGATATCGTGGTCTGCGGCCATTCGGACTGCGGCGCGTTGAAGGCGCTCTGGTCTGACGAGAAGGAACTCTCCGAGATGCCCAACCTTAAGGACTGGGTAAGCACGGCCTCCGAGGTAAAAGAGGCGGTATTGCAGCACAACCACGACCCCTCGTACAAGGCCAGGATAGAGATGACCGAGAAGAAATACATAGTTCAGCAGCTCGATAATCTCAAGACCTACCCGCTAATCGCCGAGGCTGTCGAGGAAGAGAAACTCCGCCTCCACGGCTGGTATTACGATATCTCGACCGGGATGGTCTATGCTTATAACCCGAAGACCAACTACTTCGAGAAGATAGAATGCAGCGACCGCGACTACCACGGCCTGTGCGACGACCCGGAGGAGTGCGAGGACCTCACTTGATCTGGCTGACATAAAGCCCCCTTCCGCTTCAGCCTGGCCGCGTCCATTTCAGGCAAACCCGTTTTTTTCGGATATAATTGAAGTTAAAAACTTAAGGCTGACAGATGCGGATACTAAAGCCCGTCCTTGTAGCAGTCATCATTGCAAGCGTGCTCCTGATAATAGCCATTTCGCTCCACTCGGTGGAGGAGATACATTATTTAAAGTCCTTCTACCCCGCGAAGTTCACGGTGGAAGAGGCCTTTTACGCGACCATGGTAGAGTTCATCAAGATACACATCATTAGCCTGCCCCTTATCGTAATCATCCTCCTCGCCCTCTTTGTCCTCCGGGCATACCGGAAATAGCCGGATATCAAAAACCTTTTCTAAGGCCGCGAGTTGGGATAAAATACCGTTGTTATGTACGGTGAAATACTCGTATGCCTCGATAATTCGACGCACTCGATGACCGCCTCGGAGCTGGCGGTCTCGATTGCCCGCGCCTCCTCGTCAACATTAACCGGCCTCCACGTCTATGCCGCGCGCCTCCACAACGCCCGTTTCCAGGAGATGGAAGACGGCCTGCCGCAGGAGTACAGGCGCGAGGACGAAATTAAAAACACGAGAGAGGTCCATGACACCCTCATCACAAAGGGCCTCCGGATAATCTCGGACTCCTATACGGCTGTCTTTCTCGCGAAGGCTGAAAAAGCGGGCATCGCGGCCAGAGGCGTAAGCAGGGAAGGCAAGAACTTCGAGGAGATAGTAAAAGAGGCCGCTGAAGGCACTTATGGCCTCATCTCCATGGGCAGGTTCGGCCTGGGAAAGACAGAGTCGGACAGGATAGGGAGCGTTGCTGAAAGGGTCGTGCGCAGGGCCCGTACGGATATCCTCCTGGCGCAGGAAGGCATTGATACAGGGAAGGGAATAGCCGTAGCCATAGACGGCAGCCCGGCCTCGTTCGGCGGCCTGCTTACCGCTCTCCATCTCGCGGACGTCTTCAACTGCGAGGTCGAGGCAATAAGCGCGTTCGACCCAATGTTCCATCAGACCGCGTTCCGCTCTCTTGCCGGAGTGCTCTCGGACGAGGCCGGAAGGCTCTTCAGGTTCAGGGAGCAGGAGAAGCTCCATGACGAGATAATAGACAAGGGGCTCGCGAAGATATACAGGAATCATCTCGATACCGCAGAGAGACTTGCCGCGTCAAGGGGCAAGCGTATAAGGACAACGCTCCTTTCAGGCAAGGCGTCGGATGAAGTGATAAAGCACGTCAGGAAGACCCGCCCGTTCATGCTCGTCCTCGGGAGAGTCGGCGCGCATGCAATCGAAGGGCTCGACATAGGCTCTGTTACCGGGAACTGCCTGAGGGAAGTCGACTGCCATGTTCTGGTTTCATCCCGGGAGTTCTCGCCCGAGCTTCCCGGAAATGACGCGCTCGCCTGGACAGAAGAGGCCGCGCTCATCCTCTCGCGCATACCGCAGTTCGCCAGGGGCGTTGTCAGAGGCATGGTAGAGGACGCGGCACGCAAAAGAGGCCTGAACGAAGTCACGCCCGAGTTCATGCGCAAGGTCAGGAAGAGCATGGAAGAATGATGGACTCACCTGCCCCTCCCTTTCTAATCTCATGGAACCTCACCAAAAGATGCAACCTGCTCTGCGGCCACTGCTACCTCGATTCTTGCGAACTCACCGGCCCTGACGCGGTCTCGACAGAAGACGCGTACGGATTTCTTGCTGAGATAGCCGGGTTATCTCCCGGCGCCATGCTCGTACTCACTGGCGGAGAGCCGCTTTTGAGGCCGGATATTTTTGATATCGCAAGCCGGGCGTCCTCCCTCGGTCTCTCTCCGGTCATAGGCACCAACGGCACGCTGCTAACGGAAAAAACGATTGAGAAGCTAATCGATTCAGGAGTGCAGGGCTTCGGCGTAAGCCTCGATTCCCTCAACCCTCAAGTCCATGACCGCATAAGGGGCATGGGCGGCGCATGGGAAAAGACAATGAAGGGCATTGAAGCCCTGTCCGCCTCAGGCTCGCCCTTCCAGCTCCAGTTCACAGTCACCAGAGATAACCGCGAAGAGATGGCCCGGTTTATCGACTTCGCGACAGATATCGGCGCAAAGGCCGTTAATTTCTTCTTCCTCGTCTGCACGGGACGCGGACAGAAGGCGACCGACCTGACGCCGCAGGAATATGAATCGGCATTAACGCTTATCGCCCGGAAAGAGAAGGAATACGAGAGCAGGATAATGGTGAGGGCAAGGTGCGCCCCGCATTTAGTGCGGGTCGCGGGCCTCGCAGACCCCGAAAGCACGCTCCTCAAAGGCGCAACAAGCGGCTGCATAGCCGGACGCGGCTACCTGCGCATATCCCCTGAAGGCTTCGTAACGCCCTGTCCATATATCCCGGTGAGCCCCTCATCCCCTAACCTCAAAGAGATTCCGCTGGGTGAAATATGGGAGCACGGCAGTGAATTTGCCGCCCTGAGGAGCCCGGCATATCAAGGGCGGTGCAACAAATGCGAATACGCCGAATCGTGCGGAGGCTGCAGGGCGCGCGCCTTTGCCTCAACTGGCGACCTCATGGCCGAAGACCCCTGGTGCCTGCACGAGCCCAAAGGAAAGCCCGTTAAGCCCAAAACCGCGCCCGCGTGGAGCCCGGAGGCCGAAGAGCGCCTCAAAAATATTCCCGCCTTTATCCGCCCCATGATAAAAAAAGGGCTCGAACGTTACGCCTCTTCAAAAGGCATAAACACCATAACCCCTGAACTAATGGCAGAACTTAAGTCCAAGGCAGGAAGATAATGGCGCAGACCAGCCCAAAAAAAGGCGCACCAGCAAAGTTCATCGGCGCAGCCCTCGTCTCGCTCGGCCTCCTGAATACCCTCCTCACCGTCAAAGCAAACGAAAACCCCGATACCCTCTACATCGTCATGGCCGCCATCGGCGCTCTTCTCATAGCCGCTGGCACATGGCGCGCCCGATAAGGCAAGCAGGCTCTTTAAGAACCTGGGGGAACCTTTTTGCAAAAAAGGTTCTCTCAAGTATTTAACGGGCCTGCTTGCCTCTTCGCGCGCTCATGAGCCAGAGGATCTCGACGGCGAGGACGAGTATGCCGATGATGAGGGGCCAGATATAGGAGGGTTTGCTGGCCTGTTTTTGAAGGGTTGCCCATTGCCAGCCTGTCATGGTGTGTTTGCCTTTATGGTCCTGGTTTGAGCCGTCCCACGCGGCAAAGGCTATTGGAAGAAAAGAGCCTTCTTCGATTACGGGGCCTGTCGCGGGCTTGAGCTGGGCTTTGATTATTACGCGCCACCTGCCGTTATCGTATCTGCCGGAAGCCGTGATGCCGGGTTCTTCCTTTACGGTTATGCGTTCAGGGCCTTTGGAAAAAAGAGTCTTTACGCTCTGTCCTGCCCCCGGTTCATTTTCGCTCTGCCAACGCCAGATGATGACGGGTTTTGCGCCGCCCATGCCGAAGTAGGGACGCTCGTTGCCTTTGATATCAGCGGGGATCTGTATGGCTACGCCATCGGGGAATAGCTCGCCGCCGGCTATCTCTTTTGACTTGTCGTCCCACGGCATGGAGTTTGTGGGATCATCCCATTCAAGCAGAAAGGCTATCTCCCTATCGTTGTACAGGGCCTTGACCGATATCGAATCAAGAGAAGGCGTATAGGCCTTTTCACCGGCGATTATCTGGGGGAAGAGATAATAGTTCGAGACTTCGGCCTTGTCCCATGCCGCGTCTTCGGGCGCGGACGGCAGGCTGTTGTCCGCCCTTACGGCCTTCAATACGCTCTCCGGCTTCGGCTTTCTTTGAGGCTCGTCGAGAGAGGCGGCATAGTTTGCGACGTCCCATCTCTCTTCTTCAGTCATGGTCTTTTTCGAAGCCGGGTCCGCGAAGGAAGGCATCTGCGTGCCATTGATGCCTGCCGTGACCCTTGTGTAGATGTCCTCTGGCCTGTTCCCTGCCCTGAAGCTCCAGCCCTTTGTAAGGTCCCTGGGCCATGTCCTCGCGCCCCAGTCGTCCCTGAGCTTCTTGGCGGCGTCCCCCCTGCCCTCATTGCCGTGGCACTCGGAGCACGCGTCTTTGAATATCTTCCTGCCGCGCTCGATGCTCTCTTTGGATGCGCTGACCTTGCCGGAGGTGCTGATGGACGGCTTTTCCGCCTTCTCAAGCCCGGCAAGGGATTTTATATAGGCTGCGACCTCTCTGACCTCGTCCTTGCTCAAGAGGTCTCCCCAGCCCGGCATCGATGTTCTGCTCATGCCGTCCCAGCCCGAGACCTTCTTGTGGGCGCTCTCCCCGGCTATCATCCTGGCGAAGTCTTCGTCAGATGGCGTGTATTCGTCAAACGGGGTCGACTTCCATTTATAGAGGCCGAGCGTGAAGTCCCTGGGGGGCGGGTTCAAAAACTCCGCAGCAGGGCCGTCGCCCGCGCCTTCGGCCCCGTGGCACCAGGAGCACCTCTTGTCATAGATGACCTTGCCGCGGTCGATATCATCAGCCAGCGCAGGATGCGAGAATGAGGCCAGTAAGAGGAAGAATATCAAAAACCTGAATATCATCTACTTCCAGCTCCTCGGAGTGTTGCCGGTGTAGTCGTAGATAAAGAGTATCACTTTCCAGACTTCTTCCTCAGTAAGCGACGCCTCCCATGAAGGCATCGAAGATATCGAAGGGCCGCCCTCCCTCGGAAGGCCAGGCCCGCCCTTTACCACGCGCCAGAACACGTATGACTCCTGCAGCTGGGCTATGGTGTCGTTGCCTGAAAACGGCATTGGCAGCGGGTCGAGCGCATTCGCGTAATGGCCCCTGCCGTCGAGCTTCGGACCATGACAGAAGACGCAGTTCTTGAAATAGACCTCGCCGCCTTCCCTTACAAGGGCGCTGAAGGCAACCGGGCCTTCCTTTGCCAATCTCCTGTACGGGTTCTCAAGGGTAGCGAGGTCGAATGTCTTCCCATAGGCCTTGACCATTGCAGGGGGCGCAGGGTGCGCTGACCTTAACTCAACTGGCGGCGCGAAAGCGTCATTCGACTGCATATAGACCACGAAGGCTGCCACTACAGGCACGATGACAAAGACGATGTTCCGAATGAGGGCCTTTGACGGGTCTTCGACAAGCGCGGCAATGGGCGCAAACAAACCCTTCGCGCCCTTGTCAGTTATCGTCATCACGAGCAATACCGTAATGACGATGAAGAACATGTACATCGAGACGATGCTCGCAGGTATGGGCTTGCCCAGGAAGAGGCCCGGGGCCTTCAAGAGGCCGAAGAAGAAAAGGTTGATGAGTATGAATTTTAGAAGCCTCATTCCTTTGCCTTTGTCTCCTCAGTCGGCGCGGGCGCTATTGTTACCTCCACGCCAGAGATGCTCTGGAGATAGGCTATTATGGCCCTTATCTCCGTTTCGTTGAGGCCGATGGAACTGCCTCTGACATCAGGCATGGGGCTTACCTTGTCAGCGCTGCCGCTCGCGCCGAAGCCGGGCACTACATACGCGGACGGGTTTACGAGCGACTCATAAAGATAGCCTTCTGCATGCGTTGCGTTGCCCTTGTAGCCGGGCTCTTTTATACGCTGCCCTGCTATGACGGCCGCCCTCTCCAGCAGAGGCGCCCTGCCTGCGGCAGCCGTGTGGCAGAGGCTGCACGCGCCCTTGCCGTTGTAGACGGACTCTCCCAGCTCGACCAGCTCGTCCACTGTCGCGGGCTCTTCAACGACGGCCTCCTTCGGCGGAGCCTCCGGGTTAATCGGCGGGATTACCCAGACCGAATAAAAGGTGTAGAGTCCGATGACAGCGAGGCTGAAGGCAGCGACCTTCAAAAAATTATTCATCGCTGGCCTCCCTTCCGGCGCTGCTCAGCCAGAATATGAAGACGATTATCGACATGAAGATTATCGTCCCGATGGAGACGACCTTCGCGGCGTATGCGATCGAGGGCGTAAAGGCTTCGGCAGAGGCGTCTCTCATGACTCCGTAGACATGCCAGTGCTGCCTTATCGCGGAGCGCACGAAACCCATGAGGCCCATGAGCCAGGTGAACGATACCGCAATGAGGAGGAGTGCGTACTGGCTCCTGCCCGGCATGCGCCCCCACCTGAATTCAGTTCTCTCGGCGCCCCTGTGCATAAAAGCTTCTATTACAAGGCATGCCACTATGACAAACAGGGTTGTCGCGACCTGCGGAACCGATGACGCGACCTTGTACAGCGTGTTCGTGAAGTACCCGTAATAGACGCCGAGAAAAGTTATATTGATGACAGCCGCCGTAAAGAGGCCTGCCTGCGCTGCCTTGCCGTACGCCGCCCACGCGACGGTCGGCGTCCTGTGAGAACGCCTGTAGAGAAGGAAGGAGAGAAAGGTGAAGAGGAGCATTATATTCACAGCCGTGTTCTTGGCAGGCATCAAGCCGAGAGGCCCAAGATACGGATGATACTGGCCGCCGAGCGCCCTCGCCTCCGTTGGCGTAAGTATAAGCGTATGCGGAGTGAACCAGACGAGGAAACATATTGCGATGACAAAGGCTATATACTTCACATATCCGAGATAGCGCTCGCCGTAGCTGCCCCTGCCGAAGCCGCACCAGAGGTAATAATTGGCCGCGAGGAAGAGCGCGCCTATGAGAACGGCCTGCACGATAAAGAGCCAGGCGAAGACGCCGCCCATTAGCGTAATGCCCATCTGCTGGCTGTACGAATATATCTCAGCGGTGAGCCAGTAGCCCGCGAACGGAAGCGGCAGCAGGGCGCCGATGGCGATAAGGCTTGAGGTGTAACCCATCCAGTCGTAGTGCGCCCTCTCCTTCTCATTCGCCGCGCTTAAGTATCTGTACGCGGCGTAAGCGCCGACAATCGACCCACCGTACGCGATATTGGCTATGAACCTGTGGAGGTTCATGGGGCTCCAGAGGTGGTTGTTCACCGCCTCCCAGAGATTGCCGTTGAAGACGCCGCTGACATCGACCCCGGCGGGCGTCATCATGAACGTCACCCACGCGTTGGCCACGAACATGAGGCCTGTCCCTGCGGTGTTCAGGCCGAGTCCTATAAGGAGATGGACCCATTTGAGGCTGCCTTCTGACATGCGGCCCCAGCCGTAATAATAGGCGTAGAGCGTTGCCGACTCGAAAAGGAAGAAGAGCGCGTAAAAGAGCGCGGTAGGCCCGAATATCGAGGCCAGGTACTTCATGAGCTGCGGATAGAATACGATAAGGGATAAAAGGAGGAGTGCGCCGGTTATGGCAGTGAGCGAAAAGGCGGTAATGCTGACCCTGAGGAACTCGCAGGCGACCCTGTCGTAGCGTTTGTCCTTCTTTATTACGCCGATGAACTCCAGTATGAGGACGAGTATCGGCACCGCGAGCACGAAGGCCGCGAACCACAGGTGCATCTGCGCGGCCATCCATACGGCAAGCCTCCTGTTCACTCCGTGCGTAGCCGGATAATCGAGAGCACCGAGCACTGGCGCCGATACGACCGGCTGGCCCGAAGCGAAGAAATAGACGGCGAGCAGGAACGCGAAGAAGGAAAGCGAGAAGACGACCTTTATTATGGAGAGCCTTTTATTGGAAAGCGCCATCAGCCGTTCAGCCCCTGAAAATAAAGCTCAGCCCCTGGGCATTGAGAAGGATTACGTCGATGATGAAAAAGAGCGCCCCGAAGCCTGCTATCGATATTATGAATGCGAGAACGGTCTTCATATTTACTGGTTTGACAAAAAATTATGCATGGATTAACCTTAAGGGATGCTTAAGAGTGTGTTTAGAAATTCCCGGCCCGCGGACTTCATAATACTCCTGGGCGCTGCCGTGAACATTGCCGTGGTCCTCGGTTTTTTAGCCTTGTACCTGTTTTCCTGAGAGCCGCGGCAGGGCTATTATAATCCTGATTTCCTTGTATTTACAAGCCTTTAATTGATTGGAACGGAAGCCTATTTCTGTTAAAATACTCTTAGGGCCTGCTGAAAGAACCCCTGTTCATGATGGCAAATCGCAAGCGCAAGAAGGCCCTCGTACTCGGCATAGGCAACATCCTGTTGAGGGACGAGGGGCTCGGGGTAAGGGCAATAGAGTACTTTGAAGGGCATTTCAGCTTCGGCCCGGATGTCGTCTGTCTTGACGGCGGCACCTCCGGGCTGGGGCTTCTCTCTTACATAGAAGACTACTCGCATATCATCATCGTTGACGCTGTCGCTGCAAACGGCGCTCCTGGAAAGATCTTCCGCATACCCGGCGAAGAGGTCCAGAAGTGGCCGGCTCTCAAACCCTCCACTGCCCACCAGATAGGCCTTAGAGACCTCCTGGCCATAGCCAAATTTCAGGGCTTGAGCCCGGAGCTCATGATTATAGGCGTCATCCCGAAGGATATCTCAGTCGGCCTTAAGCTCACTCCCGAGATTAAGAAGGCCGTCCCGCTTGCGGCAAAGGCCATAGGCGAGGAGCTCCAAAAATTCGGGTTCAAGATAGAGGCTAAAAAGAAGCATGCATGAGATGTCCATAACGAGGAGCATCGTCGAGACCGTCGAAAAAGAGATGGACAGGGCAGAGCTCACTCGTCTGGATAAGGTAAGGATCAGGGTCGGCGAGCTTACGGCAGTCGAGCCGGACGTGCTCCGCTTCTGCTTCGAGACAACGATTAAGGGGACGCGGCTCGAGGGGGCTGCCCTGGATATAGAAGAGGTCCCGCTTACAGGCAGATGCAAGGATTGCGGAAATTCGTTCAGGATAACCGCGTTCGAGTCTCTCTGCCCGAAGTGCAAATGCACTCGCATAGAGCGGACTGGCGGGACAGAGCTGGATATTCAGTCAATAGAGGCATACTGAAAACGGAACCTTAGGCTGCTCAAAAAGCTCCATATGCAAGGCCCCAATTAAATCGGGGAGCGAGGAATGAGGCGTACTCTTTGTCGTACGCCGCAGCGACGAGCTTCTGAAGCCAACACAGCAGATGGACTTTTTCAGCAGCCGTTAGAAAGGAAAGAATGCACGAAATACTGATAGAAGAGAAGATACTGGCGAGGAACGACGAGATCGCTTCGGAGAATAGGAAGGCACTGAAGGGAAAAGGCATCTATTCCATCAACATCGTGAGCGCGCCCGGAGCAGGCAAGACATCTCTTATTGAGAGGATGGCTGGAGAGCTGAAAACGCTCGGAGTGAAGTTCGCTGTCGTCGAGGGA
>MGPL01000058.1:0-167 GCA_001797415.1 Deltaproteobacteria bacterium GWA2_55_10
GAAGCCCATCTCGGTGCCTATCTCCTCTACTGCCTTCGCGGCCACCAGCTCGGCCTTCGAGGCAGAGGGCAGCACCACCTCGAACTCGCGGACCGGTACTATCTTGTCAGGCGTATTCCGTGATGCGGCGTCCTTGTCCGCGAGGTTCTCCTTTATAATCCTGAGCT
>MGPL01000058.1:179-26466 GCA_001797415.1 Deltaproteobacteria bacterium GWA2_55_10
ACGAGAAGACGCCTTCAGCATCCGTGCGCTTGTGCGCCTCTGAGGTGAAGCCCTCGCGCCCTATCATCCACCTTACGAGCTTGGCGGCCCTGAAGTTCTCCCGTAATATCTGCGACCTCCGGAGGAAGTTCTCGACGTCCCCGATGTTCACCGGCGAGGCCGAGTCCTTTATCGAGGCCATCCATACGACCTCGTTGCCGGAGTCGTACCTCCCGTTCTGGAAACCGTGCGCGACCAATATGGGCCCTCCTGCCTCGCCTGCCTCGAGCCGCTCCGAATCAAAGCAGCCCACGGTCTGAGGAAGCTGGACCTCTCCGTCTTCGCCGGGCCCCTTTACCGAGCCTTTCTTGAACCTGGCTGCAAAGGACTGGTTACGGAAGAGTATCTTGAGTATTTTTTGATTGTTGAATGCCTTTATTATTTCGGCAGCTTCGTCCTTTAGCTTTACGCTTATCTTCGAGCTCCTGAAATTGAATCCCTCTTTAAGGACCTCCCTTGCAAGATAGGTCTTCACCTCTTCCGCGGACCTGCCCTTGACCCTTGTCTCGTACACGAAGTAGATGAAGTCCTTTATCGCGGCGTCGCCTGCCCACTTTATGGAGCCCAGGTTCACCTCGATGAGGCCTGCCCTTGAGAGGCCTTCGATTATGTCCTTGAGCTCTGCAGCCCCCTGCCTGAACCTCTCGGAGAGCTCTTCATCCGAAATGGGCCTTGCCGCCACGGAGCAGGCATGGAGCACTCTCAAGCCGTTTATGCCGCTGAGTCCCAGCGCCGAGCGCAAAGAGAGCCCGATGTTGCCTTCGAAGAGCTCTGCCGTGTAAAGGTCCGCGAACTCCTTCAATGTGGAGAGGCCCTGCCCCTCTTTTGAAGCGGCCCAGACAAGGCTCTTCATGTACATGGGGTTGCCTTCGAGCCTGTTCGCGGCAAGCTTCAAAATCTCGCTCTCGGTATCGACCGAGTACTGCCTGCAGAGGTCGAGCATCATCGAGGCTGAAAGCTCCTCGTCGAGGCCCGTCAATTCCATTGCCTCCGCCGAGCCGTTGAACGCGCGACCGAAGAACGGGACCCTGGTAGAGGCCGACGCGACGAATGACGTCTGCCCGAGAGTAAGCGATCCCATCAGCTCTCCGGTCATCTGCGGGTCTTTGCCGCCTGATGAGCCCGCCGCCTTGTCGAGGTCGTCCAAAATGAGATATACGGGGATGCCTGACCGCGAAGAGACTGCCATGGGGCTTGCGAGGGCGTTCCTCAGGGCCGCGGTGGTATCATTGGCCTTCCTCGCCTCCCTGTGTATGGAGACCAGGTCTGCGAGCGGATAGAGGTCGTTGTCGACGAGCAGCCGCTCGAGCTTGTCGAGCGAGATCTCCTGCCTTACGTACCTCGCGTCCCTGAGCCTGAAGGCAAGGTACTGCTTCAATACTTCCTTCAGGTAATCCTCAGAGAATTCCTCGGGCGAGCCGTAGCCCTTGAACTGGTAGTAGAGCGGGGCGACCTTCGCCTGGTTCCAGAAGAGCTCCCTGTAGACCCTGCGGAGCGTCTCGGTCTTGCCTGTCCAGCGCCTTCCGAAGAGGAATATGGCGGGTGACGGCTTATCAGCCGCCCTCCTGCAGATATAGTCAATCTCTCTTGAGCGCCCGAAGAACTCTCCGTCGGCGCAGGTCGGAAAAAGCATCCTATCTTTCATATACGACTACCTTGTTCTTGCCCATCCTCTTTGCCAGGTACATGGCCTTGTCGGCCTTGTTGATGAGGTCGTCAATGTGGCTCGCGTCCCCGGGGAACTCGGCCACGCCCAGGCTTATCGTGGGCCACACATCGATTTCAGGGTTGTCGGGCTTGAATTCCTGCACGCCCTTCCTTATCCTCTCGGCTATTACGGTCGAGTCCTTCTTGTTCGTATGCGGCAGTATGACCGCGAACTCCTCGCCGCCGTAGCGGGCCACGACATCCATCGACCTGACGGCGTCCCTTATGGCCCTTGCCACTCCCTTCAAGACCTCGTCGCCTGCAAGGTGGCCGAACCTGTCGTTGAAGGACTTGAAGTTGTCTATGTCTATTATGAAGGTCGTGAAGCACTCATTGTGCCTCTTGACCCTTTCGACCTCTTCGTAGAGCCTCTCCCTGAAGTACCGCCTGTTGAAAAGACCCGTGAGCGGGTCTGTCATGGAGAGCATCTTGAGCTCTTCGCTCATGCTGTAATAGGCACCCCGTTCCAGCGCGATCGACGCGTAGTTCGCGAACGACTGCACCAGATGGAGGTCCTCGTCCGAGAATACCTCCCCGGAGTTCTTATCAGCCATGTTGATGACACCTATTACCTTGCTCTCGAGCTTCAACGGTATGGATATGAAGGACTTTGTCCTGTACCTGGGCCTGTTCTTCCATGCCGGGACCTCGTCCTCTATGTCTTTCACTATGACCGGCAAGCCGCGGGCCGCGATCGACCCTGAGATGCCTTCGCCTATCCTCACCCTGAGGCCTTCGGCTATCTTCTTGTCCATGCCCTTGGCGGCCTTGACCGAAAGGATCTTGCTCTTGTTGTCGACTATCATGAGCGAACCGCGCTCCGCGCCCACGAGCTCCGTGGATTTCGCGAGGATCGTCTCGTAGAGCTCTTCCCTGTCGAGCACCGGCGCTATCGATTTATATACCTGTTCGAGCGCCTGCAGACCACTGAGCCTGCCCGGATCGGGTACCTGCGCAAGTTCACGGCTGCCGGCTGCAAGGCGTTTGAGGAACGGGACAGCCATGCCGTTCAATATGTCCGGGACCATGAAGATGGATTTCGCAGGCACGGTCTTGATCCCGGCCCTGAGCGAATTTATGGTTTTTTCACTCAGGCCGAAGCCTATTACACCTTCGTAGAAGTCCTTTACCACGCTGCTGTCCAGGTATGCCCGGCCTCCTATCAGGACAAAGGCATGGCCTGAATCGAGCAGGACCGGGACAGCGAAGAAGTACTGGTTGGCGTGGCATTTAAAGATATATGAAGTGCCCTTCTCAAGCACCTGGGCAATCGCCTTTGAGACCATCTCGGAGCAAAGCGGCCCTCCTCGCCTGCTCGAAGCTATGGTCGCGCAGACGCACGGGTCCTGTATTGACGGGACAAGGAGGTTGCCGCCCGAGTCATAGAGACTGAGCGGCATGTCCATCAGGAGCGAAAGCCCCTTCTGGAACTGAGCCCAGGCCGACAGGTCGATCGGGGCAGGATTGGCGGAAAAGCTCTTCTTTTCCATAGCGCCGAGTTTGAGGGTAGATCTATCCATTTAATATGGCAAAAACGCCTGAAATACCTCCATCGGTATCCCGGCATCCATTGCCTTTCTCGGCCCGCCATGAGCCTGTCGCGGTATAATTATCGGAAGGTCAGCCGTTTTAGAGACTTATAAACTGATTGTGAAAAACAGCCGAAATCCCAACAATTGTGAATAGCACAAACATTGGAAAATTACAATAGGGTATTTGGAGGGAAGAGCAGGCCTCCGTCAAAAAGCGACGGAGGCGTAATGGAGGGTTAAACCTTTGCAAGTGCTGGTTTTTTCTTGTTATTCCAGTAGAGCAGGAGCGGACTTGCGATGAATATCGATGAATAAGTGCCCACGATGACGCCGAGGGAAAGGGCAAGGGCAAAGTCATGGATAACCTCTCCGCCCAGGAAAAAGAGGGCAAGCGAGGCAAGGAGCGTTGTGGAAGATGTCACTATGGTCCTGCTCAGCACTTCGTTCACGGACCTGTTCAGAAGGACCAGAAAATCCTCCTTTGTCTTCTTCCTCATGTTCTCGCGTATCCTGTCGAAGACGACAACGGTATCGGTGAGCGAGTACCCTGCTACGGTCAGAAGCGCGGTCACGATAAGGAGGCTCATCTCCTTATCGAGGAGATAGAATACGCCGAGCACAGCCAGTACGTCATGGAAAGTCGCTACGACGGCCGCCACCCCGAACCTGAACTCGAACCTCCAGGCAACGTAGAGGAGTATGCCTATCATGGAGACAAGTACTGCCCAGAGCGCGTCTTTCTGGAGCCTTTTGCCGACAGTGGGGCCGATCTCGGTAGTGGAGTCGATTGTGAAGGGGTTATCCGGCATGCCCTTTGTGAAGACCGCTCCGATGGTCTGGGAAATGGCACGGAGGTCCCCGTCAGACCTCTTGAGCTTCACAAGGAGCTTGGTCGGCTCCGCGAACTGCTGGAGGTTGGCGTCTTTAAAGCCGCTCTCGGCCAGAAGGGACCTTGTCTTGTCTATCTCGACGGCTTGCTGGAACCTGAACTGTAAGGCAATGCCGCCCTCGAAATCAGTGCTCAAATTGGCCTTGCCGAGCGGTATGGCTGCCGCAGCTATAAGGCCCAGGATTATAAGGGCTATAGAGATGACAAAGGTTATCTTCCACTTGCCCAGAAAATCTATTTTTGTATTGCGAACGAAGTCCATCTATCCTCCAGAAAACGGGGCAGCTATATGCTCAATTTCTTCATCCTGAACTTCTCGCTCTGGATGTCGAAAGCCACCTTCGTGCCCACGAGGGCGGTGAAGAGGTTTATCATGATGCCCAAGCTCAGGGAAACGGCGAAGCCCTTTATGGGGCCGCTGCCGAACTGGAAGAGCACCGCGGCAGTTATAAGCGTCGTTACGTGGGCGTCGACGATGGTCCACCACGCCCTTTCATACCCCGCGTTTATGGCAGACCTGGGAGTGCGCCCGGCCTGCAATTCTTCCTTTATTCTTTCGAATATCAGGACGTTGGAGTCAACGCCCATGCCTATCGTAAGGACTATTCCGGCAATGCCGGGGAGCGTCAATGTGGCGTTCAACCAGGCCATTGCTCCAAGGAGCATTATTATGTTGAGGAAGACCGCGAAGTCAGCGACAAGACCCGATGCCCTGTAATAGACGAGCATGAAGATAAGGACCATGGAAGCGCCCAGGATGCCGGCCTTTATGCCAGCCTCGATCGAGTCCTGGCCGAGGCTCGGGCCTACCGTGACGTTCTGTATGATATTGACAGGCGCGGGGAGCGCGCCAGCCCTCAAGATTATCGCGAGGTCCGTGGCCTCTTCATAGGTGAAGCCGCCGCTTATGGAGGCCCTGCCGCCGGATATCGGCTCCCTTATCGACGGGGCCGAATGGAGGTTGCCGTCAAGGACTATGGCAAGCCTTTTGCCTACGCTCTGAGTCGTCACCCTCTCGAAGACGCGCCCGCCGGCCGCGTCAAAGGTAAGGGAGACATAAGGCTCGTTATACTGGCTGTCAAAGGCCACCCTTGCGTCGGCAAGGGAGTCACCCGTGAGGATAGACTCTTTCTTTACAAGGAACGGGGTCTTCTGTACAGTACCGGTCTCTTTATCGACGGTCTGCTGGTAGATCACCTCTGAACCTGGAGGAGGGCCCTGCGCCTCTGCCGTGAACGGACTTACTGACTCGTCCACCAGCCTGAACTCGAGGACAGCGGTCTTGCCTATGAGCTGTATGGCCCTTTCAGGGTCCTTGAGGCCGGGCAGCTGCACTACGAGCTCGTTCTCGCCCTGCTTCTGTATTATGGGCTCCGCTACGCCGAACTTGTCTATCCTGTTCCTTATGGTCTCAAGGGCCTGGGAGATCGCCCAATCCCTTATGCGCTTACTCTCTTCCGCGTCGAGCTTGAAGACGAGAGCGCCGTTACCGGCTGTCGGCGAGCCGAAGACGCCGAGATCGTCGCTCACGGTCTTCTCTATCTCGCCCCTGCTCTTCTCGTCGGGATAGGAGACTGCTATCGAGTCGATGCCCTGCCTCGATACATTATAGAAGGGTATGCCCTTTCTCTTGAGCGTGTCCTCCATAGAGCCCGCGAGCCGCTGCGTGTGGCTCTCGACAGCCTTGTCCTGGTCCACGCTCAGGACCAGGTGCATGCCGCCCTGCAGGTCAAGGCCCAGGTTTATCTTGGGTATGCCGTCGACCCAGAACGAGGGCAGCCTCTTTGAAATGGGCGTCGAGGGCAGGAAGAGCACGATAGCGAGCGCCGTGAACGCTGCCAGAAGGACTATTCTCCAGAAGATGCTTCTCATCTAAAAGACTCCGATAGGAGGCCGGCTGCAGATGCCTCTGGCTACGAGACCCCTTAACGAGCCCGCACCAAAGGCCTGCTGCGCTGCACCGACTTTAAAAACAGAAAATGCCGCCCCAAAAAAGGGGCGGCCCTTTGGACAAAAAAGACTATCCTTGCTTTCTCGTGACGACAGCTTCCTTGGACATCTTTACCTTGACCCCGTCGCCGATCTCCACCTGGACCGTGTCCTCGTTTACCGAGACGATCTTGCCGTGGATGCCGCTGGAGGTGACGACATTGTCGCCCTTCTGAAGGGCCGACATCATCTCCCTGTGCTCCTTGGCCCTTTTCTGCTGGGGTCTGATGAGGAGGAAGTAGAATATGACGAACAGGATAATGAGCGGGGCTATGCTCATGAGGCCGGAAAGGCCGGACGCGGCCGGGGCAGCGTCCTGGGCATAGGCAACGGCAACTGGAAAGAACAGCACTTGAAAAGTCCTCCTTGTTTTATAGAGCCGCGGTCAGTTCTGACGGCGACCGCGCTTCGTGAAATCTCTTCTTGAACTCCGCTAAGGCGCCCTCTTCTATCGCCTGCCTCATCGACTTCATGAGAGAGGTGTAGTAGAAGAGGTTGTGTATGGTATTGAGCCTGGGTGCGAGTATCTCGCCTGCCATGAAAAGGTGCCGAAGGTACGCCCGCGAGTAGCGGGTGCAGGTGTAGCACCCGCAGTTTTCCTCTATGGGCCTCGGGTCCCTTTCGTATTGCGCATTCTTTATAACCAATTTCCCATGCCTTGTAAAGAGCGTTCCGTTGCGCGCGTTCCTCGTCGGCATCACGCAGTCGAACATGTCTATGCCCATCTCGACGGCAAAGACGAGGTCCTCGGGCGTGCCGACGCCCATGAGATACCTGGGCTTGTCCTTGGGCAGGCGCTCGACGGTCGCGGCCACCATCTCCTTCATGAGGCCCTTTTCCTCGCCAACGCTAAGGCCACCAATGGAGTAGCCGTCAAAGCCCATTGCCACCAGGGTCTCGGCGCTCTCCCTCCTCAAATCGGCGTACATGCCGCCCTGTACTATGCCGAAGAGGGCCTGGCCGTTGGGCTGCTTGGCCTCCCTGCACCTTTTTGCCCATCTATGAGTGAGGTCCATGGAATCTTTGGCGTACTCCCTGTCAGCCGGATAGGGCGTGCACTCGTCGAGGGGCATGATGATGTCCGCTCCAAGGGCCTCCTGCACCTCTATGGCGCTCTCGGGCGTGAGCGTGTACCGCGTGCCGTCGAGATGCGAGCTGAACTGCACTCCCTCTTCGGTTATCTTCCTCAATTTGCAGAGGCTGAAGACCTGGAAGCCGCCGCTGTCAGTCAATATCGGCCTCCGCCAGTTCATGAACCCGTGGAGTCCGCCCAGCTCCTTAACGAGATTATGGCCGGGCCTCAGATAGAGGTGGTAGGTGTTGGCGAGGACTATCTCGACGCCCATTGCCTCAAGCTCTTCAGGCGTAAGGCCCTTTACCGACGCCTTTGTGCCAACCGGCATGAAGACGGGCGTCGTCACCTCGCCGTGAGGCGTAGTTATGCGGCCCAGCCTTGCAGACCCGTCCTGTTTCCTTAGCTCGAATGAGAATCCCTTCACTTATACAGATACCTCTTTGGCGTTGTACCCAGCTTTAAAAAATGCGATGGAGAAATATTATAACAGACATTTTTCAGAACAAAAGCATCGCGTCGCCGTAGCTGAAGAACCTGTACTCTTCCTGGACGGCATCCGCGTACGCCTTCAGTATTAATTCCCTTCCGGCAAAAGCCGAGACCAGCATCAACAGGGTCGAGCCCGGCAGATGGAAATTCGTAAGGAGCGCGTCAACCACCCTGAACTTGTAGCCGGGATAGATGAAGAGGCCGGTCGCGCCTTCGAGAAGAGGCTCGTCAAAGCCCTTACTTAAGCTCGCCTCCAGCGTCCTTGTCGAGGTGGTGCCGACCGCGACTACCCTGCGGCCTTCCTTTTTCGCGGAGTCTACGGCATCAAATGTCTCCTTCGGGATGCTGTAGCGCTCCTTCATCATCCTGTGCTCTTCGACCCTGTTTGTGCGCACAGGCATGAATGTCCCCGGCCCCGTGTGCAGCGTCACATGGCGGACGAGCACGCCCATTGCCCGTATCTCATCCAGAATACTATCGGTAAAATGGAGCCCTGCCGTAGGCGCTGCCACAGCCCCAACGGGTCCGGCAAATACGGTCTGATATCTTATTTTGTCAGCCTCGTCAGCCTCCCTCCTTATATAAGGAGGGAGCGGGACCTTTCCTGTCTTTTCCAGGTCAAGGGGCCCGGAAAACCGGATCGTACAAAGCCCGTCTTCGTCCCGTCCTGTGACCTCGCCTTCAAGGCCTTCGAACAATATCCGGCCGCCCGGCTTGAGAGAAGGCTTTGAGAGGCACTGCCATTCATTTCCGTTAATCCGCTCGACAAGCAGGAGCTCGACCTTGCCTCCTGTGGTCTTTGCGCCGAAGAGCCTCGTGGGGATGACCTTTGTATCGTTGAGCACGAGCACGTCCCCGGCCCTCAAAAAGCCGGGAAGGTCCCTGAACGACCTGTGCTCGATATTGCCTGTTTCCCTTGATACTGCCATCAGGCGCGAAGAGTCGCGCTCGGGCAGAGGGCGCTGGGCTATGAGCCTCTCCGGCAGGTCGAATTCGAAGTCTTTTAGTTCCATTAAAAACAGTCCTTACATTCTAAACAAAAAGGCATAAACGGAAAACCTGTTTTTCCGGGATTTGAATGAAGCGGGTCACCAGGCTCTCAAAAGATTGGTGCCCGGGTAAAAGTGATCGAGGATCTCCCTGTAGGAATATCCGTTCTCTGCCATGCCCTTTGCCCCCCACTGCGAGAGGCCGACTCCGTGGCCGGAGCCCTTGCCCCTGAAGAGAAAGACTCCGTTATCTTTGCTCACGTCGAAAAAGGTGGACCTCAGGTTCGAATAGCCGAGCGCCTTCCTCATATCCTCGCCCGAAAGCCTTGTCTCGCTTCCAGCCCCGCCCCTTACTGCCATAAGCTTTACCCTGCCCGAAAGCGTTGTTTCTATTACTGAAATCTCCTCGGGCGACCTTACGGCGTACCCGGAGGCAGAGAGCTGTTCACCGAGAAGAGAGGCGGCTATTGCGAACTCCCATTCAAACCTGGGCGCGCTCTCATCGAAGGGGCTCTCCACGGGGACCAGGTACGGATAGCCCCTCTTCCAGACATCGATAGCCGCCTCTGTCATGCCGCCGGCGTTCGAGTGATAGACCGTAAGGGCTGGCTCTCCATCATAGACCAGTATCTCTCCGGCTGTCTCTCTAACCGCGCTCAACACGATGTCATCCTCGCCGGAAGCCCCATTATATACCTGGCCCATCACAGTGCTCTCGAGGTGATATGGGGAGCCGGCCTTTTTTCTGATATTGAAGATGGCGTAGGTCCTGGCTATGACCACCTGGCTCTTGATGACCCCTTCGGGCCATTTTGAGGATATCTCGTTGTTTATTATCCCGGCGATATAGGCATCGAGGTGAACTTCGTTTATCAGAAGGAGGCCGTCCTTGCCTGCCGCAATCTCGATAGTCCCCCGGTACGGCCTGTTGTTGATGTATATGAACTCGCCTTCAGGGTAGAGCTTCAAGGGCAGGGCCTTGCGTCTGCCGTTTACGAGCACAGATGCCCCGTCCCTTTTTATATGCAGGTCGCCCCTGTCAGTGCCCCTCAAATCAAATGAAGAGGATTTGGATATGAGTACCCTTACCTTCTCCCCGTAGTCTGCCTGCCCTGGGACGGTATGGAGGCATCCGGCAAGAAGGAGAAGGAGGGCGTATATGAGCCTGCAGGGCCTGCTCTTAAAAGGGTTCGTCATCGATCACTTCAGAAAGAATACGAGGTAGAAAATGATTGTTCCGGCAAGAACTGTAACAAGGCCCATTATCCGCATTCCGCGGCTGTTTGCATCCTGCACGCTTTGAGACCATTCCTTCACCTTTCCGGGAAAGAGGAGATAGGGGAGACCCTCTATTACGAGAAGAGCGCCGAGGGTCGCGAGGATGAGCTTCATAGCCTTACGGCCAGATGTCCCTTATGGCGAAAAGGAGCGCGATGCCCACTGCCATTATTATGAAGCCCATGAGCCTCATCCTCTTCTCGGGCAACCGGTGCAGATACCCGGCCCATTCCCTTACAGCCTTCGGAAAACCGAAGTATGGGATGCCCTCGACCACGAGAAGCGCTCCGAGGAGCATCAGGATGAAGCTGAATTTTTCAGAACCGAAACTCATAGGTACTGCCTTATACTGCTCAGGCTGCCTTCTAAAAATAATAATTTTTAGTTACTTGCCTTTGCAATTGCAGAGCTTCCTTATATAGTTCTTGAGCTCCGCTATCTCACCTTTTGAAAGGGTCTTGCCGAAAGGCGGCATGAGGCTCGACTTGCTCGTCGCGGGCCCGCCTTCGGCTATCGCGTTAATGACGTCCTCGTCCGTGAGCTTGTTCATCTCGAGCGCGTTCGTATGGTCGCGCGGGCTCACGGGCATCTCCCTTGTGGCGTTCGGGCCGTCGCCCTTGCCGTATACGCCGTGGCACTGCGCGCAGTAGAACTTATAGTTCTCCTCCGCGCTCGCGCCAAAGGAAGGGACCGCGAAGGTAAAGGCGAGAACGAACGCCGGGAATACGTAAAAGGCCCATTTCATCATAGCAGGTTGCTGAAAAACTCTTATTTTGGTCAGGCTGCTCAAAAAGCTCCATATGCGAGGCCCCGGTAAAATCGGGGAGCGAGGAATGAGGCGTACTCTTTGCCGTACGCCGCAGTGACGAGCGACGATGACAACAAAGCAGATGGACTTTTTCAGCAGCCGGCTAATCGTTATCATCTGAGCCCTCCTACATAGGCTGTCAGCTCTTTCATGTCAGCGTCGTTGATGATGCCCGTATAGACCGGCATCATCTTCACGGGCTTGAATGCCTTGGGATGCGAAAGGTACGCGTATATCCAGTCAGGGTTGAGCCGCTCGGACGCGTTCGAGAGCGACGGGCCGGTGAGGCCGCCCACTGCCTTGCCCTTCACGTTCACGGTATGGCAGCCGTAGCACGACTGCTTTTTTATGAACATGACCCTGCCCTTGGGCGTGTCCCTCGGCTGTATGCCGAGCGCCTTAACGTCGGCTGATTTGAGGCTCATCAGGTACTCGGCAACGTCCCGTGCCTCTTTAGCGGGAAGGCTCGGATGACCGCCCCTGTTCCTCTCGGAAAGAGAGTTATAGACGAGCGGCCTTATGGGCTGCGGGTTAGTGAGCCACTTCTCCAGAAAGCCGGCCTTGAACTTGCTGCCCGAATACCAGAGCTCAGGCCCTTTCTTCGCGAGCTGGTCCTTGATAGTCTTCTCTGAAGCTGGCCCCGCTATCTGGTGGCAGGAGGCGCACTTGCCTGCCTCAAAGGCCTTTTTCCCTTCCGCTACCCCGGCCTCGGCGCCAGATGAGACAAATAGCGCAATGAGCACGGTCATTACAGAAACGATAACTGCTGATCTCATAAGAAGCCCTCTGGATTTGATAGAAATGGAAGATGGATGACGGTCAGCCCTTATGGTAAACGCTAAGGGGTTTGTTTGTCAAGGGATTTGAGGCGGAAAAGCCCTTTTAAAACAGGGGGTTTGAAAGGGAACTCTAAAATTGGATATTTTTTCCGAGGTCGAGGCAGGGCGAAAATAAAAAGCGGAGCATATATGAGAATACGTGAGCATTTTTATTTTCTACCTAACAAAGAGACCGGGGAAAAAGAGCAATTTTAGCTATAAAATTTCGTACCTTTCCTGATGGAACCTTTCCACCGGCTTTATGATTATCTTCTTGCCGTACTTCTTTTCAAGGTTCTCAAGCGGGGCAGGGTCTTCCTTTATGCGCTCTGAAATGGACGGGCTCACGTACAGGGTAGCCTTCTTCTTACGCAGCGGCAGCTCCCTTGAAAGCTCCCTGAAGATATCCATTATGATGGTGTCCTTTGCCTTCACGAGCGCGTTGCCGTCGCAGTAGGGGCAGGGCTCGCAGAGGGACTGCGAAAGGCTCTCCCTTACCCGCTTCCTCGTCATCTCCACGATGCCGAGCTCGGATATCTTGAGTATGTTCGTGCGCGCCTTGTCCGCCTTGAGCGCCTCTTTCAAGGTATTGTAGACCTTCTCCCTGTCGGAGGCCCTTGCCATGTCTATGAAGTCGATGACTATGATGCCGCCTATGTTGCGGAGCCTCAACTGGTAGACTATCTCCTTAACCGCCTCCAGGTTGGTCTTTACGATCGTGTCCTCTGAACTTTTCTTTCCGACGTACTTGCCCGTATTGACGTCGACGGCTGTGAGGGCCTCCATCTGGTCGATGACGATATGCCCGCCTGAACGGAGCCATACCCTTCTCTCCAGCGCGTCCGTGAGCTCTATCTCAATGCCGTGGGCGTCGAATATCTCCTCCTTGCCCTCGTATAGCTCGAGCTTGGGCGAAAGGTGGGGCATGAACTCGTCAACGAACTTCCTGGCCCTATCGTACTCTTCCTTCGAGTCGATGACGAGCTTGTCTATATCCTTTGAGAAGAGGTCCCTTATTATCCGCAGGGTAAGGTCAAGCTCTGACCATATAAGGCCCGGGGTCCTGACCTGGTCCTTCTTCTTCTGGATGGAGTTCCAGAGCTTTATGAGGAACTCCATATCAGCCTGGATGTCCTCCCTGGGCATGCCGTCGCAGACCGTCCTTATGATGAAGCCGCAGCCAGGAGGCCTCATGGTGGAGACTATCTCACGGAGCCTCTTCCTCTCCTTTTCGCTCGATATCCTTCTTGAGATGGCAATTTTATCGTAGGTGGGCATGAACACGAGGTAGCGGCCCGGAAGGGATATGTAGGATGTGACCCTGGCGCCCTTGGTGCCTATCGGCTCCTTGGCTGCCTGGACCATTATCTCCTGGCCCTCTTTTATAATGTCCTGTATGCGGACATCAGCGTGCTTCTGGTGCTCTTCTTCCTCTTCCTCGAATTCATCGGGCGGCTCTTTTATGTCGGAGACATGGAGGAAAGAGGTCCTCTGTATGCCTATCTCGACAAAGGCGGACTGCATGCCCGGGAGGACCCTTACTATCTTGCCCTTGTAGATGTTCCCGGTTATGCCCCTGTCCTTGACGCGCTCGACATAGAACTCGACGAGGCGGCCCTGCTCGATGAGGGCGACCCTTGTCTCGAACGGGTTTGAATTGATTAATATCTCTGTCTTTTCGCTGTTCTTCATTTGAGAGTGCAAGGGTATGCGGCCTTCCAAAAATGGATTAATGAACGGCCCTGGTCTTTAGGACGGGTATCAGTGAAGCGGATTCCTTCGGCAGGCCAAGGAGGCAGGCGAGGACATCGTGAGGCCGCGCGTTTGCGCCAACGCCCTTTTTAAGGGTGAGCCTCAATGTCAAATCCTCTGACAGGGAAAGACCTGCCAAAAGGGGTTTGATGTCGACGTCTGTAGCCTTCCCCTCCTTCTCGATGCGGACATGAATGGAGTCCCTGCTTAAAAAATCCCTGAAAATCCCGTCAATCTTTTCAAAATCTATATTCAAGCCCAAGGGGCTGTCATTCAATGAGACGATGTACTCTGTCATAATAGCAGAGGGCAGGGGAACTTTCAAGGACAAGGCTGCCGCGGAGAGGAATCTCAGTCCCTCCGGCATCTCGCGGTTAAGCCTCTGGAGAGCCTCCCCGGGCTCCATACCCTCGTTCAGTTCCAGGTCCAGATACTCTTCCAGCGATTCTATGCCGACGGGGAGCGGCTGGCCGAAGGAGAGCTTCGGCATGGGATGGAAGCCCTGGGAGTACTTGATAGGGACGCCCGCCCTCCTTATCGCCCGGATAACGACCGTCATAAGCTCAAGATGGCCCAGAAACCGAGCAGAGCCTGTCTTGGAATACCTGAACCGCAATCTGAAAGAGGCCTCCTGGCGCGCCCTCTTCATATCCTCGAAGACAGGGGGGATATCGGCGGATCTGGGCCTTATCTCTTTCCAGTCGCACAGGCCGCACTTCGAGCACCTGTCCACCTTGCAGTCCGGGGTCTGGGCAAGGGAGACGGCCCGCTCGTACTCCTTCTTCAAAAACTCCTTGTCAATGCCGGGGCTCAAGTGGTCCCAGGGGAAGACCTCGTCAAAGGGCCGCCTCCTTGAGGTATAAAAGGAAATGTCCAGGCCAAGCTCTGTGAAGGCCTCCTGCCATTTGGCAAAATCCATCAGCTCGCTCCAGCCGTCAAAACGGCAGCCTTTTTTGAAGGCAAGTAGCACTGCCTTTGACAATCTCCTGTCCCCCCTTGCGAAAACGCCCTCGAGAAGGCTCATTTGCGCATCGTGCCACTTGAAGCCGAGCTTCAGTTTATTGAGCTCCTTGCGGAGCAGGGACTGCTTTTGAAGGCCCTCTTCCATGGTTATCTGCGGCTCCCACTGGAAAGGGGTATAGGGCTTGGGTATGAACGAAGAGGCGCTGACGTTTATCTCAGGCCACCTGCCTGACGCGGCCTTGCCTATGTTCTTCACGCACTCCCCGAGACGGGCGATGGCGAGTATGTCCTCATCGGTCTCCGTGGGAAGGCCTATCATGAAATAGAGCTTCACGGACTTCCATCCGAGCGAAAATATATCCTGGGCAGCGGCGTGGAGGTCCTCTTCCTTTATGCCCTTGTTTATAAGCTGGCGGAGGCGCTCGCTCCCGGCCTCCGGCGCGAACGTAAATCCGGTCTTCCTGACCTTCTTTATTTCGCCTGCGACCTTTGCGCTCAGGGTGCCGACCCGCAGCGATGGCAGGGAGACGGCAATCTTTTCATCCGTAAACCTCTTCATGAGCCCGGTGAGGAGGTCCTCTATATAAGTGTAGTCGCCGGAGCTGAGAGACAGCAGAGAGACCTCGTCATAGCCCGTGTTCTTCAAGGTCTCGTCTATTATCCTTATTATCCTCTCGGGCGTGCGCTCCCTCACGGGCCTGTATATCATGCCAGCCTGGCAGAACCTGCAGCCCCTTGTGCAGCCGCGCGATATCTCGACGCTTACCCTGTCGTGGACGGTCTCCATGAAGGGGACGACAGGCCTTGTCGGCAGCGGAAGGGCATTCACATCAGGCACAATCCTCTTTACTACCATCTCGTAGCCATCGATGAGGGGCGCGACCCTTTTAACAGTGCCGTCGTCATTGTATTCGACATCGAAGAAAGAGGGCACATATACGCCGGGTATGCGGGCGAGCCTCTTTAAAATCCCGTCCCTTTCCTCATTCTTATCCTTGCCCTCTCTCACCGCGTCGGCTATTTCGAGGACCGCTTCCTCGCCGTCTCCCAAAAGAAGGGCGTCGAAGAACTCGGCAACGGGCTCAGGGTTGAAGGCAACAGGCCCGCCGCCTATTACAAAGGTGTCGCCCTTCTTCCTTTCACTGGCAAGGAGAGGTATGCCCCCGAGGTCGAGCATGTTGAGGACGTTTGTGTAGGAGAGCTCGTACTGCAATGACAGGCCGAGTATGTCAAGCTCGCACAGAGCTATGCCTGATTCGAGGGTAGAGAGCTTCTGTCCCCTCTCCCTCAGAAGGGCCTCCATGTCGGCCCAGGGCGCGAAGACCCTCTCGCAGGCGATATCCTCCCTTGAATTGAGTATCTGATAGAGGATCTGAATGCCGAGATGGCTCATGCCTATCTCATAGGCGTCGGGAAAGCCCATTCCAAAGGTAAGCCGCACCTTCGAGAGGTCTTTCTTAATCGAATTGACCTCTCCGCCCGTATACCTCGACGGCTTCCTTACGAGCGAGAGGAGTTGTTTGATGTCGGTTGTCATGTTCTTAAGGAGTTCCAATCTGGATACCTTGTTCAGGTTCAGGGTTGCACCCTGAACCTGTTAATCCGTGAGGTGCATAACGATTCTGGTTCAATTTGCAAAATTGAACCCGGCGTGACTCAGCAGACTCCGCATCTCGTGCACCTGCCCACGTCGCAGGGCGGGGTCGACTTGCCCAGGAGTCCCCTCTGGTACTCCTTCCAGAAATAATCCTTAACAATAGCGTGGTCGATTATATCCCAGGGCAGTATCTCATCCTTTTCCCTTGCCGAATAGACCGATTCGGCTGTGAAGGCTTCATTGCCCTTCATGGCCCTTTTCCAGCCCGTAGAGGCAGCGGCCAATATGATCTCCCCTGCCCTCCTGTCAGCCCTTGACAGGTATGCCTGCACAAAGGCCTCCTTCGCGGGCATGTCCTTTACCTTTATGCCCTCTTTGGCAAGGCCCTTCTTGACGATGGCGAGCCTCCGCTCTATTACATCGACGGACTCGAAGCCGTGCCACTGGAACGGGGTGCAGGGCTTTGGTATGAACGGGTTGACGCTTAAGTTAACCTCGCCGCCTTTGAGCTCTTTTCGTATATTTACGGCGAGGTCGACTATGGCCCTTGCGTCGTCGTCCGTCTCTCCGGGCAGGCCGACGATAAAATATAGTTTGACCCTGCGGAGCCCGGCTTCGGCGATGAGGCGCACTGATTCCATGATCTCACTATCAGAGATGCCCTTGTTGATGACGCTCCGCATGCGCTCTGTCGCTGCCTCGGGCGCAAGGGTTATGGTCCTGTATCCAGCCTCTTTCAACAGAGCAAGGTACTCTGTGTCGAGCTCATCGAGCCTGAGCGATGAGAGGGTCATCGTGGCGTTCACGGAAATCCCGCGCCTCAGGACCTCTTTGATCTCCGGGTACTCTGACACAGCAGTGCCGATAAGGCCGACCTTGCCTGATGAGGCGATGCCTTTGTCAACGGAATCCATGACAGGGCCGGGCTCCCGCATCCTGGGCGGCAGGTAGAGGAACCCTGCTGCGCAGAACCTGCATCCCTTGCCGCAGCCGCGCTCCACCTCGACGCAATAGGTCTCATTGAACTCGGTATCAGGCGTATAGATGAAGCTCTGCGGCACAGGGTATCTCCCCAGTTCCCTTGCCCTGGCTGCCTTAACGACCGCCTTTGCGCCGTTCAGCGGCCTTACCTCTTTTATCCTCACGCCATCAAAGGCGACCTCATATAATGAAGGCACGTAGATGAAATCCAGCGAATCGAGCTCTCTTAATGCCATCCCCTTCTCAAGCCCCTTCTCATTGCAGCCCTTCAGTATCTCTATCAAGGGCTTGAAAGAGCCTTCGGCCTCTCCGGCCAGTATGAAATCCACGAATGAGGACAACGGCTCGGGGTTGAGCGACACGGCAACGCCGCCTGCAGCCACCAAGGGCTGGCCCGCGCGCCTCTGAGCAAGCGGCCCAATGCCGGCAAGAGAGAGCATGCCCGGGATATTGAGGTAATCCTCTTCAAATGGGACCGAGAAGGCGACGAGGTCGAATTCCTTTACAGGCGTCTGGGACTCATATGAAAGGAGCGGGGTCGATGTCCTCTCGTGCTCCTTAAGGCCTTCCCTGTCAGGCAGGAAGGCCCTCTCGCAGACGCACTCGTCCAAGCCGTTCAGGAGCATGTAGACCGACTGGAAGCCCAGGTTGGCCATGCCAACGGAGTAGGTGTTGGGATAGACAAGGCAGAGCTTGAGCCTTCCCCCGTGCTCCTTGTAGACTGTGCCGCGCTCTCTCGAGAGCGCGTCCCGAATCTTTTTTTTAATGGACCAGGATATGGAGATGCCTCCGTGCTGATTTGAAATCCATCTTAAATTATCTCATTAAACAGAGGGGTTTACAAGGCGGGTGGCCGCCCTTAGCTCAGGCAAAAAAGAAACCGGAAAGGGCTTGAATAAGCCCTTTCCGGCCTAAGATGCTAAACCCTAATAATAACTGGAGAGCTTTAATCCGCCTGCTTCCTCAGGAAGGTCGGGGTGTCGTAGAGGTCCTCGTCATCGACATTATACCCGCCGAGCTTGCCGAGCCTTCTTATCTCGTTGCTCTTGAGCTCGCTGCCCCTGTCAAAGCCCCTGCGGAGGACCGTAGGCACGTCCAGGTTTTCCTCTATGATCATTGCCGGGGCTATGATTTCCTTTTGGGCCTTCTCCTTGCCGAATCCGGTCGCTATGACCGTGACCCTTACCTCTTCTCCCAGGGATTCGTCTATGACGGCGCCGAAGATGATGTTGGCGTCCTCATGGGCCTCTTCATGGATAAGGCTCGACGCCTCGTCCACGTCGTGGATTGTCATGTCGGAAGAACCTGTGATGTTTATGAGTATGCCCCTTGCGCCGCTTATGGATATGTCCTCGAGGAGCGGCGACGAGATGGCCTTCCTCGCGGCCTCTGACGCCCTGTTCTCGCCCCTTGCGGTCCCGCTGCCCATCAATGCCTGGCCCATCTCAGACATGATGGTGCGCACGTCGGCGAAGTCCAGATTGACGAGGCCGGGGATGGTGATGACGTCCGAGATGCCTTTTACGGCCTGCATAAGGACCTCGTCAGCCCTCATGAACGCCTCCTTGAGGGAGGTGTTCTTGTTGGATACTGAAAGCAGCCTCTGGTTCGGGATGGTGATGACGGTGTCGACGACTTCACGGAGCCTCTTGAGGCCCTCTTCGGCCTGCCTCATCTTCTTCTGGCCCTCGAAGGCAAAGGGCTTTGTCACGACGGCTACTACGAGCGCCCCTGCTTCCCTCGCGGCCTCGGCTACTACGGGGCCTGCGCCTGTCCCTGTGCCGCCGCCCATTCCTGCGGTCACGAAGACCATGTCAGCGCCCTTCATGGCCTCTATGAGCTGCTCCTTGCTCTCGAGCGCCGCGTTCCTGCCGACCTCGGGGTTCGCCCCGGCGCCAAGGCCCTTTGTAAGGCTCGCGCCGAGCTGCACCTTCATACCAGCAAGCGATTTGTCGAGGGCCTGGCTGTCGGTATTCGCAATGAGAAACTCGATACCGTCAAGGCCGCTCTCTATCATCGTGTTCACGGCGTTGCCGCCGCAGCCTCCCACGCCAATGACCTTGAGTCTCGCGCCGATGTTAAAGTTCTCGTCCATTTCAATCACCATCAATCCACCTCCCTGGTAATAGCCGCCGCCGAGTGTATTTTTTCAAATTTAGTTATACCGCCTTACAGAAGTATCTCTGCTTTTTTCTTTGACGAGAGCCTTAAAAGAATTCTTTCATCCAGCCCTTCATCCTCGTAGTGAGCTTGTTGAAGAGCGTGCTGTCGTTGCCCCTCTGGAACTGCGTGCCTTCGAGGTTCTTGCCTCCGTAGAGGACCAGGCCCACGCCCGTGGAGTACATGGGGCTCTTCACGACGTCAACAAGCCCGGTTATGCCGATGGGCAGGCCCCTCCTCACGGGCAGGTTGAAGACCTGCTCGGCGAGCTCGGTTATGCCTTCCATCGCGGCAGAGCCGCCCGTCAAGACGATGCCTGAAGAGACCAGGTTCTCGTAGCCCGACTTCATTATCTCGCGCTTTACGAGCTGGAAGATCTCTTCTATTCTGGGTTCGATTATTTCGCAGAGCATGTAGCGGGAGACGGTCTTGGAGGTGTTCCCCCCGACGCTTTGCACCTCCATAACGTCGTCCCGTGATACCATGGCGGTCATGGCGCACCCGTGCTCTCTCTTGAGCTTCTCCGCCTCGCTTGCGGTGGTGCGAAGCCCCACGGAGATGTCGCCGGTTACCTGATTTCCGCCTAAAGAAATTACCGTAGTATACTTTATTGTGCCGCCGTGGTAAAGAGCAATATCAGTGGTTCCGCCCCCGATATCGACTAAAACCACGCCTATTTCCTTCTCGTCCGGGTTCAGGACCGCTTCGCTCGACGCTATCTGCTGCAAAGCGATGTCAGCGACGTCGAGTCCAGCCTTGTTCGCGCACTTCACGATGTTCTGCGCGCTTGTCACGGCAGCGGTCACGATATGCACCTTGACCTCGAGGCGTATGCCTATCATCCCCAGGGGCTCCTGTATGCCCTCCTGGTCGTCGACTATGTATTCCTGGGGGATGACATGGATGACTTCTCGGTCGGGCGGGATGACGACGGCCTGCGCCGCCTCTATGACCCTGTCTATGTCAGCCTGGTTTATCTCCCTGTTCTTTATGGCTATGACGCCGTGGCTGTTGAAGGCCCGGATATGTCCGCCCGCTATGCCGCAGTAGACCCGGTTTATCTCGCAGCCTGCCATGAGCTCGGCCTCTTCAACCGCCTTTCTTATGGACTCGACCGTGCTTTCGATATTGACGACCACGCCCTTCCTGAGCCCCTTGGAAGGATGGGTGCCTATGCCTATTATCTCCACCCCATCCCTGGTCCTCTCCCCGACTATCGCGCAGATCTTGGTCGTGCCGATATCGAGCCCGACGATTATGTTATCCCTTTTGGCCATCAGCCTCACCGCCTCTCTTCACTATGTCTGTGGTAAACCGAACAATGACCTCGCGATGGTTATTGAGGTCAAAGGCTTCTATGCCGCGGAGCACCCCGTCCCTGGTGTCGAGTATCTTCTCAAAGGACACAAGCTTCTCCTCGAACCCCCCGGTGCCCACGTCAAGCCTCACGCCCTCTTCGAGCGTAAAGAGGCTCAGCCCGTGGTTCGGGTCTATGCTTATCTCGGATACCTTTGTTATGTTAAATCCGTTCCTGTTTGTCAACACCGATATCAGCTCAAGGAGCCTTGCCTCCAGGTCCCTCTCCTTGCGGCCCAGGTTCTGGGGAGAGAGGCCGGTAACAACGGGCAGGTCGAGGGAGTCCTCCTCTGCCGAATACCGCTTGAAAATGACCCCCTGCGAATCCATCAGGTAGAGCGCCTCGAGCTTTACAAGCACGACCGGCGCCCTCTCCTTTACGATTATCTCCACCGTGTCCGGGAAGTTCCTGTCCACCTCGGCGGACTCTATCCAGGGGTTTGATTTGAGGTTCGCTATTACGGCGTCCTCTGAGAAGGCAAGGATGTTCTGCCCCTCTTTTATGCCGGAGAGATCTACAATGTCTTCCCTCGCGACCCTCTCGACGCCTGAAACGGCTATGCCCTTGATCGACAGGTACTCGCTTCCGGTGGCCTGGCCGTAAACCCACCAACCGCCGTAGCCGATGGCCGGGAGCGGCAGCACGATGGCAAGCACCTTGCCCACGCCCTTGAAGAGCCTTCCCGCCCGGACGCGCAACGGTTCCTTGAACCTTCTATTCCTTTTTTTGGGCTTTACTACCCTTTTCATCATCAGAACTTATCCAGACCCGCGCCCTTGAGCATCTCCTCGACCACGGCCGGGTAGTCCATGCCGACTGCGGCCGCGGCCCTCGGGAAGAGGCTTAAGCTTGTCATCCCGGGTATCGTGTTCACCTCAAGGACGTACGGGATCCCTTTCCCATCGAGTATCACATCCACCCTGGCAGCGCCGCTGCACCCCAGCGCTGCGTAAGCCGCAACCGCCTCTTTAGCGACCTTGCGGTCAACTGACTTACTTAAAGGCGCAGGCACGATAAAATCGGTCATGCCCCTGGTGTACTTGGCGTTGAAATCATAGAAGCCCTTCTTGGGCCTTATCTCTATTGTGGGCAGTACCCTGCCGTCAAGTATCGCGACCGTGAGCTCCCTGCCTTCGACGAACTTCTCTACGAGCACCTTGCCGCCGAAGCCTTCTGCATACGCGAGCGCCTTCTTAAGGCCAGCCGCCTTCTTCACGATGCTTACGCCTATGGCAGAGCCCTGGGAAGCGGGCTTTACGACCACCGGCAGCTTTATCCTGGGTGCGCGCTTTCCGTCATAGACCGTCGAGGCGGGCGTCGAGACCCCGTGGTGGAGCATCACCTTTTTGGCTGTCGCCTTGTCCATCGCCATTGCCGATGCCTTTACGCCGGAGCCCGTATAGGGAATGCCCATGACCTCGAGGAGGCCCTGCACGCAGCCGTCCTCGCCGTAGCGGCCGTGAAGGGCGAGGAAGGCGACGTCTATCTTCTTGCTTTTGAGAACGCGCCCAAGGTCACGGCCCACGTCTATGGGAATGGCCTTGTAGCCCTTTGCCTTCAGGGCGTCGAGTATGGCCTTTCCTGTCTTGAGTGAGATCTCCCTCTCCTCGGAGATCCCGCCCATGAGCACGCCTATCCTTTTTTTCTTCAACTGCGAAATCTTCAACTCTTAATCCTCTCCTATTACCTTTAACTCAGGCTCAAGCACGACGCCCTTGAGGCTGAAGACCCGGTCCCTTATGAGCGCCATAAGCGCGAGCACGTCCTTTGCCTTTGCCCCGCCCGCGTTCACTATGAAGTTGGCGTGCACGCTGGAGACTTCCGCGCCTCCCGAGCGTTCGCCCTTGAGGCCCACTTCGTCTATGAGCATGCCCGCTGCCCTGCCCTCGGGGTTCCTGAAAACCGAGCCCGCGTTCGGGAAATGTATGCCGCCGGTCGCGGCCCTCCTCTTTTCGCGGAGCTCCTTTATGCGCTCCTTTACGGACTCGGCGTCCTTTTTCTCGAAGCGCATATGCGCCCTCGTCACAATCGCGCCCTTCGGCAGCTCGGACTTACGGTACGAGAAGTTGAGCTCGCTCCTGGGGATAAAGCCCTTTTGCCCCTTGCGGCCAATTATCTCCACGCCCTCGACGATGTCCTTCATTTCCGACCCGTATGCCCCGGCGTTCATGATGACCGCGCCGCCGATCGTGCCGGGGATGTTCACCGCGAACTCTATCCCCGAGAGGCCTCTGTCCCTGCATTCTGATACAAGCTCGGTGAGCCGCACGCCCGCGCCTATGATGGCCTTGCCCTCATCGAGCCAGCTTATGTCCTTGAAGCCCTCGGACATGTTAATTACTATGCCCCTTACGCCGCCGTCCCTCACGAGGAGGTTCGTCCCCGCGCCGAGCACATGGAACTGGAAGCCCTTGCTCTCGGCAAAGGCAATGAGGTCTTTCAGGTCTCCCTCGTCCTGCGGAAAGGCCATGACATCGGCCGGACCGCCTATCCTGAAAGAAGTGTAATCCGACATGGGCACGTTAAAGAGCACCTTGCCCTTGAAGCGCTGAATGAAAAAAAGCGAATACTGCATGGATGACTTGTCTTCCCCTTTGCTCCTTGCCTTGGTCATAGGCCTCAGGCCCCTGCCTTTGTCTTGAGCGACTCCACGAACGCCACCCCGGCCTTCCAGACGTCCCCTGCTCCAAGCGTTATCACGATGTCGCCGGGCTGTATGACGCCTGCGAGATAGCCCGGTATCTTTGCGGTCTCAGGCACGTACGAGACGTCCTTGTGGCCGTATGCCTTTATCCCGTTATAGAGCGCCTCGCCGGAGACGCCCGGTATCTTCTCCTCGCCTGCCGCATATATCTCCGTGAGGATGAGCTTTTCCGCGTCGTTGAAGGCGGAGAGGAACTCGTTGAAGAGGTCCTTTGTCCTGGAATACCTGTGCGGCTGGAATACTGCCACGACCCTGTTGGGCCAGCCCTTCTTCGCCGCCTTCAATACCGCCTTTATCTCCTCGGGGTGGTGGCCGTAGTCGTCGACCACGGTTATGCCGCCTGCCTCCCCCCTTATATGGAAGCGCCTCTCGACGCCGGTGAAGCCCTCAAGGCCTGCCTTTATCCTGTCGAACGGAATTTCCAGCTCCCTCGCGACCGTAATGGCCGCAAGCGAGTTATATACGTTGTACTCTCCGGGGAGGTTGAGCGTGACCTGGCCGAGGCACTTCTTGTCGTGCCAGACCTCGAAGGTCGTCTTCATGCCGTCGTGGACGATCTTCCTGGCGTGGAAGTCGGCCTGGGCCGTGAGGCCGTACGACCTGAACCTCCTGGTTATCCTGGGGATGAGCCCCTGAATGACAGGATGGTCGAGGCATATTATGGCGCAGCCGTAGAACGGGACCTTGTTCATGAAGTTCAGGAACGCAGCCTTCACATCCTCCATGTCCTGATAATGGTCCATGTGCTCCCGGTCTATGTTCGTGACGACCGCAATGGTCGGGGAGAGCTTCAAGAAGCTCCCGTCGCTCTCGTCAGCCTCTGCCACGAGGAAGTCGCCGGTGCCGAGCTTGGCGTTGGCTCCCAGGCTGTTGAGCTTTCCTCCGGTGACGATCGTGGGGTCCATGTTCGCCGCGGCAAGTATCATCGATACCATCGAGGTGGTAGTCGTCTTGCCGTGCGTGCCTGCTATGGCTATCCCGTACTTCATCCTCATCAGCTCCGCGAGCATCTCTGCCCTGGGGATGATGGGTATCTGGCGGGAGGTGGCTTCCTTTATTTCCGGGTTATCCTTCTTCACGGCAGAAGAGTAGACGACGCAATCGGCGCCTGTTACGTTCTCCTCCTTGTGTCCCGTGAATATGGTGACCCCGAGTCCCTTGAGCCTCCGGGTCGTCTCGCTCTCGGAGAGGTCAGAGCCCGTGACCTTGTAACCCATGTTGACGATGACCTCGGCAATGCCGTTCATGCCGCTGCCCCCGATCCCAATAAAATGTATCTGCTTTATTCTGCCTCTATACACTAATCACTCCTAATTCAAAATCCGCAAAAGGTTATCCGCTATCTCCTGCGCCGCCCTGGGCCTGCCAAGGGCCTTCGACTTCTCGCGCATCGTCCTCAATGCCTGCCTGTCGTTGTAGAGCCTTCTTATAGCCTCTGCCAGCGACGCCCCCGTGAGCTTGTCCTGCTTTATCATCAGCGCTGCCCCGGCCTTTTCCAGGCACCTGGCGTTAACGGCCTGGTGGTCGTCGGCCGCGAACGGGTACGGTATCAGTATGGCCGCAAGCCCCGCTGCCGTTATCTCGGCCAGCGATGTAGCGCCAGCCCTGCATATCACGAGGTCTGCCGAGTTATAGGCAGTACCCATGTCCTCTATGAACTTGAAGGCCTCGACCTTAAGATTTTTCCTCTTGTACGCTGCAACCGCCATCTCGTAGCCCTCGTTGCCTGTCTGGTGCATTACCCTCAAGCCGCTCCAGATGTCGGTGAGGAACTCTATTGCATCGAGAAAGGCCGCGTTAATAGCCGTCGCCCCCTGGCTGCCGCCGAAGACCAGGATGGTGAACTTGTCAGCCACCCTGCCATCCTCGAGCTTCCTTATGATGTCCCTTCTCACCGGATTGCCGCTCAAGATCGTGCGGCCTCCCGGGAAAAACTTCCTCGATTCCTCGAATGATATATAGACCCTGTCGACGAACCTCCCGAGGAGCTTGTTCGTGAGGCCCGGCAGAGCGTTCTGCTCCAGTATCGCGGTGCGCACCTTTAAGAGCCTTGCGGCAGTTACGACCGGGGCTGACGAATAGCTCCCGCAGCCTATCACCGCGTCGGGCCGGGTCGACTTCAGGAAGCCTATCGCCTCCATGGTCGACTTCGCCGCCTTCGCAAGGGCCCTTACCCTCGTGAAGCCGCGCCTCCTCTTTATGCCCTCCACATTGAAGACCTTTAGCGGATATCCGTACTTCGGGACTATCTTCTCCTCAAGGCCCCCCGCGCCGCCGACAAAGGTTATCTCTACGTTCGGGTCCCTTCTCTTGAACTCCTCGGCAAGGGCTATGGCAGGGAAGAGGTGTCCGCCTGTGCCGCCGCCCGCGAAGATAAGCTTAAGCCCCCTCTTCGCGCCCTTATTCTCCTGAGGCGCGTATGCGCTCGCATTATCAGGCCTCATTTTCCCTTATATAGATGTTGAGCAATACGCCAACCGCTATCATGTTCACCATTAGCGCGGTGCCGCCGTAGCTTATGAAGGGCAGCGGCAGCCCCTTTGGCGGCAGAAGGCCCATGACGACAGCCATGTTCATCGCGGCCTGCATGACCACCATGAACGTAAGGCCGAGCGCCAGGTACTGCCCGTGCAGGTCCCTTGCCTTGAGCGCGACCTTTATGCCGCAGACAAGAAAAAGGACATAGAAGGCTATCACGCCGCCAACGCCTATTAACCCAAGCTCCTCCCCTATGACAGAAAGGATGAAATCCGTGTGCGCCTCTGGAAGAAAGAATAGCTTCTGCCTGCCCTCTCCAAGGCCTACGCCCGAGATGCCGCCGGAGCCGAAGGCCAGGAACGACTGGACCATCTGGAAGCCCTTGCCTTCAGGGTCTTTCCACGGGTCCAGGAATATGAGTATGCGGTTCATCATGTAGCTGAAGTTATGCACCACGAACCACAGGCCGACGCCCAAAATCGCGAGAGAGCCGAAGAGGTATCTCTTCCTGACGCCTGCCACGAAGTTCATTAAAAATACGATAGCCGCCAGCGCGAGCGAGGTGCCAAGATCCGTCTCGAACATGATGAGCCCGACTATGACACCGGGTATGATGACGTTCGGCAGAAAGCCCGGCGAGAAGGTCTTTATCATTTCTCTCTTTGCCGCGAGCGAATAGGCG
>MGPL01000058.1:26533-27412 GCA_001797415.1 Deltaproteobacteria bacterium GWA2_55_10
ATCTCCGGGCCCCGCCAGCCGTGAATCCTATTCCCGGTATATAGATGCATATGAGAAAGAGCGCCGCCAGGATGAGTATCGGGTAGGCCATCTTCCTGTAGAACTCGTACGGGAGCCTCGAGGCCACTATCATCATGACCACGCCGGCAAGGGCGTATGTCAGATGCTTTTTCACGAAGAAATACTCGTCCCCGAACCTCTTCATGGCAACGACATAACTTGTCGAATAGACCATCACGACGCCGAGCACGACGAGGAGGAGAGTAGATATTATGAGTATTCTGTCGGTGTCCTTGAACCTTATCAAAGCGCCTCTACGAGGGCGGCGAACCTCTCGCCCCTCTCCTTGTAGTTCCTGAACATGTCAAAGCTCGAACAGGCCGGGCAAAGGAGAACGGTATCTCCAGGCGCCGCGCCGTTGTGGGCCGTCTTTACGGCCTCTTCGAAGGAATCCGCTAAAACGGTCTTCGCAAGGCCGCCGAGCGCATCGTTTATCTTGAAGCGGGCCTCGCCGAGGAGGACCATCAACTTTACTTTTTCCCTTACGAGCGCTGAGAGCGTCCTGTAGTCCCCGCCCTTGTCAACGCCTCCGGCTATGAGCACTACCGGCCCAACAAGCCCCTTCAATGCCATCATGAGCGCGCCGATGTTCGTGCCCTTCGAATCGTCGATATACCTGACGCCTTTAAATTCCCTCACAAGCTCCATCCTGTGATGGAGGCCTGAGAAGACAGATAAGGTCTTTGAGATGACCTCTTTCGGTGCGCCCGCGCGCCTCGCCGAAGCGATGACAGACATCACGTTCTCTATGTTGTGTATGCCCTTTAACTTTATGTCTTCGACCGGATATTCCTCTTTGGATCCGTTGAAGAGGTGGAC
>MGPL01000058.1:27456-28467 GCA_001797415.1 Deltaproteobacteria bacterium GWA2_55_10
CTATCGTGAAGGGCACTCGCCTGCCCCTGCCCGGTATCTTTCTCTTTGTTATCTCAGGGTCGTTTATATTAATAATCGCGTAGTCGTCATCAGACTGGTTCTCGAAGAGCCTCAACTTGGTCCCGGCGTAATGGCCGAAGTCCCTGTACCTGTCGAGGTGGTCTTCCGTGATATTAAGGAGTATGCCGATATGCGGGTTGAAGAACCTCGTTGTCTCGAGATGAAAGCTCGATATCTCGAGCACGCACTCATCAGCGCCTCCGCCGTTCTCTATGTATTCAATCGCGGGCGTGCCGATATTGCCGCCCACGAACACCTTTAATCCCGAGTTCTCCAATACTTCACCAAGGAGCGTCGTGACCGTGGTCTTGCCGTTTGTCCCGGCCACCGCCAGCACAGGGGCGTCCATGAACCTCCACGCAAGCTCGACTTCGCTTATTACCTCGGCCCCGGCTGCCCGGGCTTCGACCAATAACGGAAGCTCATAAGGCACGCCCGGGCTTACTACTACAAGGTCTACCCCTTTAACAGAAATGCCGGAGTGGCCGCCTGCCATTACCTCGACGCCCATTGGGGCGAGCGCGTCAATGCCGGGAATTGCCTCGGCCTTCTTGGAGTCGGTCGCAACGACCCTTGTCCCGCATTTGGCGAGGAAACGGCAGACCGAGATGCCCGTCGAGCCCAGGCCTACTACGATTGCGCTCTTTCCATTGAGCGCGGCCCTGGCTGCCGTCAGGCACTCCCCTTTTCTCATTGCCCCTTGTATCATCATCTGATCTTCAACGTGCTTATCGCCACGAGGGCGAGTATTATAGAAATTATCCAGAACCTGACTATTATCTTTGGCTCAGGCCAGCCCTTTAGCTCATAGTGATGGTGTATCGGGGCCATCGCAAAGACCCTCTTGCCCGTGAGCTTGAAGGAGGCGACCTGGAATATAACGGAGAGCGCCTCCATCACGAATATGCCGCCGACGAGCAGCAGGATTATCTCGTTCTTTGTTATGACCGC
>MGPL01000059.1:0-1327 GCA_001797415.1 Deltaproteobacteria bacterium GWA2_55_10
GTTCGTGAACGAGGTGTCTCAAGTCGCCTCGAACGAGGACCATCATCCGGATATATGCGTCTCGTATAACAAGGTAGAACTGAGGTTGTCCACGCACAAGATAGGCGGCCTGTCGAGGAATGATTTCATCCTGGCCGCAAAGATAGACGAGATAGAGCTGCAGAAATAATAACAGCCGGAGCGGAAAATGTCCTGGGAGATAAAGGGAAAGACCGCGCTTGTCACTGGCGCGGCAAAGAGGATAGGCGCTCAGATAGCGTTGAGCCTTGCCGAAGAGGGCGCGAGCGTTTACATCCACTATCAGAACGCGGAGCGCGATGCGCGGGATCTCAAGGCCGAGATCGAGTCAAAGAATGTGAAGGCCTGGCTCATACAGGCTGACTTTGGCAATAACGGGTATGAGGGCCTTATAGAGAGGACCGCCGGAGTTGCAGGCGGCATAGACATTCTCGTGAATAACGCCTCGATATTCCCGCAATCGAGCTTGAAGGACATGACGCTTGAGGGGCTTGTCGCAAACATCAGGGTCAATGCATGGGCGCCCTTTGTGCTCATGCGCGACATGGCGAGGATAATGAAGAAGGGCAAGGTGGTGAACCTCCTTGATTCGCGGGTATCCGGTTACGACTGGACGCACGCGGAGTATATATTGAGCAAGCACCTCTTCGCTGCCATGACGCGCATGGCGGCCGTCGAGTACGCGCCCGATCTGGTCGTAAACGGGGTCGCGCCCGGCCTTATTCTGCCGCCGCCAGGCAAGCCCATGGAATATATCGAGCGGATGGACAGGACCGTCCCTTTGAAGAAGCACGGCAGCCCCTTTGAGATAGCTGCCGCTGTGATATACTTGCTTAAATCCGGGTTCCTGGCCGGAGAGGTCATAAATGTCGATGGAGGGAGGCACCTTATAGAATATGACAGGGGACCGCATCCTGATTGAAGGTATTAGCGCACGCTGCATCGTAGGGGTCAACCATGACGAAAGGAGAGAGAGGCAGGATGTCCTGATAGACATCGACCTCTTTGCCGACCTTGCAAAACCCGGCGCGACTGATAATCTGGACGACGCCGTGAATTACCGGGACATCAAGAAGAAGGTCCTCGCCTTTGTCGAGACGTCGGAATTTTTTCTTGTGGAGGCGCTTGCCGAGGGCATAGCGAGGAGATGCCTTGAGCACCCGCTTGTGCAAAAGGTGAGGGTCAGGGTGGACAAGCCCTCTGCGCTCAGGTTCACGAAGACCGTAGGCGTCGAGATATTGAGGGGGCGTTAGTTTGGCCCGGGCTTATTTGAGCATCGGCTCGAATATCGACCCTGAGAGGAATGTCT
>MGPL01000059.1:1363-2379 GCA_001797415.1 Deltaproteobacteria bacterium GWA2_55_10
AGGCCATATCGACCATCTACAGGACAGAGCCAATCGGAAAGACATCCCAGCCCATGTTCCTCAACTGCGTTGTAAGGCTCACAACGAATAAAAGACCCGCTGAACTCAAGGCCGCGCTGAGAAAGATGGAAGACGGCCTGGGAAGAAGGCGCACGGAAGACAGGTACGGCCCGCGGACAATAGACCTCGACCTCATATCCTATGACGGCATCGAACTGAATGAACCCGGCCTGCACCTGCCTGACCCTGAGATCCAGACGCGCCGGTTCGTCGCCATTCCCCTGTTTGAGCTTGCCCCCGCGTTTACGCTCCCGGGCGGCAGGCCCCTGAAAGGGATAATCTCAGCCATGCCGGAGTCGGACGGTATGGAACCCGAACACGCCCTCACCGCCGAGATCAGGCGGACACTGTTCCCCTTATAATCCTAAGTTCTTGAAATAATTGCATTTTGTACAAAAACAGGTTGACATTCTACTTAGGGTAGAATATGATGGGTCTTGGATTCGCCCTAAAAAAAAGCAGGGAGGTTGTTTAATGCTGTCCCATTTGGCAAGGAAGATTAAGATAAGCCTGGTTATCGTGCTGGGCATACTGGTGCTTCACGCCTATTCAGAGGCAGAGGCAAAGAAGGTGACGCAATTAAAGCAGGCCAAGACCAGCGAGGTATGCATGGTAAACGACGCGGTCATGGCAAAGCCCCAGATACCGGTCCCCTTCGAGGGCAAGATGTACTACGGGTGCTGTGAGGGTTGCGTCGAGAGGATCAAGACAGACAGGAGCGTGCGCTATGCAAAAGACCCTGTCAGCGGCAAAGAAGTCGATAAGGCAAAGGCTTTCATAATGGAAGGCCTGGCCGGAGAGGCGCTCTATTTCGAGTCAAAGGCCACGGCAGCGAAGTACCGGCCGGTGAAGGCTGAAAAATAGACTAAATTAAAGGCCCGGCAGCGCTGCCGGGCTCTTTTTTCGGCCAGTCTCTTCTAAATCGACCCGCTTGACATGGAACTCCGCTTCTGTTA
>MGPL01000059.1:2404-3732 GCA_001797415.1 Deltaproteobacteria bacterium GWA2_55_10
GCTTGCAGTGAGCCGCCGTCAGCACGGCCCAAAAGGCCCGGCGCCATTGGTTAGCATGAGCTAACAGCGAGACCTTTACCGCATAGGGCGGCGTGTCCATAGACGCGCTGCAGCGCGCGGTAAAAGGTCTTTTTTGTTTTTCGGGGCAACGATAATCAACACTCGAAAAGGGGAGGAGAGTAAAAGATGAACGGGCTCAAGACAGCGGTCCTGATGGTTACGCTGACGCTTATGCTGGTTGCGATAGGCGCGGTCATGGGCGGGAAGAGCGGTATGACGATCGCCCTCGTCATGGCATTCGGCGTGAACTTCTTTACCTACTGGTTCAGCGACAAGATAATCCTCAAGATGTACGGGGCAAAGCCGGTAACGGAAGCCGAGGCGCCTGAGCTGTACGGCGCGGTCGCCAGGCTTTCTCAGGCGGCAGGGCTCCCGATGCCCAAGGTCTATATCATGGACCAGGCCCAGCCGAACGCATTCGCCACAGGCAGGAACCCCGCCCACGGCGTGGTGGCCGTGACGACCGGCATCACGCGCGTATTGAACAGGGAAGAGCTCGAAGGCGTCATAGCCCATGAGCTCGCGCACATAAAGCACAGGGACATACTGGTCGGCACAATAGCAGCGTCCTTCGCGGGCGCGATAAGCTACATCGCCCAGATGGCGCAGTGGGCCATGCTCTTCGGCGGCAGGTCCGACGACAGGGAGGGCGGAAACCCGATAGTGGCCATAGTCATGATGATAGTGGGGCCGATCGCGGCAATGATAATTCAGATGGCGATATCGAGGTCAAGGGAGTACAAAGCCGACGAGGGCGGCGCGCGGATAGCCGGTAACCCGCTGTATCTCGCGAACGCTCTCAGGAAGCTCCATGTGGCGTCCCACAGGATACCGATGGCGGCAAGCCCGGCCACATCGCACATGTTCATCGTGAGCCCGCTTACGGGCGGCTCGCTCTTCAAGCTCTTCAGCACGCACCCGCCGATGGAGGAGAGGATAGCGAGGCTGGAGGCGATGGTAGGAAGGATGTCCTAAAAATTGTTATTTTTTCTGATCTCTGTGTCAGGGCTGGCATAAAAATGCTCACATATACACTACATATGCTGCGCTTTTTATTTCCACCCTTCCTTGACCTCAGAAAAAATTCCTGATTTTTAGAGGCAGGCAAAAAGCCTTTGTGAATAAACGGGGGTTGCGGTTTACCGCAACCCCCGTTTATTTATGCGCGCTTTAGAGATTTTTATGCACAGCGGCTCTGGGCGATATTTATTATTTCCTCTCCCCATGGGGGAGAGGACTAAGGTGAGGGGGGCTTTCGAATGCTGTCC
>MGPL01000059.1:3795-7259 GCA_001797415.1 Deltaproteobacteria bacterium GWA2_55_10
GCGCCCTTTCCGCTGGGTAGTCTTCATTCCTGATTTATCCTTCCCCTCCGACATAATTGATTTAAATCTTCGCCAAGCTTTGTCTTTAAAACAGAGGGGCAGAAAGCGAGCGGAGCCTTATGCCCAAAAAAAGCCCGGCAGGGCGTAAAAAGGTCTTAACGAGAGCGCGCTTTAATTTACCCGGGATTTTCCGCAATAAAAATTCCCCTCAAGTTTCCCTAAAATCCCTCCGATGAAATAAATAATGAAATGAAACGGCTCTTTTCCCAGGCCGTTTCAAAGATGGAGGGGCAAAATGGAAGAAAGTTGCGTTTATCTCAAGGAGAGCATCTGTAAGGCCTCGATAAGCAGGATGTCGCCCGGCAAGTTCGACTATGACGGCTACTGCAACTCCGAGGAGCATTGCAACTGCCCGGTGCTTCTGGCCCATACTCTCAGGAACGGATACGGGGATCTTCTCAGGGCCGTATAGGTCCCACACGCCTGTCCCGCCCCGACGGTCTTTTCTTTAAAGCAGGGATTGCCAGTTTTCCTGCTATGGCCTCTCTTTTTCAGAAATCACGCCTGTCCCGTCCTTTCGCCTTGCCTACCCACGGCCCTTCAAGTTAAAATATTTCTCTTATGAGTAAATCGGCAAAGAAATTATGCATGGTGAGCCTGGGCTGCCCGAAGAACCTCGTGGACTCAGAGGTGATGCTCGGCATATTGAAGGGCGCCGGTCTTGAGCTTACGGCTGACGAGGCTCAAGCCGATATCCTTGTCGTCAACACCTGCGGCTTCATAGGAGACGCCAAGGAAGAATCGATTGACATGATACTCTCGCTGGCCGAGCACAAGAAGACCGGCAGATGCAGGAAGCTCATCGTGGCAGGGTGCCTGAGCCAGCGCTACAAGGACGACCTCTCTATTAGCCTGCCCGAGGTCGACTGCTTCATCGGCACAGGCGAGTACCACAGGATAGCGGAGGTAGTTGAGGACGGCTTCCGCGAAAGGGTGCTCGTTGGGCTGCCCACCTACATACACGACTACACCACGCCGAGGATAATTTCGACGCCCGGGTTCTACGCATACGTCAAAGTCGCCGAGGGCTGTTCAAACCACTGCAGCTATTGCAGCATCCCGTCGATTCGCGGGGCGTTCAGGAGCAGGCCCATAGACTCTGTCGTGAAGGAGGCCGAATCCCTTGCCAGCCAGGGCATAAAAGAGATAAACCTCATCGCGCAGGACACGACTTCGTTCGGCAAGGACAGGGGCGAAGGGCTTGAGCCTCTTCTCAAGAAGCTCATCCCCGTAAAGGGGATCGAATGGATAAGGCTCCTTTACCTCTACCCGGGCAGGATAACGGACGAGGTAATTACTATTATGAAGAACGAGGAGAAGGTCCTGCCCTATATCGACCTTCCGCTCCAGCACATAAGCCCGCCTGTACTGAAGGCCATGAACAGGCAGTACACCAGGATTGGCGTCGAGGCGCTCATGGAAAAGTTAAGGTCGCGGCTCCCTGATGTAACGCTCAGGACGTCGATGATAGTCGGCTTCCCCGGCGAGAAGGAATCTGACTTCAAGGAGCTCCTCGATTTCGTGGAGAGCGTGAAGTTCGACAGGCTCGGCGTCTTCACATACTCAAGGGAGGAGGGCACGCCAGCCTGGTCGATGAAGGGGCAGGTGCCGAAGAAGATAAAATCCGGCAGGATGGACGCCCTCATGTCAGCGCAGCGCGAGATATCCCTTGAGAAAAACCGGGCGCTTGTAGGAAGCGCGGTTAGCGTCATGGTAGAGGGGGCTAACGAGGACGGCGACGGTTTCGGCCTCAAGGGCAGGGCCGCCTCGCAGGCCCCTGATGTCGACGGCGCGGTCTACCTCAAAGGCAGACACGTTGAGCCCGGCAAAATAGTCTCTGCGATCGTAACCGGAGCCGGCGATTACGACCTGTACGCCGAGGTGCGCTGAAGTTATTTCTTAAGCTCTTTTTTGAGCTTCTTCTCAATGGAAGCTACCTTCGCCGTTATCCTTCCTCCCTTTCCCTTTCTGTAATCGGCCTTTATAGAGATGGATATCCTCCCGCAGTCCTTCTGCATCCTCCTGAAGCACTTCTTCACGACCTCGAAGACCTCGTCCCACTCGCCCTCGATGACGGTGCCCATGGGGTTCAGCTTGTACTCGAGCCCGCTCCTGTCTATTATTTCCAGAGACCTCGATACATATTTGCTTACGCTCTCGCCCTTTCCGATGGGCGTCATGCTGAACTCAAGGAGAACCGACATGTTTTTTCCTCCTCACGGGGTTTTCCCTGATTCTCCCAGAGCCGGTTGAAATATACAAGGCTTAAGCTATGCTTTATGGATTGAGTATTTATGAGGTGCAAAGAGCAAACTTAAAGGAGGCATTATGAAAAGGATAATGGCTGGAGCCGTTCTCATGGCCGTTTTTTTCTCGACGAGCGCCTTTGCGCAGGACGCCGAAGCCCTCTATAAATCAAGGTGCCAGCCGTGCCACGGCCCCGGCGGCAAGGGTACCGGCATTGCCCCGGCGCTGGTGAACAACCTGTACATACAGAGCGCCACTGACCAGGACATAGCCGATTCCATATTGAAAGGCAGGCAGGGCGCTGACCGAAAGTTCGCTGCCAAGTACCCGGCGGGCATGCCCCCGCAGAAGCTCTCAGACGCGGAAGCGCAGTCGATGATCACCTATCTGAAGAGCCTTCAGGGAAAGTAGATAGCAGGCTTCGCGCCAGTACGCCTGTCCAATTTATAAAATCCAGCAACTTGACTCATTCAAAACAGGGGTTAGTATCAAGACATGGAGCCATTCCAGGGAGGTACTATCATGTACACGCAAAGAAGATTAACGATCTTTTTCGTAGCCCTTCTATTTTCGATAATGGCCGGGATTTCCCAGGCAGCCGAAAAAACAGTCGAGTTTGAAGGCGGGGAGGGCTTCGAGGACGCAAGGGGCAAGGCGGCAATAACGGACGCGGGCCGTGGACAGAAGGAAATCAGGCTCGATGCAAGCGGCCTCAAACCGGATTCCGTCTATACCTTCTGGTTCATGAATGAGCAGCCGAAGATGGAGATGTCAGGCGTGGGCAGGCCGGATTACTCATTCAGGAGCGACAGCCAGGGCAACGCAAGCTACACCGCTATAGTACCAGCGGAAGAACTGGAGCGCTGGCAGGAGCTCGACATAGCCTATCACCCTGAAGGCGACCCCAAAAACCTCGCGAACGTAGAGATAGCCCTTGCCGGAGACCTTCAGGAGAGGGGTTAGCTTATCGCTTAGGATTATGCCTTTAACAGGCTGCTGAAAAAGTCCATCTGCGTCGTTGTCATCGTCGCTCGTCATTGCGGCGTACGCAAAAAATACGCCTCATTCCTTACTCCTCGACGCCCTGCATATGGAGCTTTTTGAGCAGCCTGAATAAATGCGGAGTTTTTCAGCAAGCTGTTAAAAAGAGGGGCGGC
>MGPL01000059.1:7277-7578 GCA_001797415.1 Deltaproteobacteria bacterium GWA2_55_10
TGCCCGAAGCCCGGGTAGTTTTTAAAATCTTAACATCGCCGCAATATCGCCGTCACTTCCGTCCGTTAGAATAAGAAAAAAACGGAGGAAAAAATGGAGAAGGAACGAATACTGATAGTAGAGGACGAGCTGGACCTGCTTGACCTGGTTGATTACAACCTGACCAGGAAGGGATATCTGACGCAGGCGGCCCTTGACGGCGAAGAGGGGCTTAAAAAGGCCCGCTCCTTCTCGCCGGACCTGGTGATTCTCGACCTCATGATCCCGGGCATAGACGGATGGGACCTGTGCAGGCTAATCA
>MGPL01000059.1:7594-8277 GCA_001797415.1 Deltaproteobacteria bacterium GWA2_55_10
CCTGCCAATTCTTATGCTCACGGCAAAGTGCATGCCCGAGGACAGGGCAAAGGGCTTTGAAACGGGGGCGGATGACTATATGACAAAGCCCTTCGTTCTAAGCGAGCTATTTGCCTGCGTAGAGCGTCTTTTAAAAGCGAAGGCGCACGCAGCGCAACCGAACGATAACTTGCCTGTCATAATCCCTTAACAATCGACAGGTATCATATTTAAAAAACGAGGAGAAAGAAAAGATGGAAATGGAATGTCCATATCATGAAAAGGGAAGGGTGACTGTGTGCGGCGCATCGATAACGCACATGGCCACATCAATGGAAGACGAAGAGGCCTTCTGCGCAACCGAGGAACACTACCGCTGCCCCATGCTCCTGAGCCTCGTGCTCAGGAAGGGCTCGGAGCGCCCCAAGAGGGTCAACTGATAAAGACATAATGACAAAGGAGGAATGTAGAAAGATGAAGAGGAAGGTTGCGGCAGCACTTGTAATAAGCGCGCTCGGCACGATCGCGGCGGCCCCGGCATACGCGGGCTTCTACTTCGGAGACGAGACAAAGGGAGTTACCATCAGCAACAACGAATCAGACCTGAACATCAGGATAAGGCTTCAGCCCAGGTTCGACTTCGGTGACATCGTAAAGAGCAAGGACGGCAAGAGCTACGAGGGGGACAAGGACCTCTATCTCAG
>MGPL01000060.1:0-10826 GCA_001797415.1 Deltaproteobacteria bacterium GWA2_55_10
GCCCCGTAGCAAATAATAAGGAATAGGGCGGAAAGAGCTGCTGCGTATTTCGCGGCCCTCCGTTCCTTGAGCATCGCTATCGAGGCCGCGAGGATGTAGAAAGAGGCTATCTGATAGAGCGACGGCGGCGAGACCCATACAGACGAATACGGTATCGATGCAAAAGAGCTGACGACAAATGTGATTATGCCGAAGGTGAAGTCAGCTATCTGGAGAGGGATAAGGGCAAGGGCCTCGGAAATCGGGATAAGGGCCGATGAGACGAGGAGCACGGGCACGACAAGGGACGAGAGCGGGACGACGGCAAAATTAGCCGCAAGGCCAACGAAGGAGACCCTGTGGAAATGATAGGCGAGCAGGGGGGAGGTGCCGATACCTGCCGCAACGGTTACGAACACAAGGGGCAGCAACTTCCTCTTCAGAAAACGCTTAAGCTTCTCTCCTCTTGTGGCAAGTTCATCTTTTTTATCTTCTCCGAAAAACCTCTTCATCCTCGGCACAAGCACGATGATCGAGGCCACAGCGACGAAGGTAAGCTGGAATGATATGTCCCAGACCGAGTACGGCGCGGCCGCAAGGATGATAACGGCCGCCAGCGCGAGCGTATTGAGGTAGTCCCTGCCCCTGCCCAAAAGAAAAGAGGCGGTGAAGGCAAGCACCATGATGACCGCCCGCTGGGTCGGGGCCGGAAAACCCGCGAGCATGCCGTAGAGCACCACCGGCAGGGCTGAAATGGCGAGCGCTGTCTTCCTGGCATTCAGGGCAAGAAGCAGTTTCTCAGACCTCTTCATGAGGAAAAGGATGAGGCCGTAGGCGAATGCCGCGACTATGCCGACGTGAAGCCCTGAGATGGAGAGTATGTGGGCTGTGCCGGTCGAGGCAAAGGCGTCCTTGAGCTTTTTATCTATCCCGCCCTGCCCAGAGATGATAAGCGCCTTCAGGGATTCGGCGTTCCCGGCCTTCTTGAGTCGATGAAGGCCCTTATGCCATTTCTCATCGAATTGACGGGTACGGGGCCCGGCCTGGCAGGCTCGACTATCTCAACGAGCCGTTCGCCTTTGACATACCCCGTTACAAAGACACCCTTTCTGTTGAGGAGCTTCTTATAGTCGAACTCGCCGGGGTTGCCGAAGTTACGGGGCTCGTCAAGCAGTACAAGAGTCCTTATGCGGTCGCCCGGCATAAGGTCTATCCTACCGTTTATACTGAGCTGAACGAGGCCGCTGGATGCCTCCCAGCTTTTTTCCCCGCGATAGGCTTCTACATCGAGCGATACCCTCGTCCGCTTTCCGGCTGATTCAGCCCCGAGCACGCGACCCTCGACGACATGGCCTGTCCTCGACGCGTCAGGCGCGCCGTTCTGCACGCGGTAGAGTATGTGATTATCGGGGAGCTCGGGCCGTGAATATGGAATTATGAAGAGCGCGCCGATAAAGAAGAAGGCAGGCGCCGCGGCAAGGCCCTTGAAGCCCTCGCCCGAGAAATATGCGATTGAGATCAGAAAAATGGAGAGGATGATGCCGGGGATCACGAGGCCGTAAGACCAGCCGAGGGCCTCCGAGACCGTTATCCCTGAAATAATGGAAATAGCAGCCAACACGAGCGGGCGCATGCTTAACTCTTCAGGGGGACTCGGTATCTATTTATCACATGACAGTATCTTTTTAAATATATTTCAAGCCCTGCCCCAGCGCGGCCTTGACATAATGGCCGCCCGCTGGTAGGTTGTCTTTCAAATGGAAGAGAAGAGTCTTAGTTCAGGATATCAGCTGGCGTGGTGGGGCCTCGTAATCGGGCTCATATCGCTCGTGACGCTCCTTTCGTCGCCCATAGGCTACAGGGCCGGGCTCTATGGCCACCGGAGCGCCTTCACGATAATGGAATTCGCTGCCTACGGCGGCGTCTCAGGGATCATACTGACCGTGACCGGCTTTATGTTTTCTCTCAAGGGGCCCAGAAGGGCGCAGCTCCTGGCAGCGGCAGGGTTTGCCGCAAGCTACTTTGCCTTCCACATACCCTGGAGCCTGTACAGCGGCGCAAGGGAATTCCCTGCCATAAACGACATAACGACCGACACGAATAACCCGCCTGCGTTTGCCTCGCTTGCACAGATAAGGAAGTCAACAGGGGCGCGCATCGATTACCCATGGTCAGACGCGGCCGGCGAACAGGCCAATGCCTACCCTGATATAAAGCCTCTTTTTCTGGATAAGGACGTTGACGCGGCCTTTGATGGCGCATTAGATGCTGCCATGGAGATGGACTGGGATATATCATCCTCGGACAAGGCAGCCGGACGGATAGAGGCGACTGATACGACCTTCTGGTACGGCTTCAAGGACGACATCGTCATAAGGCTTACGCCTGTTGACAGCAAGACCAGACTTGATGTGAGGTCAGCCTCACGGGTCGGGAAGGGAGACGCAGGCAAGAACGCGGAGAGGATAAGGGAGTATCTGAATAATATCTCGAAGTGATCTTATGGATTGCTTTCTGGTTTAAGCTTTTTTATTTCCGCAGCCAGCTCCTCGCTTATGCCCGGCACTGACATAAGCTCCGGCATATCTGCGTTGATCATCGACTCAAGGTCGCCGAACCTCTCAAAGAGCGCCTTCTTCCTCTTCCCGCCTATTCCCGGCACCTGCTCGATAAGCGAAGCGACCTCCTTTGACCTGAGCTTCCTGTGATAGGAGATGGCGAACCGGTGCACCTCGTCCCTTATCCTCCTCACGAGAAGGTCCGGCTTCGAGCCTTCCCTCAGGAGAATCGGGTCCTTGACGTTGGGTATGAATACCCGCTCGCCCTTTGATTTTACGCCCCTCTTTCCCGCGAAGGCTTCCGCCTTGTCCTTGGCAAGCGCCCTCACCTCGACGTCTTTTACTCCAAGCTCCTTCAAGACCGCCAGCGCGATATTCATCTGGCCCTTTCCGCCGTCTATGAGCGCCATGTCAGGCAATGGCAGGGCCGTAGATTCGTCCCCCGTTTGCGCCTTGAACCTCCTTGAGAGCACCTGGTACATCATCGCGTAATCGTCCGGCCCTTCAATGCCCTTTATCCTGAATAGCCTGTATGAGTTCTTATCCGGCGCGCCGTCCGTAAATGTTACCATCGCGCCGACGGCCTGTTTGCCGCCGATATTGGATATGTCGTACGCCTCAATGCGCCGGGGGGTAGCCCTCAGGTGGAGCCTCGTTTTGAGCTCTTCCAGAAGCCCGGCCTTTACAGAAGCCGCCTCCGCCCTTTTGCGCAAAGCCTCACGCGCGTTGGCCTCCGCCATCTCGAGGAGCCTGACCTTGTCTCCCCTCTCCGGCAGGGTGACAGAGACCCTCTTGCCCTTTTTCTCGGATAGCCAGTCTTCGAGCACCTCTTTGTCCTCGAGGGCCACGGGCACTATGACCTCGTCAGGCACAAAGCGCTCTCCGCGGTAATACTCGGCTATGAACGACGAGAATATCTCCTCCTCCGGAAGACCCGCGTCATGGAAGTAATAGTCGTTTCCGCTCGTGAGCCTTCCGTCCCTTATATAGAGGCCCTGGAGCGCTATTGCGTCCTTCTCGCGGACAAAGGCAAATACGTCCTGGTCAACATACTTTGCCGCGACCACCTTCTGCTTCTCCAGCATGGCCTCTATCGCGGATATCCTGTCGCGGAGCCTGGCGGCCTTCTCGAACTCGAGCGCCTTCGAGGCCTCTGTCATCCGCTCCCGGAGCTTCCTCAGAAGCTCCCTGTTCTTGCCTTCGAGGAACATGATGGCATTGTCCACCAGCTCCCCGTAGGCCTCTTCGGTTATCATGCCCACTGCCGGGGCCGGACAGAGCCCGAGCTGGTAGTCCAGGCATGGCCGCGACCTGTTCCTGAACTCCGAGAGCGAGCAGACGCAAAGGGGGAATATGTGCCTGATGAACTTTATGGTCTCCCTCACCTCGCGGGCTGATATGTACGGGCCGAAGTAGCGGCTGCCGTCCTTCTTCCTCTGCCTTGTTACGAGTATGCGGGGGAACTTCTCGTTGAGGGTTATCTTGATGCTTACGTAGGTCTTGCTGTCCTTGAGCCGGATATTGTACCTGGGCTTGTGGCTCTTGAGGAGGGTGTCTTCGAGGAGAAGGGCCTCTTTCTCGTTCGTGGTTACGATATAGTCTATGTCCTCGACCTTTGACGCGAGAAACCTGACCGTATACCTGCCGTCGCCCGTCTCCCTGAAATACGAGCGCACGCGCGCCTTCAGGTCCTTGGCCTTTCCGATATAAAGGACCTCGCCTGTCGCGCCCTTCATTATGTAGACGCCCGGAAGCGAGGGCAGCTTCGCGAGCTTCTCTTCAATGACTTTCCTGTCCATCAATTAATATTATGGCATAGAAGATTTCTGGATTACAAATTTTCGTGGAGGGGTGTAGAAGGCAATAAAAAACCCTCGGCAGGTTCAATTTTGCAAATTGAACCTGAGTTTTGGTACAGGTTGACACGAAATTTCGGGTTCAGGTTACAAACCTGAACCCGCTTGGCGTTTCAAAAGGCTCTAAATGCCGTTCTCCTTCTCCCCTCCGGGGAGAAGGTTGGGATGAGGGGAATACTATTGAAAGCCCCCCTCACCTTAATCCTCTCCCCCAAGGAAAGAGGATACTTAATGTGAGAGAAAATAAAAAAACCCTGCCCAATTCGGGGCAGGGTTTTTGGATTCAATCAAATATCCTTTATTGGGCCGCTTTGGCCCTTTCCAGGTATTTCCCTTCAGAGGTATCCACCCTTATGACCTCACCGGACTCTATGAAGCCGGGCACGTTCACCACAAGACCGGTCTCAAGGGTCGCGGGCTTGGCGGAGGCGGCGACCGTCGCGCCCCTCATGAACGGGGCGGTATCGACGACCTTGAGCTCGACTACCTTGGGCGGCTCAACGCCGACCGGAGCCTCATTATAATATTCAATCATGAACTTCACATTAGGAATAAGGTAATAGACGTTGTCCCCGAGCACCTCTTTTGAGAGCGCGACCTGCTCGTAGGTCTCGCTGTTCATGAAATGGTAATCCGTGCCGTCGTCATAGAGGTACTCCATCTCGTGCTGCTCCAGGCTCGCTCTTTCAAGCTTGTCCTCTGAGCGGAACCTGTTCTCTACGCTGGATCCGGTCTTGAGGTGCTTCAACTTGGTCTGCACCATGCCGCGCCAGTTGCCGGGCGTTATATGCTGGACAGAGACGACCCTGTATGGCTCGCCATTAAAGAGGATCGTCATCCCCACTCTCAACTGTGTTGCCGCGATCATATTGCTATACTGCTCCTTTCACCCGGTTTCCAGACATTGTAACACACGGGGCCGGTCAATTCACTACTTTATGTACTTCGTTACGAGGTCTTTGGTGTTGCGGGCGTTCAGTCGTTCGAAGTAGAGGTCGACCTTCTTTTCTATCACTGCCTCTATCGCCTGCCTGCGGGCCTGGTCCATTGTCCAGATACGCTCCTTGAACGGGCCAAAGCCCTTCTTCCTCGTCTTATATATGAACTGCTCTTCCGTATCGGCCGGCTTTCTCTCGTCGGAGTGCTTTTCAGTGAGGTGAGCGTATATCTCCTTCTTCAGGTCCTCCGGGAAGGCCGGGTTGTCATAGACGATGTTCTGGAAGCCGGTCGCGAGATGCACTTCCGACGCGCCGTTCTTTGTAAAGAGGTCGAAGGACTCATCCGGCAGGGTGGACGCGCCGTGCTGCACGACGCCTGAGAGGCGATAGACCTCCCTCGATACCTTCGAGAGCCTGGCTATGGTGTCGAAGTCGACCTTGACCTTGGCTATGGTGCCGTCCGGCAGGACTACGCCGCCGTGGGCGGTGCCTGTCTGGATGCTTATCTTGCTTATGCCCTTCCTGCCCTTGGGCACAGAGGCAAGGAAGCCGTCCATGAAGGCCCGGAGCTCTTCCTCGGTCGAGTTCTTGCCGCCGACCTCGCCTATCTCTCCGCCTACGGATACAGTAGTCCCGGCAGGCTCGTTGGCCCTTATGAACTCCGTAAGGATGGCCGTGGTCTCGAAATTCGGCCTCTGCTGCTCGATGACCGTGGGCTTGGAGAGGTCGACCACGGTGGAGGCGTCGATGTCTATGTTATAAAAGCCGCCGTCGATGCCTTCCTTTATGAGCTTCTTGAGGTCGGCTATCTCGGCGTCCTTGTTCTGGCCGAACTTCTTCGCGTTTATCTGGAAATGGTCGCCCTGTATGAAAACAGGCCCCCTGTAGCCCTCTTTTATGGCAGCCGCCAGGCAGCAGGCAGTGTACTCCGCGGGCCTCTGCTCTGTGTAGCCTATCTCGGATTTCGCTATCTCGAATATGAATGTCCCGGAGTTGTTCTTTATGGCAGACCTGAATATGGCGCGGCAGGTGTCGTATGTGAGGCCCCGTATATTGATGGCCGGGACCGTGAATCCACCGCACTCGCCTTTTCCAAAAGCCTCGTATAGGCCCTGTATGGAGGCTGACCTTATGCCGAGGCTGCCTGCTATGAACTTTATAAGCCGCATGGAGAGGTCCCTCACCTCATCGTTGGAGTTGAAGACTGCGTTGTAGATGAGCCTGTCTATTACGGCCCCGCGAAGGAGCCTCTCGTCGAGCACTTCGACAGCGCCCTCTGTCACCTCTTTTACCGCGCCCTTGAGCGCATCATAAAGACTACCGACGGACTTGAATTCCATGTCCCCTCCTTTCCCTATCCCTCAGCTCAATTTTTGTAATAATATGAATAAAGCCTCTCGGGCTTCATGCCTGCGTAATAGAGCGCCAGGATGAAGAGGTTCCTCAACGCATTCCTCAGCACCCCTCTTTTGGCCCAGCGCCGGCTTGATGTCGCCACGCTCTCTTTAAGAAGGACGACCCTGCCATATTGCCTTAACCTTCTAACACAATCGACATCTTCCATCAAGGGTAGTTTCCTGAAGCCTCCGGAGTTCAGGAAGGCCTCTTTCCTTGCGAAAATGGCCTGGTCGCCGTAGATAAGGCCCAGGACAGACGCCCTCATGTTTGCCCCTGCCTCAAGTAGCCTGAACCTCGACCCTTTTGCCGAAACCGAGAGCCTGAAAGCCCCCCCGACGACCCTTTTGTCGCCAAGCGCGGCAAGGACGCCATCTCGCCAGCCCTCTGGCAGTAGCGTATCGGCGTGGAGAAACAGGAGCGCCTCGCCTTTGGCCTGCAGCGCGCCTGCGTCCATCTGGCCGCCTCTGCCCCTGGCCGTTTTTATGACCCTCGCGCCGGATAGAAGCGCCTCGCCAACAGTATCGTCCGTACTGCCGCCGTCAACGACGATGACCTCTGCCGCTTGCAGCGCGGAAAGCACGGCAGCCCTTATGTCGGCAGCCTCGTTCAGGGCCGGTATTATGACGGAGATTTCCAAATCTCGTCTATTATAGCAGACAAATCCGGGCGCGCACCCGTTTATGACAGGAGTTTTCGGGCGAGTTCCAGGAGCTTTTTGGGCTCAAAGGGCTTGAGCACGTAAGGGCAGCCGCTCCTGGCGAGGAAGTCCTTTACGTCCTGGCTGAAGACGTCGCCTGTGAGTATTATGACCTTGTCTTTCAAGTAGGCGTGTTTTTTCTGGACGTTCTCATATAGATCGGTTCCGCCGTAGCCCGGCATCTTTACATCGGTAACGAGCAGGGCAAACTTCTCCTTATCCAGCAGGTCGAGCGCCTCCCTGCCGTCCCTCGCGGTCTCGACGCTGAAGCCGTTGCTGGTAAAGATGCCGTGCAGGGTCTCCCTGATGGACTTCTCGTCGTCCACTATCAGTATCCTCCTGCCCTGGGGAGGAGCCGCCTGTTCATTCTCCGCCGACGCATCGTCCGCGTCCTTCCACAATGACCTGCTGACAATCGGGATCTCGACAATAACAACCGCGCCGCCTTCGTCAGGGCTCGCCATCTCGATGGTGCCGCCGTGCTCGGTCACTATGCCGTGCGTGATGGAAAGGCCCAGGCCTGTGCCCTTGCCGACCTCCTTGGTGGTGAAAAACGGGTCGAATATCTTGTTTATTATCTCCCTGGAGACGCCGGGGCCGTCGTCCTTGAACGATATCCTTATCCTGCCCGCTTCGCTGCGCGTGGAGATATGGAGGCTCCCCTTGCCCTTCTTCGACACCATCGCGTCTTCGGCGTTGTTGATTATGTTGATGAAGACCTGCTGCATCTGGAAGAGATCGACCATAGTCCTTGGCAGTTTATCCTCCAGGTCGAACGAGACCTTTATGTTGTTCGCCTTCAGCGAGTACTCCCGGAGCTCTATGGTGTGCCTTATGATGTCGTTTACGCTGTGGTATTCCCTCTCGGTCTTCTTCGCCCTCGCGAAGGTGAGGAGGTTCTGCACTATCTTCGCGGTCCGGAGCGACTCGTGGTAGATCTTCCTCAACTTGTCCTTGATGTCGTCGAGCTTCTTGTCCCCGGGCGTGTCCATCAGTATCTGGCTGAAGCCCATTATGCCCATGAGGGGGTTATTAAGCTCGTGCGCTATGCCGGCCACGAGTTTTCCCAGGCTGGAGAGCTTCTCTGAATGAAGGAGCTGCTCACGGAGGAACTTCTCCTGCGTTATGTCCCTGGCAACGTGTACGCTCGCCCATACCTTGCCTTCGTTGTTGAAGACAGGGAAGGTAGTGACGCTGTAGCTGCCTCCGAAGACCATGTCATCGACCTCGGCGCTCCCGATCTCGCCGGTCGCGAGAGTCCTCGAATGGGGGCAGACGGTCTTCGCCTCGGACCGGCAGTACAGGAGCTCGTAGCACTTCCTGCCGATAAGCTCCTCCGGCGTCGAGTTGAACTTCCTCGCCAGCACCTTGTTTATCTTGATTATCCTGTACTCGCTGTCGTGGATGGAAATGAGGTCCTGGATGGCGTCGAAGGTGGCCACCCACTCCTCCTTGCTCTTTATGACGAGTTCGAAGAGCTTGGTGTTCTCCTCCGCCCTCTTTTCGAGCGAATCGAGCATGCTGTTGAAGGCCGCCGCCAGGTATCCTATCTCGTCCTGGGCATCGACCTTAATCCTCTCGTTGATGCCGGCCTTGCCGTCGGCTATCCTCTTTATGACCTCGACGTTTCGCCTTATGGGGCCTGTGATGGACCTCTGTATGAGGATCGAGAGCAGTATCCCGCCTATTGAGATTGCGAAGATGCCGGAGAATATCCACTGGTTCCTGCCCTTCGCGAGCACGTCATACATCTCTGAAAGGGAGGTCCTTATGACGAGCACTCCCCTTGCGTCCTCGCTCGCGTGGCAGCTCTTGCACTTGGGTTTTTTCTCTATTGGTTGCAGGTAGGTAAGAAGCGGGACGCCGTTGTTATCGTCTATGTAGTAGACCTCGCCCCTGGACCAGTCTCCCCTGAACTCGGCGAAGGCCTTCCTGAACTCCGGGGTGTCGACGCCCCTGGCGATATTCTCTTTTTCCTCCGGGTGGTCTCTGAGCCACTCGGGCCTTATCTCGCCGAACTCCTGCTTTACGGCGTCGATGGTCTTCATGTCCCTGAAGGCCTCTTCGACGCCGTTGCTCCGCACGATATAGACGCTCTCCACGCCGTGGGTCTTGCCGATGGAGCGCACCAGGTGGCGGGCAAGGTCGGCCCTCTCCTCGAGCATGTCCTCGTATATGGCAGTGAGGACGGGCTGGGCCATTGTCCTGGAGGCCCTGACCTTCTCGTCGAGGAGCTCTTTTTCCTTGTTCCTGATCTCCCAGTATATGGATATGATTACGCCGACGGTGATGAGCCCGACTATGAGGACAAGGATCCTGGAATGTAAGCTTTTCTTGAGCATACCTTAGCTGTACGGCCTCTGGAGAGAGATGCTGTTAAAAACCTGCTCGAACGTCGACAAACACGGCGCTGCGGGGTATGCCGCGGCTTTTTTGCTGGATTTTCCGGGTATTTATCCTTATCGGATGGAATGCGGGATTATTTTAGCTGTTTTTAGACGTGGAAGGTAGAAAAAAATACTTTTTTGCCGGACAATGACGGAGAAAACAGCTTACTCGCCCTTGAGGTCGCGGTTCATGAGCTCGAGCACGGCCTCTTTGGGCTGCTTGCCGTTATACAGGACACCGTAGACCGCCTCGGTGATTGGCATCTCTATCCCGTAAGAGAGGGCCAGTTCCCTTGCCCCCCTGCAGGTCTTAACGCCCTCGGCAACGGCCTTCATGCCGCCGGTCGCCTCGGCAAGGCTCTTTCCGCTGCCGAGCGCAACGCCTACCGTGTAGTTCCTGCTCAACGGCCCGGTGCAGGTAAGTACGAGGTCGCCGAGGCCTGAGAGTCCGGAGAAGGTCGCGGCCTGTCCTCCCATCCTGACTCCAAGCCTGGCCATCTCAGCCAGCCCCCTTGTGATGAGGGCGGCCCTGGCGTTGTGGCCGAGCCCGAGCCCGTCCGAGATGCCGGAGGCTATCGCCATGACGTTCTTTAGCGCGCCGCCAAGCTCGACGCCTATTACGTCGCTGTTCGTATATACCCTGAAATAGCCGGTCGAGAAGGCCTCCTGCACCTTGACGGCGGCGTCCGTCGAATCTGAAGCAGCCGAGAGCGCTGCCGGGAGCATCCTGCTGACCTCGGTCGCGAAAGAGGGCCCGGAGAGGGCGACCGTGGAAACACCCTTTCCTGAGAGCGCCTCTTTTATTATGCCGCTCGGCGTAAGGAGCCCCTTCTCCTCTATGCCTTTTGTGGCGCTAACTATGATCGAGCCGTCCTTTATATGCTCTCTCGCCTCTGAGAGCACGTCCCTTAGCCCGTGGGAAGGCACGACGCTTACTATGAGATCAGTCCCCGCGAGGGCGTCTTTGAGGCTACCGAAGGGCGTTATCTTCTCCGAGAGCCTAACGCCGGGCA
>MGPL01000060.1:10860-12246 GCA_001797415.1 Deltaproteobacteria bacterium GWA2_55_10
TCTCGATCAGGTATTGAAATTCTATTCGGTGAAATTTCCGCAGATTCGCAGAAAATCTTAATCTCTTGAAGATTTTCCTTTCCTCTTCAGGGCAGGCCTGGAATAGAAGCAGTCCAGCAAGTAACTCCAACTTCATTCAGGCTGCTCAAAAGCTCCAGATGCGAGGCCCCAGTTAAATCGGGGAGCGAGGAATGAGGCGTACTCTTCATGTACGTCGCTTCTGACTCGCTTTGAGGCCAACAAAGCAGATGGACTTTTCAGCAGCCTGCCTGCAAGGCATAAAAAGAGAGCGCAGCCAACGGCGCTAAGCCTCTTCCGCCTCGCCCTCGTCCTCTTCCTCTTTTTCCGCTATAGGGGCTATGCCGGTTATATGCTCGTCCGGCGCGATATCCATGAGCTTCACGCCCTGCGTGTTCCTGCCTATGACAGGCACGTCCTTCATGGCTATCCTTATTATCTTGCCGGTGCTGGTCGATATCATGAGCTCGTCAGAGTCCCTGACCTTGACTATGCCGGTAACAGGCCCGTTCTTCTCGGTTATCTTGATATTGATGAGCCCGCTTCCGCCCCTGCCCTGGCCCCTGTACTCGGCGAACTCGGTCCTCTTGCCATAGCCGTGATCCGTGACCGTAAGGACCGTAGCGTTCTCCTCGACCGTTTCCATCGAGACGACGCGGTCGTTCCCGTCGAGCTTTATGCCCCTCACGCCCCTGGCAATGCGGCCCATCTCCCTTACCTCTTCCTCCGGGAACCTGATTGCCTGGCCGAGGTGCGTTCCGAGGAAAAAGTCCATCTTGCCGTCCGTGAGGCGGGCCGCGATGAGGCTGTCGCCCTCGTCAAGGTTCACCGCTATAAGCCCGCCGGAGCGGATATGCGAGAAGCTCATGAGGTCGGATTTCTTAATGACGCCGTGGGCGGTAGCCATCGTGATGTAGTTGCCCTCCTTGAACTCGCGCACGGGGAGGAATGTGGTGATGTGCTCGTCGGGCGCGACATTCAGGATGTTCACTATGGCCTTGCCCTTTGCCGCCCTTCCGGCCTGGGGTATGTCGTAGACCTTGAGCGAATAGGCCTTGCCCTTGTCAGTGAAGAAAAGGATATAGCTGTGGGTAGAGGCGATGAAGAGGTCTGATACAAAGTCCTCTTCTTTCGTCGTCATGCCTGTCTTGCCCTTGCCGCCCCTTCTTTGAATCTTAAACAGGCTCGTGGGGTTCCTCTTTATGTAGCCGTTGCTGGTGATATTGACCACCATGTCCTCTTCGGCTATTATGTCCTCGAGGGTAATCTCCCCAGCCTCGTCGACTATCTGGGTCCTTCTCTCGTCCCCGAACCTGGCCTTTATCTCCTTGAGCTCGTCTACGACCACGCCCATGAGGAGCATCTCGC
>MGPL01000061.1:0-2449 GCA_001797415.1 Deltaproteobacteria bacterium GWA2_55_10
AGAAGAAAGAAAAGGTAATCTATATCTGAGCCCGCACGAATGAGCCCGCCACCCGCTTTGCCGTATTGACCATCCCCGCAGCAAGCTGCGGGGAATTACGATTAGCAGGTTGTTGAAAAAACAACCTGCTAATCAATCCAGGGATGGATTGCCGAATTGCGAGACTTGAAAGTCGAGCAATTTGTGAGGCTTGGCCGAATTCACTTCGGACAAGCCGTCGTTGAAAAAGCCATGGATGGACTTTTTCAACATCTTGTTAGAAGCCTGCATCCATAATCCGTTCCTGAAAGGGTCAGATGGCTTATGGATATTTTTCCGGATAAAAAGATAATCGTAGTCTCCAACCGGGAGCCCTACAGCCTCTCCAGGCGGCATCAAAAGACCGTCGGCGGACTGGTATCCGCGCTCGACCCGCTCATGAAGGCAACCAGGGGCGTATGGATAGCCTCCGGCTCAAGGGATGAGTTGAAGGACAGGCCGTCGCGATTTCCCGTCCCTCCTGCCGACCCCTCCTACACGCTCCGGCTCGTGCCGCTTGGTCCGGCTGATATCGAAGGCTATTACAACGGCTACTCAAACCGCTTTCTATGGCCGCTCTGCCATATGACCCTCGACAGGGTTTATCTTACGCGCTCCTATTGGCGCAGCTACAGAAAGGTCAACGGCCTCTTTGCCCAGGCAGCTGCCGAAGAGGCGGGAGAGGGCTCCGTGATCTGGCTTCACGATTATCACCTGGCGCTCTGCGCGCCTTTTATAAAAGAGCTCTGCCAAAACGCGTTCGTCTCCATCTTCTGGCACATACCGTGGCCGCCCCACGCCGTATTCAGGATATGCCCGCAGAAAAAAGAGCTCCTCGAAGGGCTGCTCGCAAATGACCTCATAGGCTTTCAGCTCCCGGCGTTCATGGAGAACTTCGCGCGATGCGTTGAGAGGGAGCTGGGCCATGAAGTCGACATCGAAGGGGGCGTCATCAGCCATAAGGGACGCCTCACCAGACTGAAGGCCTTTCCCATAAGCGTTGACTTCGACTGGTTCGAGAGGGCCGCCGTATCCGCCGAAGCCCGGAAGTTCATCTCGAAGTTCCTTAAAAAGAGGGGCCTTGAAGGCTCAAAGATAATCCTGAGCGTCAACAGGCTCGATTACACCAAGGGCATGATAAAGTGCCTTGAGGCGGTAGAGCTCTTCTTTACGAAGTATCCCAGGTACAAGAATTCAGTCACCTTCGTTCAGATAGCCGTGCCGACAAGAAAGGTCGAGCCATACTTAAGCTATATGGAGAGGGTGCAGAGAAAGGTGGACTCCATCAACCAAAGGCTCTCGCGGGATGGATGGAAGCCTGTCGAGTACATAACGGCCAACGTGGCGCACGCCGAGCTTGCAGGCCTGTACAGGAAGGCCGACCTGGCCATGATAAGCTCTGTATACGACGGCATGAACCTTGTCGCAAAGGAGTTCATCGCCTCCCAGGTGGACCTCTCGGGCAGTCTCCTTATAAGCGAGCTGGCGGGCGCGTCCGAAGAGATTCCAGGCGTTACGCTCATAAACCCATACGACACGGAAGGATGCGCGATCGCCATCAAGGCCGCCCTTGACGCAAGCCCCGCCGAAAAGAGAAAGGCGCTTCAAGAGGCGAGGGCCCATGTGCGGGAGCGCAACATAAACAGGTGGATCATGGACATATTCAAGGAGATAAAGAACATCCAGGATGAGCAGATACCTTCTCAGTTCTTCAAAAGAGCTCCTGTCGTCCTTAAGGGATAAGCGGCTATCTTTTTTTTTGGACTTTGACGGCACGCTCTCTCCCATTGCCGCGAGGCCGCAGGACGCCCGCCTCTCTCAGGACATGAAAGACCTTTTAAAGTCCCTGGCAGTCGCGTTCCCGGCAGCCATAGTCTCTGGCAGGAGCCTTCGCGACCTCGAATCCCACGCAGGTCTGCCCTGCCTCGCCTATGCAGGGAACCACGGCCTTGAGATAGACTCCCCTGATTTCAGCATGCTCTTTGACGCGGGGCCTGAGATACGCCATGAGCTTTCAAGCCTGTCGCGCTCCCTTTCCGAACTCTCCAGGCGATTCCCGGGTTCCATCCTCGAGGACAAGGGGCTCTCGCTCTCTTTGCATTACAGGCTGCTTGATATGGCTTTGTTCAACGAATTTGAAAAGGGCTTCTCGGAGATAACATCAGGAGCGCTTGACAGCGGCAAGGTATATCTTGCGAAGAGCAAAATGGCATTCGAGATAAAGGCAAACGTGGCCTGGGACAAGGGACGGGCAGTGCTATGGATGCTGGAGAGGCCGCGCTTCTCCGGCACGACTCCCATCTACATAGGCGATGACGAGACCGATATGGACGCGTACAGGGCGCTTGGGCCAAAGGGCATATCAGTGCACGTCGGCCACGCGATAGAAGAAGCCCGGTACCACCTCCTCGCGCAGACAGAGGTGAAGGTC
>MGPL01000061.1:2459-2735 GCA_001797415.1 Deltaproteobacteria bacterium GWA2_55_10
TGCTTCTGAACTCATCTCAGGCAGAAAGGGTCAGCCGTTAACGGAATCACCCTCTCCTCTAGCGGGAGAGGGCCGGGGTGAGGGGTAAGTCTGTCATTGCGAGCGAGTGAGCCGAAGCCGCGAGCGAAGCGTGGCGGGTGGCAATCTCATATTTTTAAAAGATGAGATTGCTTCGTCGCGCTGCTCCTCGCAATGACTGTAGATAAATACAGGGCAAGATTGTTATCCAAGCGTCTTTTTCATCAGCTCCCCTACCCGCTCCGCCATGGGCGGGTG
>MGPL01000061.1:2747-6366 GCA_001797415.1 Deltaproteobacteria bacterium GWA2_55_10
GGCCGCATAAAGCGGATGGGGGAAAAGGTTCGACAGGTTGTCCTTCGAGAGCTTCACGAGCGCCCCAGACAAAGCCGCCGGGTCTTGCGAGAGCTCCAGCGCATAGGCGTCCGCTTCATGCTCGTGGCGACGCGAGAAATATGAGAACAGTGGCTTCATAGGAAATGAAACAATGGGCGCGAGGAAGCCCAGTAGCCCGACAAGCGCATAGAAGGAAGCGCCCTCAAAAGCGAAAACGCGCCCGAGCATGCCGCTTTCAATGACCCTGTAGGAGAGATACAGGAACAGGAGCGAGATAAGGCCCATTGCCAGGAGGGCCTTTTGCAGGTGCTTCTTTCTCCAGTGGCCGGCCTCATGCGCCAGCACCGAAGCTATCTCGTCGTTGTCGAGCTTCTCCAGGAGGGTATCGTAAAGCACTATCCTCTTCACATGCCCGATGCCGGTGAAATAGGCGTTCGTGTGGGAGGTGCGCCTTGAGGCGTCTATCTTCAATACCCTTCCGACCCTGATGCCGGCATCCTCTGCCACCCGGATAATCCTCTTCTTCAATTCCGGGTCTTCGACCTCTTCGAATTTATTAAAGAGCGGCTCTATCACATAAGGCGAGACGTACATCATGAATACGCTGAACGCGGTAAAGAGGCACCAGATCCAGAACCACCAGAGCACAGGGCTCTCCCTCACTATCCAGAGGCCGGCCGCGATGAGCGCAAGGGTCATGGTTGCGGAGACTGCCATTGACTTAATGAAATCCGCGATCCACAGCCCTGGAGTCATGTTGCTGAAGCCGTACTTCTTCTCTATCCTGAATGTCCGGTAAAGAGCCCAGGGCGCGCCCAGGGCGCCCTCGGCAAATAGCAGAGGCATGAAGAAGAGGATGCCTGATGCAATGAAGCCCAGGCCAAAGGAGGCCACCCAGCCGTCAAAGGGTTTCAAGATGAGCAGTATGAAGACAAGCGTGAGCGCGACCCCTGCCAGGGATTCGGCTATGGAGAACCTGGTGTGCTCTATCGTGTATTCCCGCGAGCGCTCCAGCACGCCTCTGTCGATATGGCCCTCGAAGCCCGGAGGAGGAGCGCCGCCTTTTTCCCTGAGGTGCCTTAAATTCAGAAATTCGAGCCAGTATCCGAAAACGGATATCGCAAGGTAAAGGATTATGATCGCCGCAAGCGTGGCCATACATGTAGTTTACCTCAAATGACCAAGCATTTCATTGACATATAAAGTATTTATGTGCTAATTGTAGCTTTGTTTTCGCTGTTACGGTTTTTACAGTTTAAAGATCGATAGCTTCTTCCCTCTTCACCTGCACAGGCCGCTACCGGCTTGAGTCAGTTTCTATTCCGCGCCCCGGAGCCATTCAGCGCATGGGAACCCTTACCAGAAAAACCGTCTTTGCCCTCCTTATCGTACTATCGACCTCAGGCCTTGCTTTTGGCGATGCCCTTTGCAACTACGACGATACCTCACAATCCGAAGGCAATATTAAAAAAGGAAGGGTTGCCGAAAAGGAAGGCAAGACCCTTGACGCGCTTCTTTTCTTCAGGGCAGCCGACACAATCTGCGGAAACCGTAAAGAGGCGCGGGAAGGGATACGGCGCATCGGCTCAAAGATGGGCAGGGAAGCCGCTGCAAAGGGCAGGATATTCACAGGCAAGAGCATCTTCTCGACAGTGCCTGACGTGGACTGCCGCCGCTGGGTCAGGGCCTATGACGTGCCAAACCCGTACGAGCCGCGCGTGCCAGGCCTGTGCATAAGGCAATCTGGCGGAGTGCGCGTGCAGCTCGAGCCCTCGGCAGGCGCTTATGACTGGTATGAAGCGACTTACAATTACCGCGAATCGGACCTGCTTATCTTAAAGGGAGTGCTCTCAAACACTGGAGATATAGCCGCATATGAGGCGGCGCAAAAGCATTTCCAGGCAAGGCTGAAGCTCCAGGACAACGGATATTCGCCCGACCCCCAGCACCTGTTGGAGCTCCTGAAGGTCGCGTCCTCGAACGCCGCTTCTTTCCTCGCCAAAGAGGAGAAGGAATTCCAGAGCTCAAAAGATACCGAGAGGTCCCTGATCCGGCTTGAGAATGCCATGAAATGGGCTGTCTACGGCGCGGAAAGCGACAGGGGCAAGGTCGTAAATCGCGCCCTTGACAGGGCCGAGGAGGCCTTGAAGGGCAACGGCATCTCAAACCTTTATGACGCGCTCGAATACTATTCTTTTGCGGGAGAAGCTGACAAGGTCCAGGATGTGGCTGAAAGGGCAGACGAGCTGGGCCTTGCGGCGCTCAATGACAACGACCCTGTTACGGCCCTCAAATACTTCATGCTCTCGGGGAACAGGGAGCTTATCGAAAAGACCAGGCCGCTCGCTGAAAAGGCCCAGAAGGCGGCAACCGGAACAAAGAAGAAAAAAGGCCTGCCCTCACCCATGTAGACCGGCGGCCGGTCTTCTCATCTATCAGATAGGCCTCGCCCGGAGCTTCAGGCCTTGATTCCTGCTGAGGTCTCCTTATCTTCGCCACCGGGTCCTCCCCGGCAAGCCGCACGAACTCCGCGTAACTCCTCAAGACTCTCTTGGTATAGGCCCTTGTCTCGCCGTATGGTATGGACTCAATGAACTCATCGAGCTCGCCTGGCAGCGTCTTTGACCATCTGGCTGCCGCGTTCGGCCCTGCGTTGTAGCCGGCTACAGCCAGCGCAAGGTCTCCGTTGAACCTGTTTAAAAGCTGTCCCAGGTACCATGAGCCGAACTTCAGGCTTGTGTCAGCCTCAAGCAGGCTCGTGCTCTCGAAGTCCAGGCCCAACTCCCGTGCTATGCCCTTTCCCGTTGACGGCATTATCTGCATGAGCCCGAGCGCGCCTACCGAAGAGACTGCATCCGGGTTGAAATGGCTCTCCTCGCGTGCGACGGCAGCCACCAGGAACGGGTCAGCTGTCCCGGCGCCCTTTTCCCGCGCCCTGTCCACAAGGCCAAGCGGGAAACCGAGGTGTACCGCCTCCCTGTCGCGGACAAGATATTGCCTGTACAGCTTGAAGGCCCTGTAGAAATCATCGGCCTTATATAGAAGTCCCGCAAGCTCTGCAATCCCTTTCTTGCCGCCCTTCGAGCTCCTCGCGGCTGCGTCGAGCTCGTCGGCGGCTTCGCGGTTGAGCCCGAGGCTCAAGAGCTCCTGCGCCGCCCTGTAATGCGGCGCTTCGCCAAATTGCCCGCTCCTGTTGACTTCAGTCGAAGGCCCTGCAACCGCACTTTCAATGCCTGAGGCCGGGATTGCCGTGAACGCCAATCCGCTCGTCTCATCCCCTCCTGCCCTCATCGCTGCCATAAGGCAATAAAAAGACTCCTCTTCCCTGTCGCATACGGCCCTGTAGGTATCAGCGGCCTCGTACTCCCTGCCCAGCTTCCCGGCGCTCCTGGCCAGCCAGTACCTGAACTTTGCGGCTGACTTGCCGCCCGGCTTTGCGTCGATGTACGCGCCGAATGATTCGTATGCGTCGTCATACCTGCCGGAGATGTAAGCGCCCCAGGCTATATTCCAGAAGGCGTCTTCCGAGGCCTTAGTCTCCCTGAAATCATCAAGCACTGCCCTGTAGGCGTTCAATGCGCCCTCCGGGTCCTTCCCT
>MGPL01000062.1:0-3350 GCA_001797415.1 Deltaproteobacteria bacterium GWA2_55_10
AATTAAAAGACATCGACAGGAGGAATACGAGATGAACGCAGTAGCTGAAAAGATAGGTTACAAACCGCTCTGGATATTAAGGAAGTACGCAGACGACGCGGCCTTTACGAAAGAAAGTCCATACGAGGTAATCGAGATAGAAGGCAACCTTCTTTTAAACGAGGGCATAACCGCCCTGTTGAACCTGCTTACAGGCGCAGCGGAGACGGCCTTCAGCAATGCCAATGCCTACATAGGCGTTGGCGACAGCAGCACGGCGGCAGCCGCTTCTCAGACCGGGCTTCAGGCCTCGACGAACAAGCTCTATAAGGCCGTATCAGCCAGCTATCCGTCGATATCCGGGCAGACCGTGACATTCAGGGCCGAGTTCGTCTCTGCCGAGGCCAACTTTGCGTGGAACGAGTTCACTGTCGCAAACGGCAACTCGGATGCGGCTGATAACCTGAACAGGAAGGTCTCGTCTCAGGGCACGAAGGCAAGCGGCCAGGTATGGACCCTTGACCTTGCCATCACGTTCAGCTAAAGGACGGCCTTGCCGTAACCGATGAGGGCGGCAACCGAATTGGGTTGCTGCCCTTCATCAAAATCCCCTGACCAGCCGGAGCAAAGATGTCCCTTTTGACCCTGTTCCATCGTTCTGACACGCACACCATAAACGGCCTGAACGCAAATAAGCTCCTCACCTCGCGCTCTGGCAGCGCTCAGGATGTTGAGATATTTGATGACACCGCAGCTACCCCTACCTTACGGACTACAGTTTCAATTTACATTCGCAAAGCAGATAACTCAGAGACCTTAATAGGCTCTGCTGATATCGGGCAGATAGACCGCGCTTGTCCGGGGATGGATGATTCAGACGAGGGGATTCAGTCCGTCCAGTGGCTCTGCCCTGAGACCGCTCTTGATGCGACCGACGCGCTTAAGATTGTCGAGAAGATTCAGTTCGTAGGTACTGCCGCGGTCAACACAAAGACCTTCGTTACCGAGCAGCTGAATACGACGCGCCTTAACGCGTCTGTCTGGACATTCTATCGTTATACTTATCATCAGAACTCGGAAGATTGGGAGTTTACCGGGCGGCTCTATTATGACACCGCGACATACAATACCCGCGTTGAGGGAATCTCAATCGGCGGGACTCAATTTACCGATGCCTTTACTCGCGCTGATTCCGCTACCGTAGGGAATGACTGGACGGAAAATAACTCATCCACGCATGAAATTCTGAGTAATAAGGTCCGGTCAACGGCTGTCGGTGGTACGACCTTTGATACCAACCAGCTATTAAGGCCGTCCAGCGAATATTTCTACAACGGAATAATCTCCGTTGATTTTCAGTACATAGATAGCGTCTCAAACGGCGGCATCCCCGGTATAACCGCCCGTACACAGGGCAGCGACGACCAGCTATATGCCTGCTATGTCTTAAACCAGGTCTTTTACATAAATAAGAGAATAACCGGCTCAGTTACCGTACTGGCCGCTTCGAGCACTCTGAGCCTCTCGACAGGCACAAATTACCGCATCGTCTTCACGCTCGATGGAAGCAATCTATATGGCGCGCTCTACAATGTAGATTCTTCAACCATCGTAGCTACCATAAGCGCGACGGATTCGACGCTTACGAGCGGTGGGAAGCACGGCATAAGCAGGAACCCTTCTGGCTCGCTGATAGATTACGATAATTTCAGCGCGGCCAGGGACGCCACCTTGTTGTCTGTAACTGATTCGGGCAGCGGTTCAGATGCCGTTACCGTCGCGGCTTCGGCGTCTATCCCGGACGCTGTTACTGGCAGCGACGCTATTGTCATCGCAGTCGGCCTTGTGGTTACAGACAGCGGCACTGGTTTAGATACCGTAGATACAGGCGGCAGTGCTGCTATATCTGCCCCGGATACGGGCGACGGCTCGGATTCAGTTACGGTCGCGGCCGCCCTTGCGGTTTCAGACACCGCAAAGGGCAGGGACTTCCTTGTAGTTGACCCGTCGAATCTTTATCTGCTGGAGCGGTTTGACGGCAGCCTGGACGCGTGGAACCTTGACCAATCTGGCGGCACTGTATCAATACAGACGGCCGATAATGACGAGAAGATGGTCTTGTCGGATTCATCTTCCAGTGGGGTCGTATCAGCAACAAGGGGCATAATCGAGCCGGACGGCGTCTATCTCATCGAGGCCGACATGTACGCCGCGGCTGGCGCAATCGGCTATCTTGAGCTGCTGGACGGGGCTGAGAATGTCGTGGCCTCTGTAAAATGTGACGGAGGGGCAGAGCAGGGTACTTTTGACACCGATGCCGCAACTGCAAGCGCCTTTGATTAGGCTGTTGGCTATAAAATGATTGTATTGAAGGTGGATACGGTCAACGATACTATCCGCTGTTTTTATACTACTGGCACGGGCATCGGAGGGAGCGGGACCTGGGATGCCGTTTCCGCAGCCAAGGCATATAGCGGATCGGCCATTGCCAAAATCAGATTTATCACTGACCCGACTGCCACAGGCGCGGTACGGGTCGATGAGCTCAAGGTCTATAAGCCGCGCGACTTTGCGATTGGCGATTCTATTACCGCCGGAAACGGAACGGCCACAGAAGGGACCCCCGAATGGAACCCGAACCCCGCGAGCGACCGCAGGACCCGGTCAGGCGAGGACGAGACGCACTCATGGCCCTATAAGTACGGGCAGAAATACGCGCCTGTAAAGTGGTGCGCTGAAAGAGGCGTCGGCGGCACTACATCGGCTCAGACGGATACCAGAGTTACCCAGGATGTCATCGACCAGGGGGCCGAAAGGTGCATCGTTCTGATTGGAACAAACGATGTCAACACAGATGTGCCTCTCGCTACGACCCAGGCGAACATAAGCTCTATAACCGCGAAGCTGGTTACTGCCGGAATTGAGGTGGTCCTGTGCTCTATTCCGCCTCTTAACAGTTGGGATTCGACCAGGAACGCCAATAAGGACACCCTCAATAGCTGGATTCAAAGCCACTGTCAATCAAATGGGTTTGTTTTTGTAGATGTTCATGCAACTGTGGCCGACCCCGGCGATACGACCAATATCCTTCCAGCTTATGATGCGGGAGACGGGATTCACTTCACGCACGACGGCTTGCAGGCCATAGCCGATGCCATCTATGCCGCTGTAAACAGCCCATCTATTACGGAAGAGGGGGCCGGAAGCGACGCCATTGCCATTGCGGTGGCGGTCATTGTTACGGACAGCGGCACTGGCGCGGATGCCATCGCCTTTCTGTCAAGCCTGGCTGACACAGGCGTCGGGACAGATGCCGTAATCGTAGGCGCGTCTGTTCCTTTAACTGAGGTCGCCGGCGCGGCTGAAGAGAT
>MGPL01000062.1:3396-8040 GCA_001797415.1 Deltaproteobacteria bacterium GWA2_55_10
ACTGAAATAAAGGCCAAGACGGACAACCTGCCCGCAGACCCGGCCTCACAGGCGAGCATGAATCGTCTCCTTGGACTCGCTTTGGAAAACCACGTCGAAGACGATATTGTCCGCGATGCCGCAGGGAACAAACTTAGCTCTGTCCTTTACCTGTATGATTCAGCGGCAAATGCCACGGCGCACAACAAATCCATCGGCCTTCTTGCGAAGTACAACGTGACCGCAGCCTATTCGGGCGGGAAAATGGCAACCTTCAGGGTGGTCAAGGTATAAGCGTGGAGATTGATTCCAGAAGCACTCGGGGCTTCTTATTCGAAGCGGACAGTCGATCTACGCTGGGTCTGTTATGGGAAGGCACTGAAGGCTTCGCCAACATCGTAACCGGCACCCAGAAGTTTGTTCATGCTGCCTTTATTCCGCGCGCGGTCCTCGAGACGCAGACATATAAAGCCGCCCAGCATGAGTTCATACCTCGAGTTGTCGCTTGGTCCGGAGGTAACAAGGCCGTCCATTATTCGGGGGCGTTCAAGGCTGTGGCGCCGGATATCTCGGCCGCAAAGGAAATCCACGGGACCATGACTTCAAGGGTTGTAATGCCTTCCACAGAGGTCAAGGCCGTCAGAGATGACCGCATCCCCAGGGTCTACCATGCGAGCCAGCCCCCGCCGAAGGTGGCGCACTCTGGAGAGCAGGGGAAAGCAACTGAATAGGCTGGGACTGTATGGAGAAATAAAAAAGGGCTGCCAAAAGAAGGCAGCCCTTTTTATTAATTTGGTGGAGGCGGCGGGAATCGAACCCGCGTCCGTATATATGTAACCACTTGTATTTGTTAATCATTTGTGTATCCATTGATCCCCCTCAGCCCACCCGACTGAGAAAGGTTATCGAAAGGCGGGCTCGAAAGATGGGGATTGAAACCATAACCCCGGATGCGCTCGATCAGATCAAGGGTTTTAAATAGATACTTAGGGATTGGCAGTCCATGAGACCTGGAAAAGTCTTTCTCTGATGGTCCATCTGGTACCGGTAGAACTGGCTCAGGGAAACCTCTCTGCTCCGAACATGCCCCCGAGACACTCCTGAGCTTCTCGTCTATGCGTAGCAGTTGTACATGTTTTTGAGGGCAAGAAAGCCCAAAAACAGAATTCCCTGCACTTCGAACTCGCCAGCCATTGTAATAGTGATAAAAATATATTGCTTCTAACATTTCCTGATTCAAATCAAGGGAGACGGCGCAGGTTTGTAATGACCCCCAAATCTTGGGGCCGTGGTAGCCGTCTGCGAGGAGCAGGTAATCGGAGGAACATGCTATTTACCCATCCGAATGTTGCGAGCGTTGGCCTCACCGAAAGGAGGGCCGTTGAGAAGGGCATGAAGGTAAAGTCAAGGACCCTGGAGATGCGCCATGTCCCGAAGGCAAGGGGCATCAGGGATACGCGCGGGCTTATAAAAATAGTCGCTGAAGAAGGGACTGAAAAGGTCTTAGGGGTACATATACTCGGGCCTGAGGCGGCAGAGGTCATCCACCAGGCAGTTTTCAGCGTCAGGAGTGGGATGACCGTAAGGGAAATCACGGAAAAGATAGATGTATATCCCACCCTTTCAGAGATGGTCAAGCTGTGCGCGCAGAGTTTTTACAAGGAGGTCGACCGGCTTTCCTGCTGCGCGGAGTAATCGGCGCAACAAGTTACCCTTTCTGCCCTGCGATATCCCTAAGTTCATCCTTTACGGTGATATAATCATATAATTCTTATCTGGTTTATCAGCCATTGTGGCCATACTATTCGCTTCCTCGATTTTCGCAGAAAGCAACATGAAATCCGCATTCCTTCTTGCGGCTTTATTCATGGGGCTTGGAAGCTACCTTAGAGGGCTAAAGGTAACTGAGACGTTATCGAATAAGATCACCGCCATGGACAGGCACGACGACGTCATTGCGAACCTTTGCACGGCGCTTCTTGTGGTCTTTGCCTCGAAATTCGGGATGCCCGTGTCGACAACCCATGTCTCCGGCGGTTCGATTATAGGAATAGGGCTGAGGCGCAATGGCAGCGCTGTGAATGAGAAGTTGATTTACGAGATGCTCCTTGCATGGATAGTAACGCTGCCGGCTGCCGGGATCATCTCCGGTATAGCCTATATGGTATTAAATCACATTGTTTAGAAGGGGAATCAGGAATGGGAAAAAGGATCAGGGATTCCGTCAGCGGGTTTTATTCATCAGCGGCGGCCAAGCCGGTTAAATCGCTCTGCTGCGCCGCAAACTACAGCAAAGAGGATGTATCGCACATACCCAAAGATGTTCTTGATATATCCTACGGGTGCGGAAGCCCGGTTGCGCTCGCCGAAGTAAAGGAAGGCGAAACCCTTGTGGACCTCGGCTCAGGCGGCGGCATTGACTGCTTTATAGCAGCAAAACTTGTGGGAAGGAACGGTAAGGTCTACGGGGTCGACATGACGGATGAGATGCTGCTTAAGGCAAAGAAGGCCTCTTCAAAAGTAGCCCTGAACCTGGGCTATGACATAGTCCAGTTCAAGAAGGGGTATCTGGAGGAAGTACCGGTTGAAGATGAGAAGGCTGATATAATCACCTCGAATTGCGTCATAAACCTCTCCCCCGACAAGGAGACGGTCTTGAAGGAGATATACAGAGTGCTTAAGCACGGAGGGCGCTTCTGTATCTCCGATATAATATCTGAGACAGAGGTTCCCGAATACATGCGGGCTGACAAAAAACTCTGGGGTGAATGTTTATCCGGCGCCATGAAAGAGGACGAGTTCATAAAGGCCGCCAGGGGTGCGGGGTTCTATGGGCTCCAAGTACTCTCAAAAAGCATTTACAGGGAGCTTGAAGGCATAAGGTTCTACTCGGTTACGCTCAGGGGTTATAAGTTCAAGAAAGGGAAAGAGTGCGTATACGCCGGGCACTTCGCCGTCTATAGCGGGCCCTTTAAAGCGGTCTGCGACGACGACGGCCATGAGTATCCGGCCGGGCGGCCTGTCGAGGTCTGCACCGATACGGTTGAGAAGCTCAAGACGGCGCCTTATGCGGGCCATTTCACGATATGGGACACGGAAGAAGGCAGCGTCGAGGAACCTGCGGTATGCTTGCCGGGAAAATGCTGTTAGTAGCTAAGTAAAGATAAAGGAGAGTTGTTGTATATGGATGGAGAGAGGATGATTACGGAAACAAGTGGGGCCGTCCGGCACGTCTTTGATGGCTCGCTCAGTGCGACAGGCCAGTTCCCGCTTACATCAGAGGCCATATCCGTATTCCAGGTAAACATGGGCAAGCTCTGCAACCAGTCATGCCGCCATTGCCACGTGGACGCGGGCCCTGAGAGGTCCGAGGTGATGTCGAGGCAGACGATGGATCTGTGCCTTGAAGTCCTGAATAGAGAAAAATATCCTACCGTGGATATAACCGGCGGCGCCCCCGAGATGAATCCACATTACCGTTGGTTTGTAAAAAGTTGCGTTGATTTGGGGTGCCATGTCAAGACCCGCACGAACCTGACGATACTTGTGGAAGACGGCTATGATGACCTTCCGGCGTTTTTGGCAGAAAACGGGGTTGAAGTGATAGCTTCCATGCCCTGTTACCTTCCAGATACGGTAGAGAGGCAGCGAGGCCGGGGGGCTTTTCTTAAGTCCATCGAGGCTCTCAAAAAACTGAATTCCATGGGCTACGGCATTGAAGGAAGCGGGCTCACGCTGAATCTCGTATACAACCCGGCAGGTGATTTTATCCCTCCTGCGCAAAAAGCGATTGAGGCGGATTTCCGAAGCGAACTGAAAAAAAGATATGGCATAACATTCAGCAATCTCTTTACGATTACCAATATGCCCATCGGCAGGTTTTTGAAATTCCTGAAAGATTCCGGCAACCTTGAAAAATACATGAAAAGGCTGCAGGACGCATATAACCCGTCGGCTGCTGCAAATGCCATGTGCAGGCATACACTGTCCGTGGGATGGGACGGCTCCCTTTATGACTGTGATTTCAACCAGATGCTCAACCTCAAGTGTGACCACGGAGCACCTGACCATATCAAGCATTTTGACGCCAAAAGACTTGGCGTTAGAAAAATAATCACCGGGCTGCACTGCTTCGGCTGTGCGGCAGGCGCGGGCTCAAGCTGTACCGGCACCGTGGTTTGACTTAAAAAAACAGGCTGCGTAATGCAGGATCACCTTTAAGCCCCCTCTCTTGTAAAAGGGGGGAAGTTGAGGTGTTACCCATGAAAAAGTTCGATCTTGTGATAATCGGCGGCGGCGTTGCGGGACTGGTCTCGGCGAGCGGGGCCGCTCAGCTCGGCGCGCGAGTTGCGCTCGTGGAAAGGGAATCGCTCGGAGGGGACTGCCTGAGGACCGGGTGCGTCCCCACAAAGCGGCTGGTCCATTCGGCAAAGGTCGCTTCCCTCATGAGAAGGGCCGGTGAGTTCGGCCTTGAAGGAGAGCCGTTAAGAGTCAACTTTCAGAAGGTCATGCAGAGCATGAGGGACGTCAGGGCTGAGATAGGAAAGAACGACGATCCTGAGCGCTTCCGCAAGATGGGCGTGGATGTCATGTTCGGTCAAGGACAGTTTATTGACCCTCATACATTCGAGGTAAACGGAGAGAGGCTATGGGGGCGCAAGTTCA
>MGPL01000062.1:8054-9757 GCA_001797415.1 Deltaproteobacteria bacterium GWA2_55_10
TCAAGGCCGGTGATGCTCCCTATCCCGGGGCTGAAAGAGTCCGGGGCCCTCACGAACGAGACGGCCCTCGAACTCGACCGGCTGCCCCGCACGATAGCCATTCTGGGGGCCGGGCCCATAGGGATGGAGTTCGCGCAGGTCTTCAGCCGCCTCGGCTCGAAGGTAACCGTCATAGAGAAGATGGGGCAGATACTGCCCAGGGAAGACAAGGAACTCTCGGACGCGCTCTTCAAGATACTCTCAGCCCAGGGGATAAGGATAGACGTATGCACGGAGGTAAAAGAGGTCAGGCGCAGCGGAGAGGCAAAGACATTGAGCGCGCAGTGCCCGACAGGGGACAAGACCTATGAGGCCGACGAGGTCATGATCGCCATAGGCCGCGCGCCCAATGTTGAGGGCCTCAACCTTGAGGCCGCAGGGGTGGAGTACGACAGGAGAAAAGGCATCAAGGCGGACGATACTTTAAGGACGAGCCAGAAGCATATATACGCCTGCGGGGACGTAGTGGGGCAGTACGCCTTCACCCATGTCGCTGAATATCATGCCGGCATAGCTATAAGCAACAGTCTCTTTCCTGTCATAAAAAGGAAGGTGGACTACCGTGTCGTGCCGTGGACTACGTTTACGGACCCGGAGCTTTCAAGGATAGGGCTTACAGAGGATGAGGCAAAGGAGAAGTACGGCTCAAAAGACGTTCATGTCTACCGCTTCGAATTCAAGGATGTCGACAGGGCCGTCATAGAGGGCGAGGGGCAGGGCCTCATAAAGCTCGTCTGCGACAGCAAGGCCCGCATCCTCGGGGCCCATATCCTCGGGCCTCACGCCGGTGAGCTGATACACGAATATGTGCTCGCCATGCGGGAGAATCTGCCTATAACAAAGATCTCCAGAGCAATACACGTATATCCGACCGGTTCACAGGCCGTAAAGAGGGCCGCCGACCAGTATTACAAGGAAAAACTCTTTACCGGCTGGTTCCCGAAGCTGGCGAAGTGGCTTATACGCAGGGGCTCTTAAAAGGCGTGAAGGAGTCTCATGAACCGAAAGACTTTAAAGTTTATAGCCCTTATTGCCTTTATCATCTCCGCTTTTCTGCTGGCCAGATGGTATGGTTTATCTGAGTATCTCGACCAGGACAGGCTAAGGCGCTGGATAGACGGGTTCGGGGTCTGGGGGCCTCTTGTCTACATGCTCATCTACGCCGTAGCTCCGAGCTTTATGATGCCCGGACTTCCGCTTACGGTCATAGGCGGCATACTCTTCGGCCCTCTATGGGGCACTATATATGTCCTCATCGGCGCGACCATAGGCGCATCGATAGCGTTCCTGATAGCGCGGTATATGGGCAGAAGCTGGGTGGAGGGGGTCGTCAAGGGGGGCAAGCTTAAGGAGCTTGACGAGAAGGTCCAGAAACAGGGCTGGAAGATAGTGGCGTTTACAAGGCTCATCCCGCTCTTCCCTTACAATTTTCTGAACTACGCCTTCGGGCTCACAAACGTAAGGTTCAGCCATTACGTGATAGCCACTTTCATATTCATGGCGCCGGGGGCCGCGGCTTACGTAATATTTTCAAGCTCCATACTTGATATCTTCAAAGGCAAAATCTCAAAGGAGTTCGTCATAGGGGCCGTCCTCGTGATACTCGTCTCCCTTCTGCCGGTACTTTATAAAAAATTCAAGGCAAAAGGCAGGGCATGAAATTG
>MGPL01000063.1:0-5370 GCA_001797415.1 Deltaproteobacteria bacterium GWA2_55_10
TGATGTTCTTGCCGCCGGGCCCAATGACGTCCTTTATCCTCTCCTGCTTGACGTATATCGTGGTTATCCTCGGCGCATAGACCGAGAGCTCGGCCCTCGGGGTTGATATCGCGGGCTGCATCTTGCCGAGGATGTGGAGCCTGCCCTCGCGCGCCTGGAAAAGCGCGTCCTTGAGGAGCTCGGCCGTGACGCCGCCTATCTTGATGTCCATCTGAAGGGCGGTCACTCCGTCGGCTGTGCCGGCGACCTTGAAATCCATGTCTCCGAGGTGGTCCTCGTCGCCGAGTATGTCGGAGAGTATCACGACCTTGTCGCCTTCCTTGATGAGGCCCATCGCAATGCCCGCGACATGCCCCTTGGTGGGCACGCCGGCGTCCATAAGCGAAAGAGAGGCGCCGCAGACGGTCGCCATGGAAGACGAACCGTTGGATTCGAATATGTCGGAGACGACCCTTACCGTGTAGGGGAAGCCCTCGTCGGGGAGTATCTTGGAGACGGCCCTTTCAGCGAGCGCTCCGTGGCCTATCTCTCTCCTGCCGGGTCCGCGCAGTATCTTGACTTCGCCTACGCTGAAGGGCGGGAAGTTGTAGTGGAGCATGAAGGTCTTGTACTCCCAGCCAGAGATGGCGTCTATCTTCTGCTCGTCCTCGGAGGTGCCGAGAGTGGTTACGCACATGGCCTGCGTCTCGCCCCTGGTAAAGAGGGCCGAGCCGTGGGTCCTGGGAAGGAGGCCGACCTCGCAGGTGATGGGCCTGATGTCCCTGGGTCCCCTGCCGTCCACCCTCCTGTTCTCGTTTATGACCATCTCCCTCATGAGCCTGTACTTGAGGTCGCCGTAGATAGAGTCTATCTCCTTCTCCCTGCCGGGGAAGGCTTCCGCAAGCGCGGCTATGGTATCCTTCTTTATGGCTGAAGCTGTCCCGTAGCGCTCCTGCTTCACGGGGATCTTGAGCGCGTCCTTGAGCCGTGACTCGGCAAGCTCCCTCACCCTCGCTTCGAGCTCGGGGTCGGCTGCAGCGATTTTAAGCTCCATCTTGGGCTTGCCTGCTTCAGAGGCCATCTGCTTCTGGAGCTCGAGTACCGGCTGAATCGTCTCCTGCGCAAAGGCGAGCGCCTTTACGAGAAAGTCCTCGCTTACGAACTTCGCGCCTGCCTCGACCATTATTATCGAGCCGTCCTTGGCGGCCACGAAGAGGTCGAGGTCGCTCTCCTTCTGCTGCTGCAATGAGGGGTTGGCAATAAGCTCGCCGTTTATTGATCCTATCCTAACTCCGGCTATGGGACCGCCGAAGGGAACATCCGATATTCCGAGCGCCGCGGAAGCGCCTATCATGGCCGCTATCTCGGGGTCGTTCTCGAGGTCTACCGAGAGGACCGTCGCGACAATCTGTGTCTCATTATAATATCCTTCCGGGAAAAGGGGGCGCAGCGGCCTGTCTATCAGCCTTGAGCCCAGCACCTCTTTTTCGCTCGGCCTTCCTTCCCTCTTGAAGAAGCCGCCGGGTATCTTGCCCGCGGCATAGGTCATCTCCATGTAGTTGACCGTGAGGGGCAGGAAGTCTACGCCCGCTGACGGAGAGTCATTGCGGCAGGCCGTTACCAGCACGACCGTGTCCCCGTATCTCACTGTGCAAGAGCCGTGCGCCTGCCGGGCCATCTTACCGGTCTCAATGACTATCGGCCTGCCGGCGTAATTTATTTCATATCTGCTCATTATGCTTCCATTCTCCTTTTTTAGGTACAAAATACTACAGGGCCCAAAGCGCACACGCGCCCTGCGCCCTTGCTCATCCAGCGGCCCGCCCAATTCGAGTGGATGCTGGATTCAACGCGGGAGTAACAGCGGCCTTTATTCGGCCGCCCGAGGTGGCTGGGCGAATAATGCGCTTCAGCCACCTTTCCGGCTATCTCCTCAGACCGAGCTTTTGGATTATGCTCTTATAGCGCTCGACGTCCTTCTTCTTGACGTAGTCAAGAAGCCTTCTCCTTTGGCCGACCATCTTTAGGAGCCCTCTCCTTGAGTGATGGTCCGACTTGTGGGACTTGAAGTGCGGGCTCAAGCTGTTGATCCTCTCGCTCAAAAGGGCTATCTGCACCTCAGGGGAGCCGGTATCCTTCTCGTGGGTCTTGAAGGTTTTGATGATGTCCTGCTTTTTCTCTGTTGCCAGCATCTGTTAGCTTTCCTGCCTCCTTTCTCGAAGATCCGAAGTATATAATGGCTTCTCAGCCTTCCGGTAATGGTTAAAAAACCTCACCCGCCTGAGAACAGGCGGGCAAGACGGATATTAACACCGATTTTAAGATAATGAAAGCGAAATCTATGCCTTTACGACCCCCGGGCTTCCCGGCCCCCCGCCATCCACAGATACCCTCTTGAGGGCCTCTTCCAGAGGGATTATCCTCTCAGTAAGCTCCGCCGCCTCAAGCCCCGGGCCCGCCGCCTCTTCTATCCTGAAGGCCCCTGACCTCGTCCTTCTGAGCTCCGTAAGATGGCCGCCGCACCCGAGTTTCTCGCCCAGGTCGTGGCAGATAGACCTTACATAGGTCCCCCCGGATGACAGCACCCGGAAATGGACGCCGGGCAGCTCAATATTGAGGGCCTCTATCTCGAATATCTCTATTTCCCTTGCCTCGCGTTCTATGGTTATGCCCTTGCGCGCGAGTTTGTACAGCGGCTGGCCGTTGGATTTAATCGCCGAGTACATGGGCGGTACCTGCTTTATCCTGCCCCTGAAGCCGTCAAGGGCCTTCAGTATATCTTCACGGGTAAGTCCGGTCAGGTCCCCGGCCTTTGTTCTCTTGCCCTCGCTGTCGTACGTGTCTCTCGCCTCTCCGAGCCTGCAGACGGCAGCGTACTCCTTTACGCCTGCACCGAGATTCGCCGCGTGCTTTGTGGCGGAGTCCAGCACAAGCACGAGCACCCCTGTTGCGAGCGGGTCGAGCGTGCCCAGGTGCCCCACCTTTTTGGCCTTGAGCTTCCTCTTGACGTGAGCAACTACGTCGTGCGAGGTCCAGCCCTGGGGCTTGTCTATTACGAGGATGCCGCTATACCCTGGCAAATGCACCCTTCAACGCCTCTGTAACGCTTTTTCTTATCTCTTCCAGGCTGCCCTTGAGCATGAAACCGGCCGCGTTCCTGTGGCCGCCGCCCCCGAACTTCTGCGCGACCTCGGCAACGTCGACGTCGCCCTTTGAGCGCAGGCTCACCTTGTACATAAGCTCTCCGGCCTCTCTGAAGAGAACTCCGACCTCGACGCCCTCGATGCCCCTTGCGTAGTTCACGAAACCGTCAGCCAGGTCCTTCTCCGCCCCGGCCTTTCTGAACATCTCGCGCGTGACAAGCAGCATTGCAACCTTCGCGCGTCCGCCGCCGTTCAAGTCTATAATTTCAAGGGTGTTCAATACCATCCCCAGGAGCTTGTACTTCCTCGCCGGGTGGTTCTCGTAGACCCTCTTGGATACTTCCCAGGGCACTGCGCCCAATCTTACGAGTTCCCCTGCCTTGATAAAGGATTCTGGAGTGGATGAAGAGTAATGGAACGAGCCGGTATCGGTATGGATAGCCACATAGAGGTTTACCGCGACTTCAGGAGTTATGGGAAGGCCGGTTGCCTTGCAGAGGTCATAGACCATCTCGCCCGCGGCCGAAGCGCCAGGCTCGATGACGTTTATGTCCCCGAAAGAATCGTTGGTAGCGTGGTGGTCGACGTTTATTATCCTGCCTGGCTCCTTAAGGCCGTTGAAATCCTTTCCGAGCCGCTCCTTCTGTCCGCAGTCAACGGCAAAGGTGGCGTCAAACCCGCCTTCTTTGTCAAGGTTATGTACGACGGTATCGGCGCCCGGAAGGAAAAGAAAGAGCTCGGGCACAGGGTCTTCAAGGTAGGCGACCGCCTCTTTCCCGGCGTTCCTCAGGGCCAGCGCGAGCCCGAGTAGCGAGCCTACGGCGTCTCCTTCAGGGCTTACATGGGACACTACCAGGAACTTTTTGCCTTTTTCTATCTCAGCCTTTACGGCTTCGAACCTCATATCCATTTGAGAACAATCCAGCCCAGCAGCAGGAACTACTGGCCGCCTCCTTCTTTCATTTCCCTTATGACCCGCTCTATCCTCTCCGCGTATTCGAGCGAATCGTCGAAAAGGAAGGTGATTTTAGGAATATGCCTCAAGTCCAGGCTTTTTGCAAGGGCCCTCCTGACGAAGCCGGAGGCGCTGTTGAGCCCCTGAGCGCTCTTCTCCTTATCGGCCGCTGAGCCTATCTGGCTGAAGTAGACCTTGGCTTCCTTGAGGTCTGGAGTGAGGTCGACCCTTGTTAATGTGACGAACCCTATTCTCGGGTCCTTTATCGCGCCGTGCAGGACCATGGAGGCTATCTCCTCCTTGATGAGGTCGCCTACACGCTCGGAACGCCTATAGTTCATTTGTTTGCATCCTTAAGGGAGGTCAGAAGACTATCTCGAGGGTTATTATCAGGACGGTGCTCGCTGCAGCCATCTTGAGGAAAGCCTGCGTGGTCTTCGAGGTCTGCGAGTACAGGTACTTCTCCTTGTCCAGAAAACTCATCGGAGCCCCATGCACATCGTGCGGCCTGGCATTCATGTACTGGTTTACGCCGATGAACGCTACTATGGACAGCAGGAGCTTCAATACGCCTACGATGTTGCTTAAAGTCAGATAACCTAAAAGATCCATCCGGAAAAAAACCGCCTAAAAATTCACAATCTCTATAGTCGAGTCCGTCACCTCTGCCAGGTGAAGCCCCTCGATGAACAGGAGCACCTTGTCGAGCACAGAGTTCACGAAGGCCCTGTCGTTGCCCACAGCGGCGATCCCCAGCTCGGCCCTCTGCCAGACGTCGTTGTCGCCCACCTCGGCGACAGAGACATTGAACTTGTTCTTTGTCTTTTCTATGACGCTCTTGAGTACCTGCCGCTTGTCCTTTAGCGAATGGCTGCTGTGCAGGAGGAGCGTTATTGTTGAGACGCCAACTACCATGTTTCAATTTAAAAGCTCTGGTTAATTCCCGTTTCCGTTGTCATTGCGAGGAGCTTTGGCGACGAAGCAATCTCAAAAAGATAATTTTACCTGAAAAGACGAGATTGCTTCGCTGCGCTCGCAATGACGACGTAATGAAGTTCCTTAGAGCTTTGCCGCTTCTTCCTTGATGACATACAGCTCGATGATATCGCCGACCTTGATGTCGTTATAGCCCTCTATGGTAATGCCGCACTCGAAGCCGGACGCGACTTCCTTTACGTCTTCCTTGAACCTCTTGAGTGACGAGAGCTTGCCGTCGTAGATCACAACGTTGTCGCGCACCAGACGGGCCTTCGCGCCCCTGGTCGCCTTGCCGTCCAACATGAAGCAGCCGGC
>MGPL01000063.1:5379-11617 GCA_001797415.1 Deltaproteobacteria bacterium GWA2_55_10
GAGCCTGAGGTCGACGCTCTCCCTCTCGGCCAGCGCCTGCGCCTTTGCGTCAGGCCTTATGTTGAAGCCTACGACAATGGCGTTGGAGGCGGCCGCGAGCATTACGTCGCCTTCGTTGATGCCTCCTGCGCCGCTGTGTAAGACCTTTATCTTCACGGCCTCGGTAGAGAGCTTGGCGAGCGTTTCTTTCACGGCCTCTATCGAGCCCTGGACGTCCGCCTTTATGATCAGGTTGAGCTCCTTGACCTCTCCCTTGGTTATCCTGTCATAGAGGTCGGTGAGGCTCACCTTTGCGGTCTTGAGACGCTCCTTCTCTACGCTCTTCCTCTCCCTTATCGCCGCTATCTGCTTGGCGGTCGCCTCGTCCTTTACAGCTACGAAGCTGTCGCCCGCGAGCGGCACGCCGGAGAGGCCTTGTATTTCAATGGGCATGGAAGGACCCGCGCTCTCGACGCGCTTGCCCCAGTCGTTTATCATGGCCCTTATCCTGCCATAGTGCATGCCTGAGACTATCGCATCGCCTACTTTAAGGGAGCCGTCCTGTATGAGAATGGTCGATACAGGGCCGCGGCCCTTGTCGAGCTTTGCCTCGACCACGACGCCCCTGGCCGATGACTCCGGGTTGGCCTTGAGCTCGAGAACCTCGGACTGAAGGAGTATCATCTCAAGGAGTTCCTTGATCTTGATGCCCTTCTTTGCCGAGACCTCTATGAATATGGTATCGCCTCCCCACTCTTCGGCGACGAGGCCGTAGCTCGTAAGCTCCTGCTTTATCCTGCCGGGGTCGGCCTGGGGAAGGTCTATCTTGTTTATTGCGACGATTATGGGTACTCCGGCCGCCTTGGCGTGGTTTATGGCCTCTATGGTCTGAGGCATCACGCCGTCGTCGGCAGCGACGACAAGGATGACGATGTCCGTCGCCTTCGCGCCCCTGGCCCTCATGGCCGTGAAGGCCTCGTGGCCGGGCGTGTCGAGGAACGTGACGTCGCCCTTGTCGAGATGGACGTGATAGGCGCCTATATGCTGGGTTATTCCGCCCGCCTCGACGCTCACGACATTCGTCTTCCTGATTGCGTCAAGGAGAGAGGTCTTGCCGTGGTCGACATGGCCCATGACCGTGACGACAGGCGCCCTGGGCTTAAGATCCCCTTCAACTGCTTCAACGCCGGTCTCCATCAGGTTCTCTTCCAGTACCGCCGTGCTCTCTACCTCAAAGCCGTATTCCTGCGCAACGAGCATCGTCGCGTCGGTATCTATGAGCTGGTTGACCGTCGCCATGATGCCGAGGCCCATGAGCTTCTTTATGATCTCTCCGGCCTTTACGCCGATCTTCTGCGAAAGGTCGGCGACACTGATCGCGTCGACGATCCTTACGACCCTCTTGGCCGCCTTTGGGACCGTTATCTCGGTCTTTTTCATGGGCCTGGACTGGGACGCCTTCCTCTGGTCGCGCTGGTACCTGTCTTTCTTCTGCGGACGCCTGCCGGGGAAAAACCTCTTTATCTCAGGCTCTTTTCCGAATACTTTTTCCGTCTTGGGAACGACCTTCTCCACGACGGGGGCTTGCGCCTGCGGGGCTTCGGCTTCGACAACTGCCGCCTCGACCGGGGCTACCTCCTCGACAATAGGCTCCTCGTCCTGCTTGAACTCCATAAGGAGCTCGACTGCGGACTTCTCCTTGACCTTCTTTGCGGCAGCCTTCCTCGAGGCCTCTCTCTTTTCGTCTATCTTGGCCTTGCCGCCCTTTGGCCTGCCGCCCTTTTTCTCTTCCTTCTTCTCTTCTATTTTTCTGGGCGCGGCAGTAGTTGCCCCCGCCTCTGAGGGCGCCTTGACCTGCCCAGGGACTTCAACTGCCGCCGATTCCCCGGGCTTTGCTCCAGCTACTGGCTCCTGGACCTTCGTTCCGGGCTGAGGGGTAGCCTCCGTGCTCTTTGCCTCGGCGGACGGTGCCTCCGGGGCTGCCTCTTCAGGCGCTGCCACCGGTTTGGGGGCCGACCTCCTCCGTATGATCGAGGGCTTTATACGCTTCTCCTCGACTCCCGGTGGTGAGACGGCTGCCTGCTGTTTCTCTTTTTCTTTTTCTTTTTGTGTCATGTTCCTCGCCCAAGAATTTTTGCCAGGACCAGTTAAAATCCCAAGCCTTTATTTGCCGTTTGTTTCATATCCGGCCCGCCCTGCTCTTGCGTATGCCCTCCCAAAGGAACTCAAATTCCGGAAGAGATACAGCCGACTTCAGTGCGCGCCCGAACGCGTTTTTTCTCAATGCATCTTTCAGACATTCTTCTTTGGGGCATATATAAGCGCCCCTGCCGCCGAACTTTCCGCTCTCATCCATTTCAAGCAGACCGTCCTTGCCCCTGGCAAGCCTTACAAGAGACGACTTGTCCAGGACCGACCTGCAGCCCAGGCAGGTCCTGTCAGGCATTACCCTTCTCGCGGGCGATTACGTCAAGGATGATGTCTATGGCATCCTGGCCGAGGCCCTCGATCTTGGCAAGCTCTTCCGCGGTAGCGCCGGTGAGGCTGTCTGATCCGGTATAGCCGGCGGCGGCAAGCGTGACCGCCGCCTCATGGGAGATCCCGAGGTTCTCTTCCATATCCTTCGCCGCGGCAGCCCTCTCGCGCTCTTCCCTCTCGCCGGCCGCCTGCATCTCTTTACGCAGCGCCTCATCGGGCGAGAGCTTCTCCTTGCCGCCCTTTGAATCGCTCTCGGTGCGGATGTCTATCTTCCAGCCGGTGAGCTTGGCGGCGAGCCTGACGTTCTGGCCCTTCTTGCCGATGGCAAGGGAGAGCTGGTCGTCAGGGACTATCACTTCCATCGCGTGCTCGGCCTCGTCGGTGATGACCCTGGCTATCTGCGCCGGGGAGAGCGTGTTCTTTACGAATATGGCCGGCTCGTCCGACCAGTGGACGATGTCGATCTTCTCGCCCTTCAATTCCTGGACGACCGCCTGCACCCTGGAGCCCTTTACGCCGACGCAGGCGCCGACCGGGTCGACATCGGAGTTATGCGAGAGGACGGCTATCTTCGCCCTGTCGCCAGGCTCCCTTGCCGCGCCCTTTATCTCTACTATGCCCTCGTATACCTCGGGCACTTCCATCTGGAAGAGCTTCATGAGGAACGCCGGGTGCGTCCTGGAGAGGATTATCTGGGGGCCCCTGGCCTCCACCTTTACTTCCAATATTATGCCCCTGATCCTCTCGCCCTGCCTGTAGCCTTCGCGCCTGACCTGCTCTTTTTTCGTGAGCAGGGCTTCGGCCCTGCCGAGGTCGACTATTATGTCGCCCTTCTCGAACCTCTGCACGATGCCTGTTACTATCTCGCCCCTCTTCGAGGAGTACTCGTTGTAAACTATATTGCGCTCGGCCTCTCTGACCTTCTGTATGATGATCTGCTTGGCCGTCTGCGCGTCGATGCGGCCGAACTCCTTGGAGTCGAGCTTCACGCCGAGGCTGTCGCCGATGGCGACCTCGGGGTCGAGCTCCTTTGCCGGTTCGAGCTCTATCTGCGTGTCCGGGTCTTCCGCGTGCTCGACCACCTCTTTGAAGAGAAAGAGCTCTATCTCGCCCATCTCTTCCTGATAATGCGCCTCTATGACCTTGTTCGGACCGAACCTCTTCTCGGCGGCCTTGAGCACGGCCGTCTCAAGCGCCTCGATAAGGATATGTTTGTCTATCCCCTTGTCCTTGCCGACCTGGTCGATAATATTGGCCAAGTTAAGCATTTAAACCCTCCAGCTTTCTTCTGAGCTTCTCTCTCTAATATTAGAGGCAGCCTGTTATGATTTCAAATCTCTATTTCGAGCTTAGCCTTATCGATGTTCGAGATGGCTATCGTAAACACCTTGCCGTCGAAGTCGGTCACCTTGACCTCTTCATTGCCGACGCTGTCTATGACTGCCTTGAAGTTCCTTCTCCCGTCAATGGGCTCCCTCGTCTTAATCCTTGCCCTCTTTCCAGCGTACCTGGAGAAATCCTTTTCGGTCTTGAGCGGCCTGTCGAGGCCCGGAGAAGATACTTCAAGGTTGTAGCTCTGAGGTATGGGGTCTTCCACGTCGAGTATGGTGCCGAGCTCCCTGCTAACCTTCTCGCAGTCGTCGACGGTCACCCCGCCCGGCCTGTCTATGTAGATCCTCAGGACCCTCCTGCCGTACTCGGAGGTGAATGCGACATCTACCAGCTCAAGGCCCAGTCCGTCTGCTACAGGCGCGGCAAGCGCCCTGATCCTGTCCTCTATCCCTTCAGGCTTCAACCATCCTCCGCGTGCCGCCGCTCCAAAAAAATCACCCCCCGGGAGAGCTTATCTTTCTCCCAAACAAAAAAAGTGAGCACAGGCCCACTTCAGATGTAAGAGGGGTTTTAATTCTTTTAATTTAACACACAAAAACTGTCAATGCAAGGTCAAAGTGAAGGTTTTTCATGCTGAAATCCCGCGTTCAGGGCCATCGGAAGCCGTTGAGGACGCGCCAAAAACACCTTGTTAGGAGCCAAATGCTCTGCTATACTCAACAGGAGTTTTAATCCGTCCCTTTCAACCATAAATGACAGAACACACTTCAAAAGACCCTATAAAGGCCATAAAGGCCCTGCTCACCGACGAACTCCATATCGACGCGGTGCATTTCCCCGTCGATGTCAAATCCGAGAACGGCTCCATAATCATCGAAGGCACGGTCGAGAAGATATCCCAGAAAAAAAGGGCCATGCTCTACGCGATGGGACTCGCTGGCATAACCGGCATAATAGACCGGCTCAGGGTAAGGCCGTCCTCTCACATGAGCGACGCGCAGATAAGGGACCATCTCTACGGCGCCTTTGCGGGCGAGAGCGCGTTCAAGGGGCTCAAGCTCGATGCCGAGGTTACGGGCGGCATAGTCGACCTCGAAGGCGAGGTCTGGTCCTTGAGCCACAAGAGGCTCGCGGGAGCTCTGGCGTGGTGGGTGCCCGGCTCTATTGATGTCATAAACAGCATCGAGGTAGTACCGGCTGAGCAAGACTCGGACGACGAGGTAAGCGACGCTCTCCGGCTCATACTGGAGAAGGATAGGCTCGTCGACGCCGCAAGCCTGAAGGTCAGCACAAAAGAATGGATAGTGACCCTCGAAGGCGTCGCCGGAAGCTTTGAAGAGAAAGAGGCCGCAGAGGACGACGCCTGGTTCACATGGGGCGTCAACGGCGTGGTCAACAATATCCTGGTCGATCCCACGAGCATACATAAACTCCCTTGAAAAAATCCCCGCCAATCAGTTACCTTTCACATAATCACACTATCACACGAGATGGAGGATGAGCCTGGAGATGAAGACCTGCAGCAAGCCGAAGAAGAACACGCCCAAGAAGAAAAAGACCCCGACGAAGATAACGATAACCCGTGTCGACGCAGACATCGCTACGCACAACGGCCTTTTTGACGAGGGCTGCTACGGAAGTTCGTGCAAGGACGAATGCTGCGGCTGGGGCTGCGACATGGACCTTACCACCCTCAAGCTCGTCCAGAAGCACAGGAAACTGGTCGAGCCGCTCATCGGCGCGAAGATAGAAGAGTGCTTCTCTACCCCCTTGAAGATAGACGACGATTACATCGGCGGAGCGTACAGGGAGACGGCCGTGAGAAAGAAGGACGGCCTCTGCGCCTTCCATCTCAAGGGGCAGAAGGGCTGCTCGCTCTTCTATCTCTGGATAACGGAGAAGCTCCCGAAGAAGATAGTGCCGACGATATGCAGGACCTACCCGATAACCTGGCACAGGGGCAGGCTCTTCATCGACAAGCCCTTGAAGAAGAACTGCAAGGCGAAGGAGAAGACGCCAAAGGGCACGAAGGTGCCGTCCCTTTTCGAGACGCAGAAGAAAGAGGTGCGCGCCCTCTTCGATATACCGGCAAAGGAATTGAAGAAGCTTATCGGAAAGTAGGAAGCACAGGATAAAAAAAAGAAAGGCCCCGGAAGGGGCCTTTCTTTTTTTCTATTCTCTGGAGACTTATTCTATTATCTTCACCTTCATCTCTACTCTCTCATTCGGCAGGTCCCTCATATTCCTCGGCAGCGACACTATCTTGTCCGCCACCTCGATGCCCTTCGTGACCTCGCCGAAGACCGTGTACTGGCCGTCGAGGAAGTTCGAGTCCTTCACGACTACGAAGAACTGTGAGCCCGCGCTGTCAGGGTCCTGCGCCCTTGCCATCGACAGGACGCCCCTCTTGTGCGGCTTGTCGTTGAACTCGGCCTTCACGTGCCAGCCC
>MGPL01000064.1:0-1888 GCA_001797415.1 Deltaproteobacteria bacterium GWA2_55_10
ACCATAGAGCGCATCAAGTCCGGCCTCGTTCAAATGGCTTCCGGCGGGGCCTGATCTCACCCCCTTTCCAAAGTAAAAATCCGGTATAGAATATAATTGACCCGGCGCCCTTCCTTCAGCGCGCTACTTTCCTCTTGACATTGTTTCAGTATTTCGCAATAATGCAAATATGAACAAAGAGATATTCGAGATGCAGGCTGAGATCTGCAAAACGCTGGCAAACCCCAAGAGACTCGAGATAATAAACGCTCTTAAGGACGGCGAGCTCTCGGTCGGCGACCTGGTCGAGAGCCTGGGCATTACAAAGGCAAACGTCTCACAGCACCTGGCCGTCCTGAGGCAGAGCAGGGTCGTCAACACCCGGAGGGACGGGGTAAACATCTTCTACCGCATAAACAACCCCAAGATAATCGAGGCGTGCTCCCTTATGAAATCCGTCCTCATCGAGCAGCTCGAAGAGAACGAGAAGCTCGCCAGGCGGATGAAAAAGTAAACAGCCGAAAGGAGCAGGACCATGACAGTTGAAAGATATCTGAGGCTCATAGCAGGCTTTTTCGTGCTGCTTTCGCTCGTTCTCTCGCAGGTCCATTCCGGATACTGGCTTTTTTTTACCGCTTTCGTGGGTCTGAACCTTGTCCAGTCCTTTTTCACGAACTGGTGCCCCATGATGAGCTTCCTTAAAATGCTTGGATTGAAGGGCTGCTGCGGGCAGTCCTGACAAAATCTATCCTTTTAGCAGGGTGTTGAAAAACACCCTGCTAAGGCAATCCATGGATGGATTGCCAAATTGCGAGACTTGAAAAGTCGAGCAATTTGTAAGACTTGGACGAATTCACTTCGGCCAAGTCGTGTTTGAAAAAGTCCAGGACGGACTTTTTCAACATCCTGTTAGAGAACCTCTTCGGCGGGGCAGACCCGCACCAGCGCCCCGCTGGCCCCGAATATCAATACAGGTAAAGTATGCTGAGGAAATCCCTCACGGCAGCCGTCCTTTTTTCCTTTTTAAGCGCAAATGCCTTCGCATCCGGCAGGGCGCTCTCGCTTAAAGAGGCCCTTGATATCGGCCTCAAAGAGAACCTGGAACTGAAGGCTTCGGCCAGCTCTACCGCGGCCTCCAAAGAGGATATCGGGGTCGCGCGGAGCGCCCTTCTCCCGAAGGTCTTCTTTGAAGAGCGCTTTACGAGGACAAACAACCCCACATTCGCCTTCTCGTCGAAGCTCAACCAGGAGCGGTTCACTCAGGACGATTTCGCCATTGCCTCCCTCAACAACCCTGATGCGATAAACGATTTTCAGACATCTCTCTCATTCGAACAGCCTGTCTACGTGAGAAGGGCCCGTCTGGGGATAAGGATGGCTAAGGAGGAATACGCGGCCAAACAGGATGACCATGCGAGGAAGAGGGAGCTCACTGCCTTCGAGATAGCAAGGACATACATAATGGTCAACACGGCCTCTGAGTTCATAAAGGTCGCGGAAAAGGGCATGGAAGAGGCGCGGGAGCACCTTCGAATCGCGGAAGCGAGGAACGACTCCGGGCTCGGACTTTTATCGGATGTGCTCAGGGCCAGGACCGGTCTTGTCGAGGCAGAGCAGAGGCTCGTGACAGCCAGGAAAGAACTGAGCGTTGCCAGGCGCATGCTGGGGCTTCTGCTCGGGGTCGATGACGAAATCAGCGCGAGCGAAAGCGTAGCGCCGCTTGCCTTTAAAGAGCTCGATTATTATCTCTCATCCACCGGCGCCCGGAGCGATATAAGGTCCATGTCGAAGAGATACGATAACGCGAAGAACGGCGTGGCGCTCGCGAGGGCGGATTATTTCCCCATGCTCGGCGTGGGGGGCTCCTACTTCCTCAACGACCATGAGACATTGTTCGGCAGCGAGGGGC
>MGPL01000064.1:1929-3088 GCA_001797415.1 Deltaproteobacteria bacterium GWA2_55_10
GAGGGAATGCTCGGAAGCCATGAGGCGGGTAAGGCGAAGCACCGCGCCAATGAAGCGTTTTTCCATCTCGACGGCCTCAAAAAAACGGCCTCCTTCAATGTGCGCCGCGCGTGGCTCGACGTAGAGGAGGCCATGAAGAAAAAGGAACTCTCAGAGGCGGCCCTTAAGAGCTCGGAAGAGGGCGAGAGGCTCCTGAGGCTCAGGTATGAAAACTCGCTCTCTCAAATAGTCGAACTGCTTGACGCGCAGTTGAGCGTCGAGAGGGCGCGCGCCAATCATGTCATGAGCAAGGACGCCCTCGCCTCGGCTCTGCTGGATCTGAGCCTTGAGAGCGGCACGATTTTAAAGGACCTTGGAGTGCAATGAGATGATAAGACCAGTCCTATTTCTGTTACTGTTCTCGCTTGCGCTGGCAGGCTGCGAAGATAAGACCGATGCAGGGAAGGCTCTCCAGCGAAAGGAGATACGCGGCGCAGCCGTCGCCGAGGTTAAGGCTCAAGATTGGCCTGAAATAGTTGAAGTCGCAGGCACGGTAAAGGCCAGGACCATAAGCCTTGTCTCTTCAAGGGTCATGGGCACGGTAACATCCGTGCTCGTAAATGACGGAGACCGGGTGAAAAAGGGCCAGCTCCTTCTTACCATCGATGACAGCGACATGGCACAGAGGGCGCTTGGGGCCGAAGCCGGTCTTATCGAGGCCCGCAAGGGCCTTGGGGCCGCAAAAGAGCACCTCGAGCTCATGGAGGCGACCTACGCGAGGTACAAGAACCTCCACGACGCGAAGGCCGTCTCAGGCCAGGAGTTCGACACCATATCCCGGCAGAGGAACACCGCAAGGCTTGAGGCCGAGCGCATGGAAGGCGCCGTGAAGCGCGCGGGTGCTGCTGCCCGCGAAGCAGCTGTGATGAAGGGCTTCACAAAGATAATTGCTCCGGCTGACGGGGTCGTTTCAGGAAAGAAGATAGATGCCGGGAGCATGGCATCGCCGGGTGTCCCCCTGCTCGTTATCGAGGACGACTCGTCTTATTTAATAGAGGCCGATATTGACGAAGGGCTTTCCGGAAAAATAACCGAAGGTTCTATTCTGAAGGCCCGGATAGACTCCATTGAAAGAGACCTTGAGGCAAAGATAACCGAGGTTGCGCCCTCAATGGAGCCG
>MGPL01000064.1:3096-6991 GCA_001797415.1 Deltaproteobacteria bacterium GWA2_55_10
GACATTCAGGGTCAAGGCTGCCATAAAGGAAGATGGCTTGAGGACAGGCCAGTACGCGAGGGTCTTTCTGCCAATCGGGATGAGGCAGGCAATTACCGCGCCCCGCGAGGCTGTCGTCTCCAGGGGGCAGCTCACCGGTCTGTATGTTGTCGATGAAAAAGGCAAAGCCGTATACAGGCTTGTGAGGCTCGGGAGGCCGCTTGAAGATGGCAGGGTGGAGATAATCTCAGGCCTTTCCGCTGGAGAGCGGATAATCGCCTCTGGCGCGGAGCAGGCCTTTGACGGCGGTATTGTAAAAGGCGTGGAATAGATGACAGGCATTGCCGGAAAGATTGCGGGAGCTTTCATAAATTCCAAGCTCACGCCGCTTATCGTAGCGGCGTCCCTTATCCTGGGCATCTTCGCCGTTCTAATGACCGCGCGCGAGGAGGAGCCGCAGATAAAGGTGCCGATGATAGACGTGTTCGTGGCCTATCCCGGCGCGTCTGCCAGAGAGGTCGAGGAGCGCGTCACCACGCCGATGGAGAAACTCCTCTGGGAGATAAAGGATGTCGAGTACATCTACTCCACCGCGAGCCCCGGTGAGAACCTCACCATAGTCCGCTTTTACGTGGGAACCGACATGGAGAAGGCCATTGTCCTTCTCCAGAACAAGCTCTCGTCCAATTATGACCGCATCCCTCCCGGCGTATCCGCCCCGCTGGTAAAACCCAAGTCCATCGACGACGTTCCAATACTCGCGCTGACTCTATGGAGCGAGCGCTATCCGGGCTATGAGCTCAGAAGCGTGGCCACTGCCGCGGCTGACGAGATAAGGAAGGATTCTGACGTCTCGGAGGTAGCCGTTATCGGCGGCCAGAGGCGCCAGATCAGGGTCGATCTCGACCCGTCGCGCATGAGGGCCTTTTCCCAGTCGCCTTTACAGATAATGGATGCCATCCGGAAAGCGAACGAAAGCCTGGGCACAGGCTCTGTGCCGTCAGGCGGCAGGGAAGTCCTTATCGACGCAAAGGGTTTTCTGAAGGACGTGAACGATGTCTCGTCCATCGTCGCCGGCGTCCATGAGAACAGGCCAATCTACCTGAGGGACGTAGCGACCGTGACAGACGGCCCGGAAGAGCCGGAGAGCTATGTATTCATGGGGCTCGGCCCGGCCGGCCGTGAAAAGGGCGTCAGCGGACCAGACCCTGGCAGAGACTATGAGGCAGTTACCATCGCAGTCTCAAAAAAGCCCGGCGCCAACGCGAGCGTCGTCGCCCAGAAGGCGCTCGCCAGGGTAGAGACGCTCAAAGGCGAGATCATCCCCGCCGGCGTAAACGTAACCACGACCCGCAACTACGGCGAGACCGCAAAGGAGAAGTCCGACGAGCTCCTGGAGCACATGCTCATAGCTACTATCGCCGTCATCATCCTTATCGCTCTTGCGCTGGGGCTCCGTGAGTCTGCCGTCGTCGCCGTGGCAGTGCCTGTTACGCTCGCCCTCACCCTCCTTGTGAACTATCTGTACGGCTACACGCTCAACAGGGTCACGCTCTTTGCCCTTATATTCTCCATAGGCATACTCGTCGACGACGCGATTGTGGTCGTCGAGAACATCCACCGGCACTTCAGGATAAAAGGCCCTGGCACCGATACGGCAATCAAGGCTGTCGACGAAGTCGGCAACCCCACGATACTCGCCACATTCACCGTTATAGCCGCGCTCCTGCCAATGGCCTTTGTCTCCGGGCTGATGGGCCCGTACATGAGGCCCATACCTGTCGGCGCGTCCGCTGCCATGCTCTTCTCGCTCCTTGTCGCCTTTATCGTAAGCCCGTGGCTCGGCTACCGGGTACTGAAGCGCTCTGTCCGCGATGGAGGCAAAGACGATTCATCGAGGCTATATGTATTGTACTCAAGGGTCTTAAGGCCGCTCCTGGAGAGCAGGCCGAAGAGGTTTGCCGCGCTCGGCGCTGTCGCATTTCTTCTTTTGCTCGCGGTCCTGCTCTTTCCCCTGAAGGCGGTCACTGTGAAGATGCTCCCCTTTGACAACAAGAGCGAGCTGCAGGTCGTGATAGACATGCCCGAAGGCTCCACCCTCGAAGAGACCGCGGCCGCGACTCGCGCCATTGGCGAGTACCTCAGGACCGTCCCCGAGGTCACTGATTTTCAGAGCTATACAGGCACTGCGTCTCCCTACAACTTCAACGGCCTTGTCAGGCACTATTACCTGCGCCAGGGGCCGAATGCAGCCGACATACAGGTAAACCTTGTTCCGGACGAGCTTCGCAATGACCAGAGCCACGAAATAGCCAAACGCATCAGGCCCGGCCTGCAGGAAGCGGCACAGAGATTCGGCGCAAATGTCAAGATAGCGGAAATACCGCCCGGCCCGCCCGTGCTCAGTACCATTGTCGCCGAGGTCTACGGCCCCTCGCAGGATGGGCAGATAAGGATAGCGAAAGAGATAAAGGATGTGTTCGAGTCAACGCCGGGCGTCGTCGACGTAGACTGGTATGTCGAGGATAGCCAGAGAAAGCTGGTCTTCGAGGTCGACCGGCAGAAGGCGGCCCTTAACGGGATAACCGCCGAAGCGATCGCCCGGACGCTCAAGGTGGCGGTGTCAGGCAGCAAGGCTGGATTGCTGCACGTGGAAGACGCGAAGGACCCGGTCGAGATATTCCTGAGGGCGCCTATCGAAAGCCGTTCAGACATTTCGTCGCTCAAGAGTCTGGGCATTCCCTCCCCCTCCGGCAATCTCGTTCCGCTCTCTGAGCTTGTCCAGGTCATCGATTCAGCGGGCGAGAGGAACATCTATCACAAAAACTTGAAGCGCGTTACATACGTAACGGGAGACGTTGCGGGCGTTGCCGAAAGCCCCGTCTACGCGATCCTGGAGATGGCCTCGAAGATAAAAGAGATAAAGACCCCTGAGGGAGATTCCGTAGAGCAGTACTCGGCCAGACAGCCCTGGCTTGAGACCGCCTACTCGATGAAGTGGGACGGAGAATGGCACATATCTTACGAGGTATTCAGAGACTTAGGCGTAGCGTTCGCGGCAGTGCTCGTCCTTATCTACATCCTCGTCGTGGCCTGGTTTAAGAGCTTTGCCGCGCCGATCGTCATAATGGCCCCGATACCGCTTACGCTTATCGGCATACTGCCCGGCCATTGGCTGTTCGGCGCGTTCTTCACAGCCACTTCCATGATAGGCTTCATAGCCCTCGCGGGCATCATCGTCAGGAACTCCATCCTTCTTGTAGATTTTATCCAGCTGGAGGAGGCGGCCGGCAGTGATTTAAGGGAGTCCATAATCCGGGCCGGCGCCGTGAGGACCAAGCCCATTATCCTGACTGCCGCGGCTGTAGTTGCCGGTTCTTTTGTCATGCTCTTTGACCCGATATTCCAGGGCCTTGCCATATCCATGATGTTCGGGGCTGTCGCGGCCACCTTCCTTACCCTGGCAGCGGTGCCGCTCCTGTATTTCGAGCTCTTCAGAAAAAGGTGATGGATGTCATGTATGGGCGGATCGGGGCCTGTTAGAATCTTCGTGTTTGATGAGGAGGCAGAAAATGAAGTGTATTGCTATGAAGAACACATGGATATTCGCGCTGATTTCAGCCCTGGTGCTTGCGGCCGCGACGATCGCCGTCTCTGCTGAACACAGACATAGCCCGGCTGACCACAAGGGACATAATGCCTTGATAGAAGAGATGAGAAAGCTCGACGCGGCCTTCCACGAGATAGTCTCCGGTGTGGCCCTGAATGACGGACACAGGGTGCACGCGGCTATTGATTCGCTTCACGGCGCAATGGAGAAGACCCAGGACGCGCTTCTCCACGGCGAGGTCAAGCTCAGGAAGAACGCCCGGAACGTAAAGGTATTCGAGAAGATGGACAGGGATTTTCACAAGGA
>MGPL01000065.1:0-1313 GCA_001797415.1 Deltaproteobacteria bacterium GWA2_55_10
TGAAGTCCCTGCCAAAGCCCGCGCCGAGCTCGAGGAGGGCCGAGATCCTGCCCCGCACCTGCACGCTGCCAGCCGTGGGCTGGAGTATTCCCGCTATGACCTGAAGGAGCGTGCTCTTGCCAGAGCCGTTCCTGCCGACGATGCCGAGGCTCATGCCCCGCGGCACGTCGAGGCTTATGTCCTTCAAGGCCTGGAACTCGCTGTGGTACTTCCTGCCGAAAGGGTGCATCAGCTCCTTTAACCTGTCGGCGGGAGAGGCGTACATCTTGTAACTCTTGCTTACGTTCCTTATGCTTATCGCGTGGTCCATTTACAGGACCTCCGCGAAGCCGGGCTTGAGTTTCCTGAAAAAGACGCCGCCGATGCCGAAGCACAGGAAAGAGACGAGCGTAAGGTAGAGCAGCCCCTGGAAGTCAGGTAGTTTGCCCGCGAGGAGCGCCATCCTGTAGCCCTCTACGACCGCGAACATGGGGTTGAGCTTCAGGACAAAATCAAGGCTCGCCGGTATCATCGAGGGCGGGAAGAATATCGGCGTGAAAAAGAACCACGCCAGCATGACCATGTCCACTACCTGGCGGAGGTCCCTTATGTAGACGCTTATGCTCGATAACATCCAGCCGAGGCCGACCGAAAAGACCGATACCATGAAAAGATAGATAAGTATGACGGGGGCGTAAAGGGGCAGCTGCTTCTCAAAGGCTACATATACGACCATGAAAAGGCCCATGCCGATAAGGTGGCTTATGAAGTTGCTGATAATGGCGACTATGGGCAGAAGCTCAGACGGGAAGCCCACGGCCTTTTTCACCAGGTTGCTGTTCGATGTAATGGACGCCATTGACGAGAGCACGCCCTGCGAGAAGAACTGCCAGGGCAGAAGCCCGGCGAGGATGAAGAGGAAGAAACTGTCTGTGCCGTAGACCGGGTCAGGCGTCGATTTGAAGATGAGGCCGAAGACCGCCCCGTAGACGATGACCTGGGAAAGCGGGTTCAAGACAGCCCAGGCAAAGCCGAAGACAGAGCCGATGTACTTGGCCCGCAAGTCCCTCATAGCCATTGCCCAGAGCATCTGGCGGCTCTTCAAGAGCTTTCTGGTGAAATCCAGCAGGATGAGGATACTGTTTTTCATTCCATGCCTTCGAGCGAAATGGATTAAGCTAACCTGGTGTTTTTCGTCAAAAATCTGTAAAACTGAACTGGCAAATGCAGACAGAAAGGGAAATAAAAATATGCCTGGGCTCGTTCATTAAATGAACAATAGCACGGCGCTGGAACTCTGGTCAAGTGGTTTGTTCATTTTATGAACGGACATT
>MGPL01000065.1:1598-3000 GCA_001797415.1 Deltaproteobacteria bacterium GWA2_55_10
TACGAAAGAACATGGACCGTAACCCTATGAATCTCTCCTCTCGCCTGACATACTGCGCCATACTGGCGGCCGTTGTATTCGCCGTTTATGCCAACACCCTTTTGAACGGCTTTGTATACGACGACAACATCCAGCTGGTCGCCAATCCCTGGATAACCGATTTCAAGTATCTGCCTGATGTGCTCAGCACTCACAGCTTCGGCTTCAAGGACGGCAAGGACCTTGGCACCACCTACCGCCCCCTTGCGATAATTGTCTTCATGACCGAGTACAGCCTCTTCGGCCTCAAGCCAGCGGGGTGGCACCTCGTAAATGTGCTCCTCCACCTGGCCAACACGCTGATGGTCTTTTTCACGGCCTCGGTCCTCCTGAAGGTCTTATCGCCCAAAGAGGGGCGGCTTGCCAATATAGCCCCGTTCGCCGCCGCCCTTGTCTTTGCCGTCCATCCGGTAAACAGCGAGACCGTCTCCTGGGTCGCCTGCGTGCCGGAGCTCGTCTATACGTTCCTTAGCGTGACTGCCTTCAACCTGTATATCAGGTCGCGGAACAGCTCCTCTTACGCCCTGAATATCGCCTCCGCCGCACTCTTCTTCATTGCCCTTTTCGCGAAGGAGACCGCTATAGTCCTGCCGATGCTGGTCTTTGTCTTTGACCTTCTATACCCGGACAACAAGAGGGTCATTGGCGTCGCCGCCCTCAAAAGATACCTGCCTTACGCTGCATTTACCGTACTGTACTTCCTGATAAGGCTCTCTGCCCTGGGGGGAATGGCTCCGCGCGAGAACATGTACCCGTTCCTGAACGGCTTTCAGTACCTGCTTAACGGCTTTACCCTCTTTGTAAATTACCTGCGCGTGCTCTTGATTCCGGTAAACGACTACCCGTTCCAGGTACTTGACCCTGTATTCTCGATCTCAGAGCCGAGGGCCTTTATCTCAATTGCCCTCACCTTCATCTTTTTTGCCTTCATCCTCTTTGCCCGCAAACGGATCAACAGCATCTACCTCCTCTCGGCGGCCATCATCGTCCTGCCGATACTGCCCGCGCTCTATATTCCGGGCATAAGCAGGGCCGCGTTCGCCGACAGGTATCTCTATCTGCCGACATTCGGTTTCGGGATAGTTCTGTCGATGCTCCTGATCTCTTTGGGGGGCATGACGGCTGACAGGCGCGCAGGTACTTATGTCATCGCGGCCCTTGTCGTCATCTCCATCGCGTTTTCGGCGGCAACAGGCTTGCGGAATACGCGCTGGAAGGACGATATAACGCTCTGGAGAGCCTCTTTGCAGGGCTCTCAGGAAAACTACTTCGCAATGTATCAGCTCGGCGCAGCCTATCTGAAGGCCGGAAAGTACGATGAGGGGATAGAAATGGCAGCCAGGGCCATCGCTGTCACAGGCTC
>MGPL01000065.1:3075-10692 GCA_001797415.1 Deltaproteobacteria bacterium GWA2_55_10
GCTCGCGGAGGCGGCTGCCCAGTATGAAGAACTCCTCGCGATAATGCCTGGCGACCCCATGATAAACTACAATATCGCAACGGTCTACCTGCAGAGCGGCCTTCTGGACCAGGCAATAGCCCATTTCTCAAAGGCGCTGGAAGGCTTTAGCGCGCCTGAAGACAGGAGGGACGCCCTATTGAACCTTGGGAACTGTTACACGAAAAAAGGGGATTTCGGGGCCGCTCGATTGAGCTATGAGGAGGCTTTGAGGATATCACCCGGAGACCCTGTGGTAACGGGCAACCTCCGGGTTCTTGAACGGACGTCTACTATAAGATAGCTTTTATTCAACTCACTTCTTTTAAGATCTATGCCGCCGATTCCTTCTCAAGTGTTTTTATGACCGAGTCGATCGTTGATTTTATCGCCGCGGAGTGCGATTTCTGCTGGCATCTCAGTATCTTGAGCAGCTTCGATATGTAGACCGTCTCCATGATATCGAGCTCCCCGCCCATGCCCCGGCCGGAAGGCAGACCATTAGAGTTGTACTCCCTGGTCTCCTCGCCTGCAGCGGGCGCCTTTCCCGGCTTGTATATTTCGCCTGTGCCCGTAAGGAGCCAATCCAGCGTTATACCGAACCTCTCGGAGAATGCCAGGATCAGGTCAGAAGGCATCTCGCCTCTTTTCTTGTAGTTCGAGAGGGCCTGGGGGGTGACCTCAAGCACCCTCGCCACGGCCGAGTCGTTCTTAAGCCTTCCGGCCCATTTCATCTTTTCGATAACGTACGCGTAGTTTACGCCCATCTCAAGCTCCTTAGTGTTGTCTTGGTCTCGATGACGCGCCCTGGCTGATCGTATCCTCGACAGCGTTCAGCAGGTCCGGTATCTCAAACGGTTTATGCAGGAAAGCGTATCCTCTCCTGATTATCTCGTCCATCTGGAGCCTGTCGTCGAGATAGCCGCTGAAGACCAGCACCGGTATCCTGGGGTTCAGGTCAAGGAGCGGCGTGACAAGCTCAAGCCCGCTCCTCCCCGGCATCACCATGTCGGTCATAATGAGGTCAAAAGACCCTTTTTCCCTGTAGAAGAACGAAAGCGCCTCTTCAGCGCCGGCAGCCTCGAATACGGCGTACCCGTACTCGGAAAGGGCCATTGCCGTAGACTTCCTTACCCACTTGTCGTCCTCGACCAGGAGTATCCTCTTTCCCCTGCCTACGCCTGTCGATAGGACGCATCTCTTCTCGGAACTCGCCGGCGAGGCTTCGTCCATTGCGGCAAGATGCACCCTGAAGATGGAACCTTTGCCCGGAGCGGAGTCCGCTTCTATCCAGCCGCCGTGCTCGTTCACTATGGCCTGCACCATCTTGAGCCCCATTCCGGCGTTTCTCTCCGTATCCGATTTTGTCGTGAACATCGGCTCGAATATGCGCCTTTGCACCTCTGGTGCCATGCCCGTGCCGGTGTCCTCTACCGTGATAACGACGTAGTTGCCGCGGTGATTGCCTTCTGAACCGGAGCTCCCCTTTTTTTCCGTCATGTTGCCGGTCCTGAGGGTTATCCTGCCCCCTGCGGGCATGGCTTCGCTCGCGTTTATGAACAGGCTCAATATTATCTGCTCGATCCTGTTCCTGTCGGTCTTTATCTGCCTTAGATTGTGAGCGAACTCCGTCTCTATTGAGATGTCCTCGCTTAATACATGGCGGAGCATGTTCATAAGCTCTTCGGATATCTCGTTTACATTGAGCGGCACGGGGCTTACGGGTTTATTCCTGCTGTAGAGGAGAAGCTGCTGTACGAGCGAGAGAGCCCTCTCCGAGGAGTCCCTTACAGGTTCGAGGAACTTGAGAAGCGGGTCGCCTGCGCCGATCTTTCCGGTGGCGAGGTCATTGAGCATCTTTATTGCGGATATTATGTTGTTGAAGTCATGGGCTATGCCGGCGGCAAGCGCCCCGAGCGTGCCCATCTTCTGGGAGAGCATGAGTTTGGCGAGCATGCTGCCGCTCTCCCGTTCCAACCTCACGCTCTGCGTATTGTCTATGCTTATTTCCAGCACAAAGAGGGTGCCGTCCGCGGCTGTGAAGGGGATGTCAAATACCTGGTAGGACCTGCCGTCCGGGTGGCTGGATTCCCAGCTTACCGGCTCGCGCGTCTCGAACACCTGGAAGGTCGGGCAGCTCTCGCATGGCTTTGCCCTGCCCCGGATAGCCTGGTAGCAGGCCCTTCCGGCAGGCTCTCCGTAAAGCTCCCTGAACTTTCTGTTGGCGTACCGTATGGAGTAGTCGCGGGACTGAAGGTAGGCGAAAAAGGGCAGGTTCTCAATGAACTCGAAGAACCTCGCCTTCTCTGCCGCAAGCTCTGACTTGACCCTTTCGAGCTCTGCCCTCAGCGACTCAATTTCGCCAATGCAATTCAGTTCAGCCTTGAGCATCTGTGCGCCTTGCGAACATTATCTACTGGTGTCGGGCTGAATATACAGGATTTCCGGTTTTTCTACAACGATAAATATTGCACCGGGTACGGAATTCCCATTTTACTCAGGCTGCTCAAAAAGGTCCAGATGCGAGGCCCCGGTTAAATCGGGGAGAGAGGAAGGAGGCGTACTCTTTGCCGTACGCCGCAGTGACGAGCTTCTGAAGCCAACAAAGCAGATGGGCCTTTTTGAGCGGCCTGTTAAAAGCTTACGCTCTCTTCCGGCAGCATTTCGAGGAGCCTCTCCTTTATGAAGGCCTTCGCCTTTTCAAGGAGCTCTCTCTCCGTGGCCTCGAACCTCAGCACAAGGACTGGCTGGGTGTTAGAAGCCCTCACGAGCGCCCATCCCCCTTCGAAGTTGACCCTGAGCCCGTCTGTCTTGATGATATCCTTCACTTTGAAGTCTTCCGTGCCCTGGCCTATCGCCCGCTCCAGCCGTTCTATGACCGAGAACTTGAGCTCATCCGCGCAGTCAATCCTTATCTCCGGCGTAACTACGGTCTCGGGCAGGCCGGAGAGCATGGATGAGAAACGAAAAGCGGGGTTTGCCGCCTTTTCCCGCGCGGCTATCTCGGCCAGGCGGCATGATGAGTAGATGGCGTCGTCAAAGCCGAACCACCTGTCGGCAAAGAATATGTGGCCGCTCATCTCTCCAGCCATTGCCGCGCCCACTTCCTTCATCTTTGCCTTTATGAGCGAATGGCCGGTCTTCCACATGATCGGATTGCCGCCCATCCTGGCTATCTCGTCGTACATTACCTGCGAGCACTTGACCTCGCCGACTATCGTTGCGCCGGGCCTCTCCTTGAGAATGGATTTCGAGAAGATCACCATGAGCTTGTCTCCCCAGATTATGCCCCCCTTCTCATCGACTATGCCTATCCTGTCCGCGTCTCCGTCATAGGCAACGCCGAACTCAGCGCCGGTCCTCCTTATGGTCTCGATGAGGTCAAGGAGGTTATACGAGACGGTCGGGTCCGGATGGTGGTTCGGGAACGAGCCGTCAGGCTCGCTGTAGAGCTCGATGATATCAAAGCCCAACCTTTTCAGGAGCTGCGGCGCGACAGGGCCGGCTGTGCCGTTTCCCGAATCGAGCACAATCCTCATGGGTTTTGGCAGGGCGGGTATATTTATTGAGCTGGCAACATAATCGACATAGCCCGGTATTACCTCATAGTTCTCTACTATTCCGGGCAGCGCCTCCCTGTACGGTTTTCCGAGTACCTCTTCATTTATAATCTTTTTGAGGTCCTGTATCTCGTGACCGTGTATGGTCTCTCTTCCGACGCTCACCTTGAAGCCATTATATTCAGCCGGGTTGTGGCTTCCGGTTATCATGATGCCGCCGCCCACCTTCAGGGTGTGCATGGAGAAGTACTGCAGAGGGGTCGGGCACTCTCCAATGTCGATGACATTGACCCCGCTCTGGGTGAGACCCCTTACGAGGGCGTCACGGAGGGCCTTTGAGCTCATCCTGACATCGCGGCCCACTGTTATTTTAAAATCCGGCCCTAATTTGACCCCGCGCCTTTCGGCGAAGATGGCATAGGCCCTGCCGATAAGCTCGGCGACCTCTGTAGTGAGGTCCTTGCGCCATATGCCCCTGATGTCGTACTCTCTGAATATCCCGTCGGCAATACCCATCTTCCCCCCCAGGCTTATGTTCTATAAGAAATTATTTTTAGCAATAGACCCATTACAGGCCCTTGTTCCCGCGTTTTTCGGTCCTGAGCTTGTGAAAAAAAGATTTGAGGAGCTCCGAAGACTCATTCGCGCCCACCCCTGCGGAGACATTGACGCTGTGGTTCAACCGGCTGTCTGCCGCTATATCGTAAAGAGAGCCGCAAGCGCCTGCCTTCGGGTCAAGAGGGCCGAAGACCAGCCTCGGTATCCTCGCCAGGATGATAGCGCCCATGCACATCAGGCACGGTTCAAGGGTGACGTAGAGGGTTGTGCCGGAGAGCCTCCATCTTCCGAGTTTTTTTGCCGCGGACCTTATGGCTATAAGCTCGGCATGGGCAGACGGGTCCTTTTTCGACTCCCTCAGGTTATGGCCCCTGGCAATGACCTTGCCTTCGGAGACTATTACCGCGCCGACCGGGACCTCGCCCTTTGCGGCGGCCTTCAGCGCCTCCTTCAGGGCTTGGGCCATGAAGGTCTCATCCTGCCTATGACTCAAGAGCCGTCCTTTTTGGAAAAGTTAAAAGGTACATGAAAAGGGGTGCATTGTCAACCTGGGCAGTCCCGCTTTTCTGTAAAATCCAGTCCGAAATATGCTATATTGTCCGGGCTTGCTTAAAATCCGAAAGGAGCATGAAATTGGAGATAATAAACGCCTACTGGAGCAGGATATCCACCGACCCTATAGCGGCCGCGCTCGCTGGTTTTCTGGTAGCGAGCCTTTTCCTGTACGGGGTCAGGGCTATCGTTAGAAGATACGGCCCTAAAAAATAAAGCTGGGCCGATTTCTGCAAAGGCCTTTATACCTGGCCACCTGATCTGCAATTGTTCCCTTCCAGGCGTCGGTTATATTAGTTCCAATTCAGCTTGCAATTTTCAGAGAGCCGCCTTAATATGTAGTCACCTTAAAAGCTTTAGGAATAGCGCCGCTGGTCCGTTCGAGGCAAAGGTTCCATATCGGACCGTATTTCAATACAAGCTATGGCTGCCAGCGAAACACTCCGGAATAACTATCTTATCCTGGCCTTTTTCTTTCTTACCGGCCTTACCGGGCTCGCCTATGAGCTTGTCTGGATAAGACTCCTCATCCTTTCTTTCGGCTCGACCCAATTCGCGATAACGACGGTGCTGGCCACCTTTATGGCCGGGCTTGCCCTGGGAAGCATCATATTCGGACGGGTGGTAGACAGATACCCCTTTCCGCTCCGCGTATACGCGATAATAGAGATACTGCTCGGCATCTACTGCGTGCTCTCGCCCCTGGTCTTCTATTTCGTAAAGAGCCTCTATCTCTTTGCCTCCCCGATAACCGGCGAGGCTACCTTCAGGGCGGGCTTCGAGGCGACCCAGTTCGGCCTGGCCCTGCTGGCGCTCATCGTCCCGACCACTCTCATGGGCGGCACGCTCCCGGCCCTCGTCAAGTACTTCGCATCGACCAATAGGACAGGCGACAGGATAGGCATGCACACAGCTGTACCGTATGCCGTAAACACGCTCGGCGCGGTAACGGGATGCCTCGCGACGGGGCTCTTCGCGCTATATTATCTCGGGGTCAACGCGACCGTTTACGCGGCAGGCATCGTCGATATCATCATAGGCGTCCTCGTTTTCGTCATATTCGGAAAGACGGAAAGCAGGACGCATGAGGAGAAGGCCTATTATAATGGAGCCGATACCGCGGAAGCCGGGCCATCGAGGTCGAGGCTCCACCTCATAATAATCTCCGCGTTTTTCCTCTCCGGCTTTGCCAGCCTGGCGTATGAGGTCCTCTGGACGCGCGTGCTCTCCCTTGTGCTCGGCTCTTCCGTCTACGCCTTTACGATAATGCTCTCCACATTTCTCGCGGGCATAGGCATAGGCAGCATCGCCTTCGCGCCCTTTGTGGACAGATGCCGGCGTCCGGTCTTCTGGTTCGCGGTACTCGAAGCTGCCATCGGCTTCTTTGCCCTCGCGTCCGTCTTCATATACAGGGAGCTTCCTTTCATATTCTTCAATCTGAAACTCTCGTTTGCAGAGAGCTTCTGGCTCTTCCTCGTATTCAAGTTCCTCATCGCCTCTGCAGTGATGATAATCCCCGCGCTCTCCATGGGCGCCATTTTCCCGCTCGTAAACAGGATATACGCCGAAGGACGCGGTACCATAGGCAAGAAGGTCGGCAACATCTACTTCTTCAACACGGCCGGGGCCATACTCGGCTCCTTTGCAGCCGGTTTCATCCTCATCCCGCTTATCGGCGCCCAGAGCGGAGTGGTCCTCATAGCCGCTCTTAACATCGTTATCAGCATCGCCGTAATGGCATATTCCGGCATAAGGCCAGGCCCCAGGTACGCCTGGGCAGCCGGGTCCGCGGCCGTCTATGCCGTGATCGCGCTCTCGCTGCCCTCCTGGGAGCGCCTTGCGATGACCACGGGCATGTATGTCAACGATTACGGCAAGGCCGTAAAGAAGGCCTCTTTCAAGGACTGGAGCTTCAATGACAAACTGCTTTATTATAATGAAGGCCTGAACGCGATAATAACGGTCCGCAGCTCAGGCCCTGATGGAGAGACCATTACCTACCAGGCCAACGGCAAGCAGGAGGCAAAGAGCGAGTACGGCGTCCCGCCAGGGAGCTGGGCCGTTCTCGGCCACCTTCCCGCCATTCTCCATAAGGGCGACACGGAAAACGCGCTCGTCGTGGGCCTCGGCTCTGGCGTCACGCTCGGCATGATGGAGCTCTATCCCTTCAAGTCGTTCGATGTGATAGAGCTCGAGCCCGCGGTGGTGGAGGCCGCGCAATTCTTCTCAAAGGCGAACAACAACGCGCTCGTTGACCCGAGGGTGAGACTCCACGTCACGGACGGCAGGAGCTTCCTCGCTTCAGTCGACAGGAAGTACGACGTCATCGTCTCTGGCGTTTCAGACCCCTGGATCTCCGGCGTCTCCAACCTCTTTACCACCGACTATTTCACTGACCTCAGGGGGAAGCTCAACAAGGGCGGCATAGTCGCGCTCTGGTTCTCCAATTACAGGAACACGCCGGAGGACTTCAAGACCGGGCTCAACTCATTCGCAAGGGTCTTTCCAAACGTAAGCGTCTGGTTCCATTACAGGGAGGCACTTGACCTGGTCGTAATCGGGAGCATGGAAGAGCATCCCGTTGACATGGAGCGGCTCAATGAGGTCTTCTCAGACGAAAGGATACGGGAGAGCCTCTCTGGCATAGGCATAAATGACCCCTACGATGTATTCGCGCTCTTCCTCTCGGGCGACAAGGATTTGAGGCGGTTCCTCGGTAACGCCAAGGTCAATACCGATGAGAGGCCCATACTCGAATTCTCGTTGCCAAAGAGCCTTTACAGGAGCGTAAACGGGGCCGAAAGGGTCCAGGAGTTACTGAATTCTGCCGAGGAGATCCTCCCGCCCGTTAACTTGAATGGATTGGAGCCCGCGGACTTTTATCTGAATGTTGGGAAGAGCTTCAATCGATACAACTTCAGGCTCAATC
>MGPL01000066.1:0-3206 GCA_001797415.1 Deltaproteobacteria bacterium GWA2_55_10
CCCAGAACTCCGGTGATTCCTGGGTAAGCCCCTTTGACGGGTCTATCGGAAACTGGCTCATGCTTATTATCCCGGTCACGCCCGCGCTTTTGCAGGCATCGAGCATCGAAGAGGCCCATTTGATGTTCTCTTCAAGCGCCGCATCCGGCTTTAAGCCCATCCTATCGGCGTATAACCGGACGTCGAGCGTTATGCGTACAGAGTTCAAGTTGAGCCTCTCCTTGACCAGGGCCACATCAGACGGCTTGGCGGAAAGGCTTGTCATGGCAACCCCCTTCCACGGCCAATAGGGCGGCAGCTCGGCGCATGCCTGGGCAACAGCCAGGAGAAGAAATACGATGAGCGCGGCTAATGTCTTTTTCATGCTGACGGCCTTTCAGGCTGAGCCCCGGCTGACCTGCAGAAAGACGCAAGCGCGCCAAGAAGCAGTACTGCCGGGATGAGCGTCGATTTGTTGAAAAAACCGGCTATTACGAAGGTTGTGGCCGACAGCACAAGTCCGATGGCGATGAGAAGCCTGCCAGCAAGCTTCTCTTCCTGAGATGGAGAGTTTACCGCCCTTTTCCCTGAAAGGAGCACTCTTGCGAGAAAATAAATGTACAGGAGCAGCCCCAGGACCCCGGTCTTCACGAGCACGAATATATAGCCGTTATGGAATATCGGTATGTACCTCAGCTTCTCTCCGCCGAGATCCATGTATATCCCGAGGTCCACCAGCGTCCCGAAACCCCTGCCAATGGCGTGCTGGACGCTGTCCCCGTCAAGGTAGGTCTGGATTGCCAAGAACGACTCGTAGCCGCGCCAGTTCACGCTTATGTCGGCCATCTTCCTGTAGTCGCTTACCATTACCTCTTTAAACGAATGCGCCATCTTGCCCCTGAGCGTCTGGCCCGGTCCGGCGAGCTGGGACTCGGGGGTAATGAACACATAGACAAACAGGCCTGCCGCTGCAACGGCCAGTACGGCGAGTTTTTTCAGGTTGCGGGCAGTGAGGAAGCCCAGCACGACAATGATCATTATAGCAAGAGAGGTCCAGAGCGTCCGTGAGAACGCAAGGATTATTGAAGAAAAACACAGCAGAAATAAAAACGCCGCAATGGGGCCTGGCATGAGCTTCATGCCCGCCTTGCGGCAGGCTGCCAGGACACAGACCGCGAGGACTGTTATGAAATAGCCCCTGCCAGCCACGGCCCTTATCGAGTCTGCAGGCTGAAAGATCAGGCCCGGATCAAATATGAAATAAGATACATGTAAAACTGATGCAACGGACGCGGCAAAGACGATTATCTTAAAGAGGCTTCTCAGGTCCTTGATGCCGTGCATCAGAAGATAGCCGATCGCAAGAGCAAGCAGAGGATTAAGCGTGTACCAGACATCTTTAAAAATGTCATAAGGCGCGCTTTGGTATGACGCCGCTACGCCGACAGCCATCAACAACAAGATAGGTGCCGCAAGTGCCAGCATGCCCCTGTGCGCCTTGAAGCCGGAGAGTACAAAAACGACTGCAACGACCATGAGCATTAGCGCCGAGACAAGCTCGGCAGGCGCAAAGGCAGGCGCAAGCATGAAAAGGAAGAGGGCGGCCTTTGAGAGAGCGCTTTTTTTTACGGTCAGGGCGGGCGCCCCGGCGCAATCAGCGCTGTTTTCCATCATACACAAGCCTTTCTGTAGCCTTCGAGGGTCCGCTCAGCAGCCCTGGTCCACGAGAACTCCCCTGCCCTCTTGAGCCCGCGCGCCGCCAAGTCAGCGCGCATACCGGAGTCGCTGAGGAGCGCCTGCATTGATTTGGCAAGGCCTTCTATGTCTCCGGGGTCAACGGAAAGTGCGGCGCCGTCCGAGAGCTCGGCCAGCGCGGTCGTATTTGAAGAGATGACCGGAGTGCCGGAGGCAAAGGCCTCGAGCGGAGGGATGCCGAAGCCCTCGGCCCAGGACGGGTATGCGAAAAAGAGCGCGTTACGGTAAAATGCAGGGAGCTCGTTATCGCCTATGCCTGAAAGGAAGATGACCCTGTCCTTGATGCCGGCGGCCTCTACCTCGGCGTGGATCTGCCTGAAGGAGAAATCGGGCTGGCCTACGACCACCAGGGGCGGAGCGTCCTTTAATGACGAATAGGCCCTTATGACGCTCACATGGTTCTTCCTCGGCTCGAGCCTGCCGACCGTAAGGATGTAGCCTTTGGGCTTGATGCCGTACTTCTTCAAGACATCCCCTCCGGCGTTCCCCGGAAAGAACTTCTTCATGTCTGCGCCGTAGGGAATGACGCTTACCTTGTTCTTGTCTACGCCGTATCTATTGATGATCTCCTGGCCCGAATATCGGCTGCAGGTAAATATGTGCCTCGCCTTCAAGGCAGTGCGCCGCACCAGCAGCTTCGATCTGAGCGTAAAGGTCTTTTTGAAGAACTGAGGGTGGCTCTCGAAGAGTATGTCATGGATGGTCGCCACCACCGGGCAGAGGCTGGGGACCGGCATTACATACTGTACGTGCAGCAGGTCGAGGGAGTACCGCTTCTGCAAAGCAGGGAGCTGAAGGCAGAGCCTCTTTGCCGGGTTCGCGTGAGGCATCCTTACTGCTTTCACATTGGGGCGGCTGAAGGCGTCGCCGTAGACGGCGAGCACATCAGGGTTGTCGAGAAAGAGATAGAACTCGTGCTCAGGCGCCATCTGAAAAGCCCTGGAGAAGAGCTCGATAAGGTATGTCCTCGACCCCTGGAAAATCCCGTCAACGACATGAAAGTCTATGCCTATCTTCAATCCCAAATCCAACCTTCCGGGTCAGGCCTTCGGGCCCGCGGCCTTGCGGTAGACGGCCATGTAGGATTTGACGAGGCCGAACGCCCTCTCATGGTGGATGACGCAGCCCGGAAAAATGCCCCTGATCTCGTCTTCTTTAAGGAGCTTCGTCCCGTAGAAATATTCCCTTATTACCCTGGCAGAGGGCCTCGACAATATCCTCCACGGGCTCGCCTGTATAAGAATGAAGCCGACATTAGTGCACGAACGGCATGATGAAATGGGGCTCAAGGGGGAACGTGCGCGCCGGGGTCTGGCAGAAGACCTCCTTTGACCCTGGTCATCTCCTTTCCCAACGCCTTCCTGTCCGCCGGAGGCACATGCTCCAAAACCGAGTTGCAGACGAGCAGGTCGAACTCGTTGTCAGCGGCAGGGATATTCTTGCCGTCATAGAGGCGAAAGTCTATGCCGTCG
>MGPL01000066.1:3214-3706 GCA_001797415.1 Deltaproteobacteria bacterium GWA2_55_10
TCCCGAGACGCCCTGCGTCTCTCCCTCGCTGATATTGAATATGGTTATGTTCTTCCTGGGCACGTCGATGCCGAGGTTGTCCCAGAAATGGCGCGACCCGCCCAGGTCGCATATCCTCATGCGCCGGATATCCGGAAAGTGCTCCAGGAGAAAGCGCCCTCTCCCGGCCCTGAAATGCGCGGTCACGGGAAGGATGACTTTATGCCAGAGACCGAGGTCCGTCATTTTCCCGCACCGCTGTTCTTTCGGACCCAGTCCTGAAGCTTCAGGCCGGTAAGCCTCTCGAGCGCAAGTATCTCTGTATTGGCTGCATCGAAGAACCTGGAGGGCACCGAGCATCGCCAGCCGCTTTTCCCCGCCTTGACAGGCGACCTGTTCATCCTTTCGAGGAACATGGCTATCTTGAGCTTCACCTCTCGCGACGGTATAAGGCGGCCTACTGCCTTCTTTACCGGCGAACGGCCGTGCAGAAAATCGGAGAAGAACTTGATT
>MGPL01000066.1:3770-6143 GCA_001797415.1 Deltaproteobacteria bacterium GWA2_55_10
CTATATGCCTGCAGATCCTGTCATACGCCTCCTGTCCGGCATCCGCGCTGAAGAGCTCGTCATACTTGACGAACAGAAACTCCGAGCCGGGAAACGCCATCATGTAACGCTCTATCTGGGAGCAGTATCTGCCGCGGGCCATGTAGCTGAAATGAGCCAGATATTCCCGGTCCTGTCGGCCGCACCTCTCCTGCTCTGCCTTCAGAGCCTCGGCAAAAGGCAGCGTTTCGATGCAGCGCCTCAATGACATCAGATAATGCGAATAGGCCCTGTCGATTGGATTTCTGAGCAAAAGGACGAACCGTGGCTTACCGATCATAGTCCGTATCCGCTCCGGCGTATCCTTATAAAATATGTAATCCGGGTCGACCTCTCCTATGAGATTGTCCCTGCCCTGTTTACTTTGATCAAACTGGCTATAATACCATTCGAGGCCCCGCCCGTATATATCATCAAGGCTGAAAAAATGCGTCTCCTTGCAGCCGGGCAGGCTGATCCCCGCCTCTGCGCGCAGCCGGTCATGCAGGGTCGTTGTGCCCGATTTCTGGGCGCCTATCACGAAAAAAGACGGAAGTTGGCGGGTCTTATCCATCGGCTATTCCTTTATCCCTGGAAGCTATGAGAGTTATCCTGTAGTTCTTGCCGCTTCTGGCCGTCCTGATAATCGGATATGCCCACTGCAGGATCGCCCTCTGGAAATGCCGCAGGCCCGGCGCCCAGCGCTCGACGGCGAAGACCCGAAGGTTAAGCTCCCAGATCCATATCGGGGTGCTCGAGGCAGAGCTTACCTTCCAGCCTGCTTTTTCGGCCTCATCTCTGACAAGCCCTTCCATATCCTCCTGCTTCGGGAGCTTGTTCTCAACATGGTCCCGGAGCATCACATGCGGCCTCTTGTGCCTTTTGAGATAATCAACGTGGACCCTGTAGTCTGCTTCCTCCGCGTCCTTCCCTGCAGGTACTGTTATGTATATGACCGCGTCGCTCGCAGCTATTCGGAACATCTCGCGCACCACCTCGCCCCTGAATGCCGGCGGGACATGCTCCAGCACGTCGGTCGACAGGACGAAATCAGCGACCCCTGTCCTGAAAGGGAGCATTGCCCCTGACCCGATTATCCTGCGCTGAATGCCGGGAGAGGTCCTCATGTCAAAGCCTATGTCTACGCCGAAGCTGGGGCAGCCTGAAAAAGAGGAAATCCCCCTGCTGCTGCCGCAGCCGACCTCCACGATGACCCTGGGCTTTTTCACTTTTATGAGCCTCACGGCCTGCTCGTAACGGAACGCCGAATCGAGGTTCCACCTCCAGTTCCAGTCGATATATCTTCTCGCTATCTTGCGAAGGGATAGGCCCATGATGAATAATCAGTTTCCTTTCAATTCCTGAGCCGAGGCCACGGCAGGACCTTTATATTCATCGACCCGTAGACGAAATAGCTCGCGAGCAGGTTCTGGAGCACGATGCTCGCGGATGTCGCTATCGCGGCCCCTGTCATGCCCATGCCCGGTATGAGCGCGATATTCAGAGCGATATTGACTGCTGCCGCTGCAACGTGAGTGCTGCGGTAGAGCCGTTCGTTGCCGCTCATTATGAGAAGAAACCCGACCGGGCCGGTGATGACGTTTATGAACTGCCCGGAAGCCAGGATGGCGAGCGCTGCCGCTCCCTCGACAAAGGACGGTCCGAAGAGAGACATCACCCACGACGGGCTCGCTATGAAAAAGAAAAGCGCCGGTATGGAAAGCAGCGTTGAGAAAAATGCAGAGACCCTGGCCGTCGAACCGAGCGCGCCGATCTCTCCTTTGCTGTAGAGAGCGGCGAACTTGGGCGCCGCGATAGTGTTAACGGAGATGAGGATGAAGCTTACAATCGCCGCGGCCTTGGAAGCCACACCGAAGATGCCAAGCTCGGCCTTTGTCCCCCATATCCCTAAAAAAAATATAGCCGACCAGTTTACCACCAATATCATGACCTCGCTCAAGAGCAGGGGCATGCTGCTGTCAAAGAGCTCCCGCGTGCTGAACTTCCCCTGTACGCCTCTTATCTGCGGCGCGGCAGACCTCCACAGGAAAAAACCTGCGGCGGCGGCGGCGGCGGAACCGAGCACAAACGAAGCCACGGCTCCGTAGACCCCCCAGAGCCTGGCGAGCACAAAGAGGCCTGTCATCTGGCAGCCCCAGTATATGACCCCGCTCACCAGCTGCGAGTCGCGGATGCGCTTGAGCCCGACGAGCATCTGCGTAATGATCGAGAGCAGGGCAAAAGGCAGTATGCCGAGAGATACCAGGCGTATAGGGGCCGCCAGTTCCTGTTTGGAGAAGACTGCATCAGCAATGAAAGGGGCAAGCAGGAACACTATGAGGGTAATAACCGTTG
>MGPL01000066.1:6156-7340 GCA_001797415.1 Deltaproteobacteria bacterium GWA2_55_10
CACTGTAAGCGCGATATAATATACGCCCGCTCCTTCCGCGCCCAGCTCACGCGCCAGCACGATATTGAACGTGAACGCAAGGGCCGCGCCGAGCGACTTGAATAAAAAGGCGGTCGCAGCGCCTTTTGCGACCTCGAAGGCATGCTCGTCAAATCGATCAAAGCCAGATATTTTTTTGAGGCTGATCATGATATGAAATGGCCCGGAGCCATCATATAGCTGAGTTTTTCATTCCGGCAAGGTATTCGGCAATAAATGCCCAGATAGATGTGAGCACAAGAGCCGAAAAGGCCGCAAGCACGACGATAAGCCCCCTCTTTGGCCCGGATTTCTTCTCGGGAACGGTCGCCAGGTCAAGCACCTGTATCGTCGGGCTGTCCTTGGCCTCCTGGATGCGGGCAAGCTCGTATTGCTGGGTAAGCAGCTCGAAGAGGGTCTCCTGCACCTTGGCGTCGCGCAGAAGCCTCGCGTACTGGAGCGACAGGTCAGGTATCCTGTTAGTCGGTATGAAGGTGTCGCTCAGGGTGCCTTCCTGCGCGTCTGTAAGCTGCCTCCTGAGGCCGCCTATCTCCGCCTTGATCGTCTGCATTTGCGGGTTTGAGTCCGTAGCGTAGGAACGGAGCACCTGCAGCTCGACCTCTTTTGCCGCGAGCCGCCCCCTCAAGTCCCCGAAAGACTCTATTATCGCCGCCGACTGGTCGTCGAGCTTCAGGGCCTTATTCGCCATCTGAAAGGCCCTTATCCCGTCCTCTATCCTCGTAAGCTCGCCCTTTGTCTCCACGAGCCTCTTTTCGACAAAGAGCCTCGTGCTCTTGCCCGAGGTCATCACGGCGTCCCTGTTTATCCTGTCGAGCTCTTCGACAAAGGCGTTCGCCATGGCGGCCGCCTTCTTCGGGTCTTCGTCCTCTACAGTTATGACGACGACGTCCTCCTTCGTGTTCACCACAGAGATGTTCCCGCCCAATTCCTTCCTTGTGTCCTCAATCGTGTCCTTGCCGTAAGCCTCTCTCAGGCCGAAGCGCTTTATTATCCCGTCCCTCACTGAGTTGCTCTCGAGTATGCCGACCCAGGCGTCCGTCGACGACTTGCCGAAGAGGCCGCCCGAGGCAGAGCCCAAGCCGTCGGGAAGGGCAGCCATCATCGAGACCTTCATGGAATTGTCCTGCGCGCCCTGCATGACGCTC
>MGPL01000066.1:7361-7774 GCA_001797415.1 Deltaproteobacteria bacterium GWA2_55_10
AATCATCTCAAAAAGACCTTTCAATATTTATCCCGGCGATCGGGTTTGTATAACTGTCAGCAGGCCCGCTGACCTCTTCTACGCCGGCCCTCGCCGAAAGCCTGAACCCGTCCCCGAACGGGAGGCTCGCGTCGGCAGAGAGCCACTTCCTTTTGGTCTTTCCGCTTTCGTGCACGAGCGAGCGTTCGAGGTCTGCCTCTACCCCGATGACCATGCCGCCTGAAGAATGGTACTGGCCTCGAATAAAGAGGTCCGTGGCGTCAGGCCCCATGTGATGGCCGATCACTCTACCCTTGTAGGTATATCCGGAAGTGTATATGTGGTGCCTGTACCACTGCGCGCTGGGCACCCTGTTCTCCCGCGCGGTCGTCGCGTACTCGACCCTGAGGTCGAAATCTTTTATCCGGAACGGC
>MGPL01000066.1:7862-10804 GCA_001797415.1 Deltaproteobacteria bacterium GWA2_55_10
GCTTCATCCCCGACCAGGGCAGCCTGCCCGTCCCGTTAAGATGTATGTATGAAGCCTCTATCGAAAGTATCTGGTCGCCGTCAATGGGCGAGCTTGAATGCTCGGCGCTGTCCGTCGCGAAAAATACGCTGGCCCAGTCAGAGGCGCTAAGGGCCTGCCTGCCCTCTCCGCCGAAGAGAATGACCCTGTTCAGGGCGAAGCCGAAGGCCGGCGTCGGCTTGAAATCGAGCCTCATGCCGAGAAGGTTTGCCCTGGGAAAATCCCGGTCCTCTTCGAGCCTCGCCAGGAATAGAGTCGGCCTCATGGGGCCGAGCTTGCCGAAAACCCAGGGAAGGATAACCGGATGCGCAGTGGATGCCTTTATCATATCCAGAGGCTCCGCATTATTGCTCATCAGCAAGCTTCCGTGATAGCCCGGCCCCCAGCGCATCGCGTCCCTGCCCGCCTGGAACTCGAACGGGCCGATGCCGGCCTTTACATAGGCGTCCTGCAGCCTCACTCGCGAGGACTCTTCGTCAAGCCTGTACTCGGGGGTAAAATGGACGGTGAGCGTGTCCCGGAATTTTGCTGCCGAGGAGAAGCCCGCAAAGCCGTTATGTCCCGATTCGAATTCATTCCCGTTGTTGTTTACGGACGGGAAATACGGGCGGCGGTCAGAGTACAGGTATCCAGCGTATGCCCGCTCAACGGGCTTGAAGAAACTCTGCCCGTCCGGGTCCCGCCTGAACTCGCCGGCAAGCCGCAGTATAACAGGCGTTGCAGCCCTGCCCCTGTCGCCTGCCCTGTCAGCCTTATCCTTTGCCTCGTTTACGAGCCTCAGGCCTTCGTCCCTGCTGAAAGGCCTTGTCGAGAGCAGGCCGCTCTCAATCAGGCCCTTGACCTCAAGACGTTCGAACTCGCCGTAGATCCAGCTGCCTGCCGGCATATTGACCGACGCGCCTGCCCATGCACTGCCTCCGGCAAGCACGGCGGCGAGTACCGCGATAAAAAATATGCCGCAAAAGGGCCTCCCGCCCCTTTGCCACTGCCTGCGCATTAAATGCCGGTACCTCTCAGCACAGCCGGCACGGTCTTCGGTATTATCTTTATGTCCAGCCAGAAGCTCCATTTGTCTATGTACTCGAGGTCAAGCCTGACCCAGTCCGCAAACCCAATCCTGTTCCTCCCGTTCACCTGCCAGAGGCAGGTTATGCCGGGCTTTACAGAGAGCCTGCGCCTTTGCGCCAGGTCGTACTTCTCGACCTCGGATGGGAGAGGCGGCCTTGGGCCGACTATGCTCATGTCACCCATGAGCACGTTTATGAACTGGGGCAGCTCGTCTATGCTGTACTTGCGCAGCACCCTGCCGATGGGCGTCACCCTCGGGTCGTTCTTTGATTTGAAGACCGGCCCGCTCATCTCGTTGAGGTGCATGAGGCTTTCCCTTTGCTCATCGGCGTCCGCGACCATCGTACGGAACTTGAGCACGTTGAAGCGCCTGCCGTTCTTGCCGCACCTTACCTGCCTGAAGAAGACCGGTCCCGGCGAAGAGAGCTTCACGCCCAATACCGCGAGGTTGAATACCGGCGAGACCAGCGTCAGAATCACGCATGAGACTATGATGTCGAGCGCCCTCTTGAAGAACAGGCCCTTTTCATGGTTGGCTATGGGGTTGAAGGTCATGACCGGCCAGCCCTCAAGCTCTCCCGACTCCATCTTGGCTATCGTATGCGGATAGAGATCAGCCACAATGCTCGCCTTTATCCCGACCTGTTCGCAGGTAAGCACTGGCGCCTCTATCCGGTCCAGGAGCTTCCTCGGCACTATGAAGACGACCTCGTCTATCTGAGTGCTCGTTATGACGCCCTTCAGATTGTCAACATGGCCGATTATCTTCCTGGGCAGGATACCCGGCGACCGTGCCTCGTCTTTGGGGCCTATCTCCATGAACCCGAGCACATGGAGGCCCCATTCGGTCCTATCCTTGAAAAGACGGGCGAACTCCTCAGCCCTCTTCCCGGTCCCGACTATGAGGATGGTCCTGAAGTTATAGCCTTTCTTCCTGATGTAATGGGAAAAAGCCAGGGCAGACGCCTTGAAGGCAGCCAGCAGCAGGGTGTTGAAGAGAAAGAAGAGGACTATGAGGGCGCGGCTTATGTAATGCAGCTTGAAGACGAAGAGGAGGGTCATCAGGACAAGGACGGCGGCGACTGAGGCCTTGAAGACCGGAGAGAGCGTCTGGGAGAGACGCTTTGTCCTGATAGAGGTGTATGCGCCGTAGCGCCAGAGGAAACCGGCCCACAGCGGCAGGATAAACAGGAACAGAAATGAATACTCGGAAAATGGCTTTAGCGCGGGAAGCGAGTGAATGGAATCCCTTACGATGTAAGCGGCGCAGAACGAGACCGCCGTTATGACGAGGTCCGCGGCCTTGAAAGCGTTGACGATGAGCCTGTTGTTCTCCCTCAGCATTCTTCCTCCCGGATGCAGACGCGATGTTGAAGCTTGCTCAAAAAGCTACTATGAGAACGCCCGCGGTAACGGCGATCTGATAGAGTATCTGGGTCAGGTCCTTAGCCTCCCTCATCCAGACGGTCCTCTCGACCTTTTCCGGGACGACTATCGTGTCTCCTGGCTCGACCCTGGCGGATCTCATGCTGCCGCCCCAGCCGCTCGATTCGTTATCCCACCCTGTCCACGAACCGGACCCGCTGCCCACTGCGATCCCGTCCACCTTCAATATGTACATTTCGTCCTCGTCTGCGTCTTTCTTCAGCCCGCCTGCCTTGCCCAGGTAATCCTTTACCTTGAAGTCGCGCCTGTAGACGAACGCGGTCTGGTTATATACCGCACCCAGGACCTGTACCTGTGAAGGCGTCTCAGGTATGTGGATGGCGTCGCCCTCCTCGAGGACGATATTCGATTCGCTCTTTTTCAGTTCCTCAATCGATGAGAACCTGATG
>MGPL01000067.1:0-788 GCA_001797415.1 Deltaproteobacteria bacterium GWA2_55_10
CGTGGCAGCAACTTGTCCGGCCCCGGACGCGGATCGATTCTATGCTGACCGGCCAGCGTTTCCGCGTGACGCTTCAATTGCTCGAGGCTGAACAGCTCCGAACGCAGCAACTCGGTATCCCGGTCGTTAAACAGCGCATTCCGGGTGCGAGCTGAAAATCCCAGCTCTTTGATGACCATGACATTCTCCTCGCTCGAACTCGGGTTGAAATGAGTTGGCGCCGAACAAGTGACTTGCCCCCGGTTAGTGTTCCACTTGGATAGTTAGGTCGAAGGCCCTTGGTAATTTGCTGGCCGAAGTTGAACCAGGCGGTAGGCAAGGAGTATTAAAGCGCTGGCTATTTCTTAACATAACATACCATATTCATGCATTTATTACGGAATATAATGCAAATTCCTGGAAGTTAGCTGACCGCTCTAATGAAAATGGACACTAAAATGCCGCTGGCTACTGAACCGGCTGACTTCAAGGCCACCGCAGACCTCGATTATACGCATGGGGCTTTAGTGTGGATATTTATCGCAGGTAACGGCGTATGAATAATAAACCTTTCACTTTTTGAGATTATGTGAGATGTTATGATGAATGAAGTTCCGGAAGTCCTTGTTGTTTGCAGCCGCAAAGACCTTCTCTGTTGCGGTTTTTTTTATGACTTGCCCTCCGAAAGCTTCAAATACTCAAAAAGGAGGTATATCATCATGGCGAACGGAACTGTTAAGTGGTTCAATGATTCCAAGGGCTTCGGATTCATCAGCAAAGAAGACGGCGGAGACGTGTTTGTGCACTAT
>MGPL01000067.1:817-3922 GCA_001797415.1 Deltaproteobacteria bacterium GWA2_55_10
TTCGGGTCTGCCTCTCTATCACAATAAAACCCCAGGCGTAAAGTCATTCGCTTTTAATATCAAGCCAACCCTGCCTTCAAAGTAAAATGTCGTACTTATTCCGATCCCCCGGTCATAAGCTGCTGTGTTTGCGTCCTCCGGTCTCAACACACTTCACGGAAAATTTTTCACCACTATTTTAAAAGGTCCCTTCATCCACGTTACGGCATCCCATCTTATTCTGAAGTTGATATCATATTCGTGATGATATACAACCTATGGCCGCAAGCGGATTAACCTGCGCAAGGGATCACGCGGCCGGTTATGGAGCTATAATCGAGGGGATGGCTGACGCACTGTTGTAAAATTGTTGTAGACAGAGAGGGAACAGAGGGATTTAAGGGAAACAGAGGGAATCAAGGGACAACAATTAACCCCTTGATTTTCATGTCAAAATAGGAAAGTCAGACCGAAATCAAGGGGTTATGGTTTTTTGCCGTTTCCTACTGGCAGTCTTGAGGTCAGGTGTTCGATCCCCCTCTGCTCCACCAGAAAATCAAAGGGGTTACGAGAAATCGTAACCCCTTTTTCATTTGAGTGTGCTGATTTTGTGCTAATCCTCTTCATTACCTACGCTACGCATCTCAGGCTCATGTCTGACGAAATGCCATTTGACACCTTGCATTTGCATGATTAGACTTCAATATGTATCTCGCCAGAGGACAACCACGATGAAAGAGTTTCCGCTCTCCAGGGTATACCAACTGCTCGAACCTGGCCCGGTCGTGCTTCTGACGACTGCGCGAAAGGGCCGCGCCAATGTAATGACCATGTCCTGGCACATGATGGTCGAGTTCATGCCGCCGCTCGTCGCATGCGTCGTCAGCGATGCGAACTTCAGCTTCACGGCGCTCCGCGCGACGGGAGAATGCGTGATCGCCATCCCGGCCCGAAAGCTGGCGGCGAAGGTGGTGGATGCAGGCAACGCGTCAGGCCGCGACACCGACAAGTTCACGGCCTTCGGCCTGACTCCCGTGCCGGCCGCGCGTGTGGCCGCGCCGCTCATCGCCGAGTGCTTCGCCAACCTGGAATGCAGGGTGTATGACACGCGGCTCGCCGCCAAATATAACCTTTTCATCCTGGAGGTGCTCAAGGCATGGATCGATCCTGCGCAGAAGCGGCCCAAGACCATACATCATCAGGGCAGCGGCACATTCGTGGTGGATGGACCGACGATCAAGCTGAATTCGAAGATGAAGTAGAGCGCAGAGCATCGTACGATGCTTTCACGCCCATGCGTTCTTATGCATCAATAATCAGGCGGCTTTTCTGGCTTTAATCTCTTTCAGGATGTCATCTATCCAGGATAGCCTGGCCACGGCGCCCGGCCAGCCAATGGTGGTTATGGAGAGCAGCGCGGCATGGTATATCTGCTCGTTCGAAAAACCAGCCTTTTTGGCCCTGCGAACATGCGAGTGAACGGCCCCTTCACTGCCAGCGCCGATCGCGATCCCCAGCTTCACAAGATGCTGGCTTTTTTTGTCAATGCCCCCGGGCAGTTCACTTATGGCATTCCCCAGCGCGTCGAAACCGTCCCAGATCCCGGGGTATTTATCTATGACCTTCTGAAGAAAATCGGGAAGCTCTTTTCTAATATCTTCTTTCATCTCGTACCCCCTTTTTCCTGCATATAAAAAAGTATATCCCCGGACTATAACATGGTCAAACTCAGGCCTATATGCAGTCCCTCCCATCAGTTGACACTCCGTAAAACCCGGTTATAGTTAGCCGCTGAACCTCCCCGCAGCAAGCTGCGGGGAGTCTTCATAAATTCTTCCCCTCCCTTGACGGGAGGGGACTGAGGGGAGGGTGAAAAATATTTTCACCCCGACCCTGCCCTCCCCCGTCAAGGGGGAGGTAATAAGGTAACCCCCGTAGCAAAGCTACGGGGAATTTCACGATTAAAGCGCGGATTAATCCTTCGGTTGTACGCCTATCCGCCTTGCCTTTCCTGTCCACACTTCCATCAGGACCAAAGCATGCAGATCGACGCTATCACAAAAGGTTCCATACTGTCCGGCATATCCTTCAAAAAAACCTTCCGAGCGGCTGATATCATAATGATCCTGTCGGCCGCGCTACCGGCGCTGGCAGTCCCGTTTGCCGGGAACAAGGGCCTTTTTGCGCTGGCCATCATGGCAGGCGCCGGAGCGTCGGCCATAACAGCTTACAAGGCTGCAAGGCGGCGCCGGTTAAAGACATACAAAGACGACATATTCGCGAGCCTTCTTTACGGAGCTTTCTTCTCGCTCGTCGCCGTATCCTTGAGAGACGCGCTCGGGTATCTGGAACTTCCGCCGTTTGCAGGCCTCCTTACAGGACAAATCCCCCATGAACTACTCTCAGCAGGCACTGCGCAATCCGTCTACGACAAGAGCGGGATAAAGACGCTCCTCAGCTCCTTCCTTTTCATCCTCTTATTCGGAGCCGTCATCATCCAGAGCGCATCTGTCTACCTTTCAATACGGACCGGCTTCAAGAGGCTCAGCCCCGTAACTCCGGTAGTCATGCTGCTTCTTTTTATCTGCTTTACCATCTACCCGCCCGCGAGGATAGACTTCACGCACTGGGCGTCCTGGATAGGGCCAGCATCGGGCATTGGCCAGGGACGGTGGCCTTACATACACACGCACGCGCAGTACGGGCTAATGCCCGCCTTCATTATATGGGCCTGGGTCAAGCTCTTCGGCCTCTCACAGATGAGCCTCATCGGGCTCGTGACCTCGACAAGCTTTGCGGCCGGGCTAGCCCTCTATTATTTGACAAAGCGGATTACCGGCTCGGCAATGACCGGGCTCGTTACCGCGGTAGTGCTATCATTTTTTTATGTCTCGAGGGACGCGTACATAATATTCCCCAACATGGGGCCGGTCCGGGCGCAGCTGCCTACGATGCTGGGCCTCCTGCTTCTCTGGCTTTCGTTAAATAAAACAAAGGCGTCTTTTTTATGGAGCTTCCTCTTCGGCTTCCTGGTCCTCTGGGAGCCTGTGCTCGGTTTTCTATTCCTTCTATCATTCCTGCTTAGCCACGCATTCAAAACCTTCACCGGAGAGCGGGACTCGATTA
>MGPL01000067.1:4023-6785 GCA_001797415.1 Deltaproteobacteria bacterium GWA2_55_10
TGCAGGCAATACGCGGCGTTCTCCCAGGGGTTTGCCGCGCTGCCGCAGGTCTTCCCGTCTGAGGCGCTCCTTCCCGTACTCTTCCTTCTGCTCGCCTTATGGAGCATATCAGGGAGGATCATAAAAAAAGGCTTCAGGCTCACAGATACCCATCTCTTCCTCTTGTCATCCGTCATCGTCTCCGCGATGTGGGCCATGTACTCGATGGGCCGGTCGGTCACCCCTTATTTCTTCCCGCTTGTCTGGGCGGCTGCGCCCGGGCTCGCGCTTTTCGCTTACAGGTTCATAAGGGCAAAGAAAGCGAGGAAATATGCGGCAGGCCTCATTGTGCTCCTGCTGCTGTTGAGCGGCGCAGTCCATGAAAAGGTATTCGGGAGCATCAGCGGGTTCATGACCAGGTACGAGGCAGAGCGTTTCGCATGGCACACGGAGTGCGTTGACGGCATGCAAAAAGGCCTCGTCTGCGCCCCTGAGACACAACCGGGTTACCGCGCCGCGGTCATGCAGGCCTCAACGCGTTTTCTGCAGGACGACACCGGAGGGGTGTTCAGGGTATCGGAAGCAGTGAACGGCAGGTCTCGCGATATGGACGTAAAGATAAGCCGCGCGGAAGGCCCGCTCATTGAGGCATGCAAGGCCGGGGTACCTGTCGTATCCGGCCTCGATTCGCTTATCTACATGCAGCACGGCTGCCTGCCTGACCACAGGTTCCTCTCTCTGTCCATCCTCACTTCGAAGGACGACATCGGCGAATTCACAAGCGCGATAGAACGGCATCCGGTGATAGCATACGACAACAGGCTGATACCGCACGGCCTTGAAAGGATGCAGGAAGGGATAAGGAGAAGACTCGAAGCGGATGGATACCGGGAATACGCGCGCTGCGCCGATGTAAGCCTTCTTTCGAAATCAGCGGCCCCTGATTGGGGCTGCCCGGATGAGCCTTCGGTCTCCTCAGGCATTTGGAAGGGCGAAGGAGATGCGCTAAATCACAGAGGGGAGAAGATGCCTGCCCGCATCATCTTCGGCCTGCCCGGAAACGGACGGGGCTATACTGTAAAGGCACGGGTCAGGGTGGACAGGGGCAATACCGCCGGGGTGATCTTTAACGCCAGGGACAGCCTCAAGTACCATGTCTTTTATATCAACACCGACAGCGGCACAATCGAGCTATGGAAGCATGACGGGAAGAGCGAAATGGGGCGCAGAAACATCTTTACCAGGGCCGCTGAAGGCGTCCTCCTGAGGAGATACGTATGGCATGAGATAGAGGCAAGGGTCTCCGGCAATACGGCATCTTTTTACATCAACGGCGTCCCGCAGGGCCAGACTGAAATCAAAACGCTTAAACAGGCAAAAAGTGGGCTGTGGGCAGGGGCAACGGATGCCGCGTTCAAGGATTTGAAAGTCATACAGGATTAAGAGCTGCGAATTCAGCCTGACAAGCAGACCGAAGTACCGGAAAAGAGTACAAAAAAATGGACTTTAACGGGCCATTCTGCTATGATTTTACTTTAAATCCACTTCAATCGAGAGATAAACCGGTTCGGCCCTCAATGGGCTGCGAATGGTATTCTCTGCGCTCATTAATGAAAAAGTCATTCAGCATCCTATTCGTTATCATCGCGTCCCTGGCTCCTTCTATCGCTAAAGCCGCCACACACTATGTTCCTGAGCGGTTCAAAACGATACAGGAGGCCGTGAACGCCGCCATGCCGTATGACACCATCATCGTCAACAGCGGCGTCTTTGTCGAGAACGTCATGATAGAAAAGCCGCTTATCCTGCGGTCGAACATGGGGCCGGCCTCGACGCAGATACAGGCGGCCATCCAGAATAAGCCGGCCATAAAGATATCAAACGCCGCCGACGTCTCCGTTACAGGCCTTTGGGCGACAGGCTCGACCGTGGCCGGGGTGCTCGTCTCCAACTCTACGAAGGTCACCCTCTCCAACAACCAGTTGACCAACAACGGCAACGGGATAACCCTCTACGGCACGAGCTATTCCACCGTAAGAGGCAACATATCGAGCTCGAATGCGCAGTACGGCCTGTACATGGAAAAGTCCGGCCACAACAGGATAGAGCTCAACAGCGCGACCCTGAACAAGGACAAGGGCTTCTTCATAAGCTACTCCGACGACAACGAGATCGTTAACAACAGCGTTAACCTGAACTCGTGGGACGGCATCATGGTCTTTGCCTCTCACGGCAACAAGATAACCGGGAACAGGACATTGAGGAACACCTACGGCATCGTCATAAGCGAATCCGACGGCAATGAGGTGGCAGAGAACACCACGATACCGAACATCTTCCTCATAATGCCCATAGTGCTCATATACTTCGGCATAGTCTCGTACCTTGTGCAGAAGAACATATTCAAGATAGTATACAGGGAATAACAGATGAACGGCATACTCGAACTCTTTAACGCGTTCACGAACTTCTCCACCGTGCTCGCCAGCATCGGCTTGATACTGGCAACCACGAGCTTCATAAGCGGCCTTCAGATGGTCAAGGCAAAGGGCCCGCTGGAGAGGAAGATACACAGGGCAAACGGCTTCATAAGCTTCGTCATATTCCTTATCCTGGCGGTGCTCTCTTTCGCAACGTACGGCTTGAGCCTCTGGTCTCTCGGCGGCTGGACAGCGGGGCTCTTCATAATACTCTTCAAGCTCCTCATCGTGCATTCAAGGAGCCGGAGGGCCTTCAAGTACGTAAGCTGGCTGGGAGCTACGCTGATCTGCATGTGGCTCTAT
>MGPL01000068.1 GCA_001797415.1 Deltaproteobacteria bacterium GWA2_55_10
GGAGACGGATATATATTATTATCACTCTCGTAATTTCATGTCAATCTTAAATTTATAATTTTTAGAGGCTCGTTGCATCCGCGTGCTTAGCGGTCAAAGTGACGATTTTTATTTTTTTAGCTTGCAATGGAATAAAAAAAATTGTATGAATAGCTAAACCACACATGAGAATTGCCCCGCTGCAATCAATGTGCGGGTTTCAAATCTTCCAAAACATAAGAGGAGGTTCAGATGGGAAAGCCGTTGACCAAGTCGCAGGTTACTGATTCGATCGCAAAGAAGACCGGTGTAACCAAGAAGATCGCCGCAGAGATGATAAACACCCTCGCGCAGCTTTCATATAAGGAGGCCAAGAACTCCTTCACGATTCCCGGCATCGGCAAGCTTGTGCTCGTAAAGAGGAAGGCGAGAGTCGGCAGGAACCCCCAGACCGGCGTTGCGATAAAGATACCGGCCAAGAAGGTAGTCAAGTTCAGGGTCGCGAAGGCCTGCAAGGACGCTGTCCTCGGCGCGAAGTAAGCTGGTATAACCTTTCTGAGAACAAATGAGCCCCCGGCGGAGCCGGGGGCTTTTTTTTGCCCGAAGGCCTGCCACGCTCAATTACCGCTTGTCATTACCAGCCACCATCTGATAATATTTTCCCTTATGAAATGCCCATTTTGCGAATACCTTGAGGACAAGGTCATAGATTCCAGGCTCTCCCAGGACGGCAGCACCACGCGCAGGCGCAGGGAATGCCTGAGCTGCGCCAAGCGCTTCACAACCTATGAGAGGGTCGAGGAGGCGCTCCCGCTCGTCATAAAGAAGGACGGCAGGCGGGAGACGTTCGACCGGACGAAGATATTGAACGGCATCATGAAGGCCTGCGAAAAGAGGCCCGTAGCCCTCGACGACATCGAGAAGGCGGTCGCGAGGTTGGAGACCAGGTTCATAGACTCGGGCGAACGGGAGATACCGAGCTCTTCCGTGGGCGAGGCCGTGATGGAAGAGATAAAGGGCCTCGACGAGGTAGCTTACGTGAGGTTCGCCTCTGTCTACAGGGAGTTCAGGGACATAAAGGAGTTCATGAACGAGCTCAAGGACCTCCTTGAGGTGAAGAAGAGGAATTAGCATGCCGCACGAAGAGTTCATGCATGCGGCATTGAAGCTTGCCCGCAAAGGGCTCGGCAGGACAAGCCCAAACCCCGCAGTCGGTTCGGTCATCGTAAAGGGCGGCCGGATTATATCATCAGGCTATCACAGCCGCGCAGGCATGCCCCATGCTGAGATAAAAGCGCTCTCGGGCGCGGGAGACTTGAGTGGGGCGACCCTCTACGTCACTCTCGAGCCCTGCTGCCACTTCGGCAGGACGCCCCCTTGCACGGATTCCATCATAAGCTCAGGAATAAAAGAGGTAGTAGTAGGAACGCTCGACCCCAACCCGCGTGTAGCCGGAAAGGGCATCGCTGCCCTGAGAAGGTCCGGTATCAATATTACGACAGGCGTGCTCAGGGATGAGTGCGCTTCACTGAATGAGGCCTATAACATCTATATCCGCCGCAAGACGCCCTTTATTACTCTCAAGCTCGCCATGTCGCTTGACGGCAGGATAGCCACAAAAGCCGGAGAGTCGAAATGGATAACCTGCGTCGAGGCCCGCAAGGAAGTCCACAGGCTCCGCTCGATGAATGACGCTGTAATGGTCGGCAGCGGCACCCTTCTCGAAGACGACCCGGAACTCAGCGTCAGGCTCGTCCGCGGAAAGAGCCCTGTGAGGGTCGTCCTCGACAGCACGCTTTCCCTACCGGCTTCAGCAAAGGTATATAATGGTGTTAAGGCGGGCAGGGCAAGGCTCATTATCTTAACAGGACAAAAGACAGGCAGGAAAAAGATAGCCCAGGCCGAAGCGCTCGGGGCAGAGGTCATAAAGGTGAGCGCTTCCCGGGACGGGCTCTCTATAAAGGCTGTGATGAGAGGGCTTGGGAAAAGGGAGATAACGAGCGTTCTTGTTGAGGGGGGCGGAAGGCTTGCTGCCTCGCTCATAAAGGCAGGCCTGGTGGATAAGTATATATTTTATTACGGCCCTGTAATAATCGGCGGGGACGGCCTTCCGTCCATAGCCGCTCTGGGCATAAAGGGGCTCTCCCGGGCCCCCGGGCTCACGGCTATAAAGGCAAGGACCATCGGAAGCTGCATTTCCGTTGAATGCTATCCTGCAAAGGGGAGATAACCATGTTCACCGGCATCATAGAGGACGTCGGTACGGTAAAACATATTGAAAAAAAAGGGGCTTTTGCTAAAATAACAGTTGAGTCCGGTCTTTTGCCCTCGAATGTAAAGACAGGTGACTCCATAGCCATTGACGGGGCCTGCCTTACCGCGACCGCCATCAGCGCAAGTACCTTCACTGCCGATGTAAGCTCTGAGACGCTCAATGTAACGACCCTCGGGTCGCTCGCGCCGGGCAATAAGGTCAATGTGGAGCTTGCCCTCACGCTCTCAAAGCCGCTCGGCGGCCACATGGTCACAGGCCACATCGACGCAACAGGCGCCATAAAATCCATTGTCAGGAGCGCAGAGAACCTGGAGCTTACCGTTTCGGTGCCCTCCGGCCTCATGCCCCAGATAGTGAAGAAGGGCTCGATAGCGATAGACGGCATAAGCCTTACGGTAGCCGACCTCGGGGCTGATTTTGTAAAGATAGCGGTAATACCGCATACATTGAAGAACACGAACCTCCTTTCAAAGAAGGAGGGCTCGAAGGTAAACATAGAAACAGACATACTTGGAAAGTATATAGAGAAGTTTTTTGCAAAGAAAGATAGCCGCATTACGGAAGAATTCCTCTCAGAGCACGGATTTTTCGGGAAGGGTTAGGCAGATGTCGATAAAAAGGATAGAAGAGGCCCTCAGGCAGATCAGGGAAGGGAAGATAGTAATCCTTGTCGATGACGAGGACAGGGAGAACGAGGGCGACCTCTGCATGGCAGCCGAGATGGCCACGCCTGAGGCCGTAAACTTCATGGCCAAGTACGGCAGGGGCCTGATATGCGTGACCCTTTCCGAAGAGAGGGCGGATGAGCTTCTGCTGCCGCCCATGGTCGATGACAACACGTCCCTTTACAGGACCGCCTTCACCATTTCAATAGACGCCAAGGACGGCGTTACCACGGGCATATCCGCGGCAGACAGGGCAAAGACCATACTTACCTGCGTCGACGAAAATACGGTCCCCGGCGACCTGGTGCGCCCCGGCCACATATTCCCCTTGAGGGCGCGCACTGGCGGAGTGCTGGTGCGCACTGGCCAGACAGAGGGCTCTGTAGACCTCTCGAGGCTCTCTGGGCTGAAGCCCGCGGGCGTCATCTGCGAGATAATGAACGAGGACGGCAGCATGGCGAGGATGAAGGACCTCGAGGCCTTCTCCAGGGAACACGGCCTCCTCATTGTCACAATCGCCGACATCATCGAGTACAGGCTCAAGAAGGACAGGCTCGTAACAAGGGCCGCTGAGGCTGTCGTTCCCTCGCGCCACGGCGGCGAATTCAAGGCAATAGCATATACCAATGAGGTCGACGCCCACGAGCACCTTGCGCTCGTCAAGGGAGAGATAGACCCGGAGGAGCCGATACTGGTGAGGGTCCATTCAGAGTGCCTTACCGGAGACGTCTTCGGCAGCGAACGCTGCGACTGCGGCGAGCAGTTGAAGGGCGCGATGAAGATGATAGAGAAGGAAGGCAAGGGCATACTCCTGTACATGCACCAGGAAGGCCGCGGCATCGGCCTCGTCAACAAGATCAAGGCCTACGCGCTTCAAGACAAGGGGCTCGATACGGTAGAGGCCAACGAGAAGCTCGGCTTCAAGGCGGATCTGAGGGAATACGGCATAGGCGCGCAGATACTCCTGGACCTTGGCGTGAAGAAGATGCGCATCATGACCAACAACCCCAAGAAGATAAAGGGCCTCGAAGGCTTTGGCCTCGAGATAGTCGAGAGGGTCCCCATAGAGTCCACGCCGCACAAGAGGAATTTAAAGTACCTCAAGGTCAAGAAGGACAAGATGGGGCACCTGATATCGAACCTCGACGGCTATTTCGAGACCTGCCCTGACGAGACCGAAAAATAGGGATTGCTTAAATCCCCTTTGTAGTTGTATATTTTAGCCGCATTGAATTGAAGAAAAATTCCCTTTATGGAGGGTTTATGCCGAGAATACTTGAGGGCAATCTTAGCGCCAAGGGGCTCAAAGTTGCCATAGTCCTGGGAAGGTTCAACGATTTCATCAGCGGAAGGCTCCTCGAAGGCGCGCTCGATACGCTGGTGCGGAGCGGGGCCGCTGATTCAGATATCGACGTCGTCAAGGTCCCCGGCTCGTTCGAGATCCCGGTCGCCGCGAAGACCCTGGCCGAGTCCGGACGCTACGACGCCATACTCTGCCTCGGCTGCGTCATAAGGGGCGCTACACCTCACTTCGACTACGTCGCGGGCGAGGCGGCCAAGGGCATAGCAAGGGTCGCGCTGGACTACGGCACGCCCGTCTCCTTCGGCATAATCACGGCAGACAACCTCGAACAGGCCATTGAAAGGGCAGGCGCCAAGTCCGGCAACAAGGGCAGGGACGCCGCGCTCACCGCAATCGAGATGGCCAATCTCCTGAAGACCATCGGAAAAAGGAAATAGCTGAACAAGAATGAGCGTTAGGCGAAAGGCGCGGGAGACCGCCCTCCAGATACTCTACAGGATAGACATCTCACCCGGCTCTTCAGCCGAAGACGGCCTTGACGATCTCCTTCCAGGCACAGAGGCCAGGAGATATTGCGAGACCCTCGTAGAAGGCATTACCTCCAGGCTCCCCGAGATAGACGCGACCATAGACCGGCATTCCGCGAACTGGAAGGTCGGCCGCATGGGCGTTATCGACAGGAACATATTGAGGATAGCGGTCTATGAGCTCATCTACTCGAAGGACGTGCCGTATAAGGTCGTCATTGACGAGGCGGTGGAGCTCGCGAAGCGCTACGGCTCCGAGGAGTCAGGGGCCTTCATAAACGGCATAATAGACAATGTCAGGAAGAGCGAGAGGGAAGCGGGGTAGACATATCTTCCCCCTTTTCTAAAGGGGGAAAGAGGGGGATTACATATAAGGCTATTTAAAGATAATCTCCCCCAACCCCTCTTTAGAAAAGAGGGGTGCGCAAATGGGTATTCGAGTTGCGGCGGGCCGCGATTGAATCTCCACGCTGAGGCGGGTTCAATCTTGCAGATTGAACCCGAAATTTCGTAACATCTTTTCATGAATCATCGGGTTCAGGTTGCAAACCTGAACCCGCAATAGATGACAAAAATCAAACTTAAGCCATCATAAAACAGACCACAGGAGCCGGTGTCGTGAAAGTTCAGTTGTTGGACCTTGCTTCCCAGTACCGCAAGATCAGAAATGAAGTGCTGCGTGAGATAAAGACGGTATGCGACTCTCAGCACTATGTCCTTGGAAAGAACGTCTCCGGCCTTGAGGCCGAAGTTGCTTCCTATTGCGGCGCGAAGTTCGCCGTGGGCGTCGCATCAGGCACGGACGCGCTTCTGCTGGCATTGATGGCGGCAGGCGTGAAGGCGGGCGATAAGGTCGCTACAAGCCCTTTCACCTTCTTCGCCACCGCGGGTTCTATCGCCAGGCTCGGCGCAGTTCCGCTCTTCGTGGACATCGACCCTGATACATATAATATAGACCCGGTAAAGCTCGAGGCAGCGCTCAGGAAAAACGGCAAAAAGGTGAAGGCAATAATCCCGGTGCACCTCTACGGGCAGTGCGCAGACATGGCCCCCATAATGAAGCTTGGCCGCAAGTACAGGATACCTGTCATCGAGGACGCGGCGCAGTCCATAGGCGCCGCTTACAAGGGCAAGAGGGCGGGCTCCATAGGCGACATGGGCTGCC
>MGPL01000069.1:0-1781 GCA_001797415.1 Deltaproteobacteria bacterium GWA2_55_10
TGAAGGAGATGAACGAGACAAAGGTCCCCGGAGACGTCGCGTTCAAGCTCTATGACACATTCGGCTTCCCCGTAGACCTTACCGCGGACATCGTCCGCAAGGAAGGCTTCTCCGTAGACGAGACCGGCTTCAACAGGCTCATGGGCGAGCAGAGGAAGATGGCAAGGGCGTCGTGGAAGGGTCTCGAAGGCAGGGAGGCTACACAGGAGTTCTACAAGTCGCTTTCAACCTCAGGCCTCAAGACCGAGTTCGTGGGCTACCACATGGACGCGGTTGCAAGCCGCGTGCTCTGCCTCGTCAAGGAAGGCAAGACGGTAGACGCCGCCTTCGCAGGCGAGGATGTCGAGGTCGTAGCCAACGAGACGCCCTTCTACGCCGAGTCCGGCGGACAGGTCGGGGACAAGGGCGTCATCGTGGGTAAGGGCTTCACTTTAAAGGTCAATGACACGAGAAAGCCCGTCGCAGACCTTATAGTGCACTACTGCACGGTCACCGAAGGCACAATAAACGTAGACGATGCGGCTGAGCTTGTGATAGATATCGACGGGCGCAACGCCACCCGCAGGAACCACACCGCCACCCACATACTCCACGCAATACTGAGAAAGACCGTCGGCGAGCACGTGAGGCAGGCTGGCTCTCTCGTCGCCCCCGATTACTTCAGGTTCGACTTCAGCCACTTCGAGCAGCTCGGGGCCGATACGCTCAAGAAGATCGAGCAGGAGGCCAACAAGGCGATCCTTTCCAACAAGGATGTCAGGACAGACGTGCTGACTTATAACGAGGCTGTTGAGCGGGGCGCGCTTGCCTTCTTCGGCGAGAAATACGGAGACCTCGTGCGCATGGTGCAGGTCGAGAATGTCAGCGCCGAGCTTTGCGGCGGCACTCACGTAAGGCGCACCGGCGACATCGGCCTTGTGAAGATTACCGGAGAGAGCTCGGTCGCGGCCGGCGTAAGAAGGCTGGAAGCCGTTACCGGAGAGGCTGCCATCGAGTACCTGACCAGGGTTGAGGATACCCTCAAAGAGGCGGCGTCTTTATTGAAGGTGCCCAAAAACGATGTGCCTGAGAAGATAAAGAAGATATTCGAAGAGGAAAAGGAGCTCGAGAGGGAGATAGAACGCCTCAAGAGCAAGGAGAAGGCCGGCGCGGCAGGAGAGCTGCTTGAATCCGTCCGCAAGGTGAACGGTGTAAACGTGCTCGCGGCAAAGGTATCAGGTGATGCCAAAGAGCTTCGCGACATGGCCGACGCGCTGAGGACAAAGCTCGGCTCAGGCATAGTGGTGCTCGCGGCGGCGCAGGACTCGAAGGCGTTGCTTCTCGCTGCCGTTACAAGGGACCTGTCTGACAAGTACAGCGCCGGAGAGATTATAAAGAGGCTCGCGCCTGTGATAGGCGGCAAGGGCGGCGGCAAGCCTGACCTCGCGCAGGCCGGAGGGCCGGATGCCGGAAACATCGGCAAGGCTGTCGAGCAGGCGTATAAGACGGTGGAAGAGATGTCGGCGTGATATAAACTGAAGTTGAGCTTTAAAGCACAAAGCCTCCGGGATAATAACGGGGGCTTTGTTCATTTCTAAAAGGGCAAATTCAGCAGCACGCCCCTTTATTCTTATCCGTCTCGCTTGAGCACCCGCAAGAGACATCCCCCGTTACCATCCCTCTGATAAGCGCCGCCGCGCAGCCCACCCCGGCATTGACCTTTATCGCCCCGTGTTCGCAGTTCCTCATGCACGCGCCGCATTCCATACAGAGGTCTTTGTCAGTCACTCTCGCCCTCTTGT
>MGPL01000069.1:1809-5965 GCA_001797415.1 Deltaproteobacteria bacterium GWA2_55_10
GACTTGGGCACACAGGCCGCAGCCTTTGCATTTGGATGTGTCATATTCGAGCGTCGCCACGCCCTTGAGGTACTTCACAGTATCCCCCACTGGCCGAGCTTCAATGCGATGAAAAGGACAGATGAGATGAGGACCCCTGCCGTGTAGACCGGTATTGAAATTTTAAGCTCCCTTGCCACGCCCGACATACCCGTATAGGTTGTCGATCCCGTGAACTGAAGCGCCAGGTACGAGCTTGCTAATGGGAAGAAGATGAAGGACATGGCTTTGAAGGCGACTCCTTCGGGAACGGTTACAAAGGCCCATGCCATGATCAAGGATACGAGACCCGCAAGCCAGCCTTTAACGGCAAACGATCTGAAGGGTATGTACGGGAGCAATGCCGGCGTTATGAACGCGCCTGCGATTATCGATACGATGCCCAGGATGAGTATGGGAGCGCCAAGCGAGAGAGCCGATGAAAAGGAGATGCCCGAGGGCAATAGGCCGGATAACGCAAGCACTATCATGGCAAAGAGGAAAAACGCCTTGAAAGCAGGCCTCAGTTCCATAGGCGTAAGCACGAGCCTGTCCAGAAGGCCGAACTCAACCCGCCTCATCCCCTGCCCTGCCTTGCAGCCGGCAGCCACGAAGGCCTTCAGGTCAGCTGCCCGGACAGGGCCGTATACGGGCCTGAAGCCTGTCTGCTTTCTAACGTCAGGGGCTGATATACCGGGAGCGCCCAACTGCGGCAGGATTATCCTCCTGTGGGATACCTTCTCAAACAGCCCTTCCGCGAATATCCTTTTTACCAGTTCTTCCGTACCGAAGGTCCCCTTCCCGGCGGCGCACCAGACATTTATGCCCTTTGTGTCCAGGACCAGTATCCACGCGTCCATGCCTGAAAGCGAGCCGCGTAATATATCGAAGCTCATCTTGTAGTTCGCGGTTACGAAAACATCCGAGTTCTGGCCCGGGTTCCCGAGCGCGTAAAGACCGGGCTCCACCGTGGACTTCATCCTGTACGAGCCGACCCTGCACCTGAAGTGATCGAGGCGGTCCTTCCGTGTCAATATCGAGTCTGTCCTGAACGGGGTTTTCCGGGGCGCGCATTGAGCCTCCGTACTGCCTCCGCAGCATGCCCCGGGCTTTTCGCCGAGCTTTACCTTTTCTTTCATGGGAGCCTCCTTATAATATCTCCTTCATAATGGGGCCGAGCCTGTCCTTGAGCATATCCACGAGGTCGTCCACTCTTACCAGCGTTATGCAGCAGACCTCGCCATTCTTCTCCCATGTCGCGACCGCGAGCTTGTCCCCGGGCTTCAACCCTGCCCTGTCGCGTAGCTCCTTGGGCAGCACCATCTGCCCCCTCTCGTCAACGCTGACGACAGCCTCGACCCTGCATGCAGCAGCTTTTACATCGCCGGGCCTGCAGCAGCCCGAGTCCTTTTTCTTCGCCATCGCCCCTCCGTCAAATCATACAATTCAGAATAATCAGAAATATACCATTAATCAGTCCTATTGGCAAGCTGCAAATCACCCTCCCCCCGGTCCCCTCCCGTCAAGGGAGGGGAAGAAAGAAAAAGAATACGATACCTGTCAGCCGGTTAAATTCAGCTTACTTGAAATTTACGGAGATGGAGAGGAAACGATGAAAAACAAACTGCAGAGTGCGCGGTAAAATGCCTGAAAATTTCGGACTAAGGCCTGCTTGACGGGCTGAGGAGCAGGTTCATGTACATCTGGGCCATCCTGTCCCTGGGGTGTTCACGTAGTACCTTGAGCCATTCGGTCTTTGCCTTCTCGTGCTGGCCCATCACATAGAAGGTAAGGCCGAGCTGTATCCTCGATGAGGGATATCCGGGGTTCTGGCCGACAGCCTCCTGCAGGACCCTTACCGCGCTGTTAAAGTCCCTGAGGTCCCTGTAAACAACCCCAAGGCTGGTCTTGAGGTCCACGAACTCGGGCCTCAAACGGAGCGCCTTCTTATATTCCTCCACGGCCTCGGTGTAGAAGCCGAGGTCTTTATATATGGTGCCGAGGTCCGCGTGCATATTGGCGAGCTTGCCCTTTACATAGGGATCGAGGTACGAATGCGCGCCAGTCCTCCCCTGCTTCGCGAGACCGTACGCCTCTACAGATTTATCGAACCTGCCGAGCTCGTTGTATATGACCGAAAGGTTGAGCGCGGCTTCCGTATAGCTCGGGTTTATATCGAGGGCCTTGTGAAATGATTTGAGCGCGTCGTCGAAGCGCGACTGCTCGTAATAGATGAGGCCCAGCATATTATGTACATCCGCGTACCCGGCCCGTTCCACGGCGACCTTCTCGAGGTACTGCTGCGCCGTATCGTATTTCTTCTCGTCAAAGGCCTTTTTGCCCAGGTCGTAATTGTGCTGAGTGCCCTTTTCCATAGTCTCCAACTTCTAAGCGGCGCCTGCCTTGAGCCTGCCTTTAGCGTCGTGGGTGAAGCTGCTTTCGGGGTAGTTGTTTATGAGGGTCGAAAAGGCTTCCCTGGCAAGGTCGCTCTCCCCGAGGCGCAGATATGACTCGCCTATGTAGAAGAGCGCCTTGTCGTTTATGCCGCCATCAGGGTACGAGGCCAGTATCTCTTTCAGGCGGCCAAGCGCGCCCTTGTAGTTCTTCTTCTTGAAGTAGAAGCGGGCTATGTAGAATTCATGCTCCGCGAGCCTGTTCTTGAGAAAGCCGGAAAACTCCCTGGCCTTCTCCGCGTATGGCGATTGCGGATAAGCTGTGATGAGGTCCTCGAAGGCGAAGAGCGCCTTCCTGGCCGAGGCCTGGTCCCTGTCAAGCGTGAGCACGTCCTTCATATGGCTCATGCCCTTCTGGAAAAGCGCATAAGGCGCCTTGGGGTGGGCCGGGTGGAGCGCCACGAAGTTCGTATAATACATGCTCGCGTCATCGTATTTCTCCGAGGCGTAGCTCACGTCCCCGAGCATCAGTTCGGCTGAAAGGGTATATTGGCTCAGGGGGTGGTCTTCCATGATGGTCTTGAAGGACTTCTCGGCCTCCTCGAGCCTTCCGCTCAGGTACGCCTCCATTGCGCTGTCATAGACCTCCCTGGCATCCCTCTTGAACTGGTCCGGCGCGGTATTGGAGCAGCCGGAGAGGACCAGAATGAGCAACGGCAGCAGCAGGAGCTTCGTGACCCTGGCGAATCTGTTATTTATCAAGTTTGCTAAAATGCGCATTGGTTAGAAATACCACGAAAACAGCTATTTTTTCAAGCAGATTGAAGGCCTTATACGCCGGAGGCAGGGCACGAGAGGGCCTTTTTCTCATCTTCCGTAAGAAGCCTTGAAGGCTCAAGGATCAGCACCTTGCCGTTGCCTGTGTCGACAAGCGCTTCGAGGCACGGGTCCCAGACCTCGCCCCTGGGCTCGGGCTTCAATGTGACTTCCTTTGCGCCCAGGGCTATGTCAGAGACCTCGTCCACAATAAGTCCGGTTATGAATGATTCTATGGAAACTATTATTATTCTTGAATTTTCCGTCAAATCAACCGGGAGGTTAAACCTTTTCCTCAGGTCTACGAGGGGTATGGTCATGGAACGGATTTTTATCATGCCGCTCCCAAAGGGAAACGCGCCCTCTTCCGTTACCGTCGCCTTGAGCCTCATGATCTCCTTGACGCAGGTAACGTCTATGCCGAATTCCCTGCCGCCAAGCCTGAAGCGTATGAACTGGAAATCAGGCTGAGTGTACTTTGACCTGATCTTCTTCATTGCCCCTCGGCGTCTACAAGGGCCCAGGCGTCAAGGAGCCTTATCATCCTCTCGCCGGCGTTTATCACGCCTTTCGTGAAAAGGGCGTTCGGCCCTGCCTCCTCGGGCGGGCCCACGAGGCTCTGAGGCACCTCCCTTACGCCGGAGAGCCTGTCAACCATGAGGCCGGCCTTCGTATCCTCGACCGCGACAACCAGTATCCTTGAGGACGGCCTGCTCTCGGAAGCCCCGAGTCCGAGGCGCATCCGCAAATCTACCACCGGGACCATCTCGCCCCTTACGCAGAGTATGCCTTTTATCCAGTCCGGGGTCCTCGGAACCTCGGTCACCTGCCTGGGCCTCAACACCTCAACCGCGTCGGCCACCTCGAAGGCGTACTCGTCGAGGCCGAGGAAGAACGAGATGATGTTTATCGTGCCTTCGTCGCCGGAC
>MGPL01000070.1:0-1127 GCA_001797415.1 Deltaproteobacteria bacterium GWA2_55_10
CGTTCTCTTCCTGCCAGTCGGCATAGGTCTGGAGCCCGGAGTTTACATCGCCCACTGCCTCATAACCGAAATCAAAGAGGTCAGAGAAAAAGTACGGCATATGGTCATAGGGGCGCATTGCCCCTGCCATGTTCTCGCCGGCCAAAGCGCCCTGCATGAGCGCGTTGTCCCAGTGCTCGACCCTCGTCCTTTTCGAGAGCGCCTTGTACGGAAAATTAGCGCAGTCGCCGGCTGCGAAGACATCGGGGTCCGAGGTCTGCAGGAACTCGTTTACGTGTACGCCGTCATCGGCCTTTATGCCCGCGCTTCGCGCCAGTTCTATATTTGGGGCTATGCCTGCGCCTACGATGAGTATATCGGCTTCGAAGCTCTGCTTTTTTGTCGTCGTGACCACGAACTTCCTGCCTTTTCTCTGAATGGCTGCCGGGGTCGTGTGGCCGAATATGTGCACGCCCCTTTTTTCAAAGTCTTCCTGTATATGCAGGCCGAGCGCCTCTGGGAAAACGCGGCTGCATAAATAAGCGGAGGGGAATATCATCGTGACTTCGACCTTGTTGATATTGAGCGCCGCGGCTATTTCAGAGCCTATGAAGCCTCCGCCCACGACTATGGCCGAAGCGCCCTCTTTGGCCTTCTCCCTGAGGCGAGTGTAGTCGTCGATAGAGCGGTAATAGAATATGTCTTCAAGGCTGCCTCCGGGGATATCGAGTATCCTTGGCGATCCGCCGGTTGCCATGAGGAGCTTTTCATATTGAAAGGACGCGCCTGTCTCGTCGTGGAGCGTCTTTTCCGTGGCGTCACATTTAACGGCCCTCACTCCTAGCCTTGCCGACACCCCGTCCTTTTCATAAAATTCAGATGGGTTGAGATATATATCCTCAAGCTTCTGTTTGCCGAACCAGAGCTTTTTAGTGAGCGGCGGCCTGTCGTACGGTATATGGGGCTCGGCGCACAGCAGGAGTATGCTTCCCTCCCTGTCGCGTCCGCGTATGCCTTTTATGGCCGACGCCCCGGCGAGCCCGCCGCCGACGATTATATACCTGTACCTGCCGCCCATCCTCATCCCTCCAGATAATATTCCCTGCGTATTAATGCCGAATATAAATGCGTGCATTTCGGGACTTTAA